>CAJXZK010000001.1 GCA_913063055.1 uncultured bacterium
GGGCTCGGAGATGTGTATAAGAGACAGATATAAGTAAGGAGATAAAACAATGGAAATTCTAATTTGCGGTGCGGCTAGTGTGGTGATGGCTCAAGTTTTAATGATTATTTTTGAAGAAAGTAAGAAATAAGACTTGACAAACAGCAATTAACATGCTATAATAGAACTATAACAACAACAACCAAGGAAACAGAATGAAGATTAGTAACCCCGAAACCCAAGCCCTTTTCGATGCCCTCGCTCGGAACACCCGCGAAATGATCGTGGTCCCGAATAGCTGGCTCCCAAAAGAATACCACCACAATCGAGACGGTGGGCGTTCCCTGCAAGAGTTGAGCGACATGGCAACCGTCAAGATGGAGACGGAAACGCAGCACCAAAAACTCAAAAGAGAGAAATCAGAACGGGCAGAGAACTATAGGAAACAATGGGAAAACAGCGAAACCCCCCTTGACCACGATGAAGATTCTGATAAACTATACAGGAACCAACTGACGTTTGTTGGTGTGATGATAAAAACCGGAGTAATGGAGGGATTTGATGAGTAATTTTAAAGTGACAATCAACAAAGAAACCGCGTGGCTTGTGACTGATAAGCGAACCGGAATGTCTAGGAAAATTTGGAATAAGAACGATGCAGAAAACTATCTCGACCAACAAGAGAACGTACAGCCCAAAACTAAGGGCCGCAAGTTTCAAGCACAAAAACGAAAAGCGTAACAATCGCCAACAACAAAAACAAAATCAATCAGCAGAGACAAAAGCCAATGAACAGGCCGATTCAGGCACGCTGGTAGCCATGGCCTCGGGCGGCAAACAACTAGGCAGCTGCCCCCTCAAGCATACTGATGTACAAGCTGAAATATCAGGCTACATCTCCAGAGTGACAGTTAAACAGGTTTTCCAAAATCCATTCAAAGACAAAATCGAAGCCGTCTATACCTTCCCTCTATCAGAGAATGGCGCTGTCGACGAAATGCAAATGAAAGTTGGCGCAAGAGTGATCAAGGGCAGCATCAAAAAACGCGAAGAAGCAAGACAAATTTATGATCAAGCTCGAGCCAATGGCTATGTAGCTTCACTGCTAGATCAAGAGCGCACCAACATTTTCACTCAATCAGTGGCCAACATTGAGCCCGGCAAAGAAATAGAAATCACAATCAAATACATAGAAACTCTTCCATATGAAGCTGGCAAATTTAGCTTCACCTTCCCAACGGTAGTGGGGCCAAGATTCATCCCCGGTGAACCGGTCGGCAAATCAGGCGGGGGCTGGGCCAATGACACTAACCAAGTTCCCGACGCCTCTCGCATTACACCAAATGTAGTGGCAGCAGGACAGCGTGCCGGTCATGATATTTCAATCAATGTTCACCTCAATGCCGGTATGCCGGTCTCGCAAATTTCCTCCAAACTACACGAAGTACAGGTACATAACACTGGCAATAGCCAGGCTGACATCAGCCTCACCGATAAAGCTACGATTCCAAACAAAGACTTTGTTCTGAGCTGGAATGTCGCTGAAGACGCGCTCAAGAGCGGCTATGTTACTTACCGTGACCCATCAGCCAAAGATGGTGCTGGATACTTTACCGTGATGTTAATTCCACCCAAGCGAATCACACCAGACAAAGTAGCGCCAAAAGAAATGGTATTTGTTATTGACTGTTCCGGCTCCCAGAGCGGTGCGCCATTGAACAAAGCCAAAGAAACTATGCACTATATCTTGGATCATATGAATGCCAATGACACCTTCCAAATCATTGCCTTCAACAGCACTCAGTCGCAATTTGCCGATAAGCCGCAGCCAGTCAGCGCTGACATGAAGGCCAAAGCCCGCCACTTCATCGACAGCCTGCAAGCCAATGGAGGCACGTGGATGGCTCCTGCCGTGGAAAAAGCTTGCGCCATTCCAGCCGACGGCAACCGTCTGCGCATTGTTACCTTCATGACTGACGGCTATGTAGGCAACGACTACGAAGTGATGGGCATGATCAAAAAGCTCAGAGGAAAATCACGTTGGTTCTCCTTTGGCACCGGCAACAGCGTCAATCGCACATTAATCGACGGCATGGCAAAAGAAGGAGGCGGCGAAGCTGAATATGTTCTGTTGAACAGCTCAGCAGAAGAAGTAGGCAAGAAATTCTACGACCGCATTTCTACCCCAGTGCTAACCGATGTAGAAGTAAAAGTAGATGGAGTGACAACCAAAGAGGTTTATCCCAAAGAAGTCTCCGATGTTTGGGCAGAAAAACCACTCTACTTCAAAGGCAAATATATCAAAGGCGGCCAGGGCACCATTGTGCTCAAAGGCTTTGCCGCCGGTAAACCATACGAGCAAAAAATCAATGTTCGCTTCCCCGAATCTGATACAAAAAACCGTGGTGTCGCTTCAATGTGGGCTCGCGCCAAAGTTGACAGACTGATGAGCGAAGACTGGTTCGGCGCCCAATCAGGCCAAGCCAATAAAGAAATCAAAGATGAGATAACAAATGTCGCTCTCGATCATCACATTCTCACTCAATACACCTCATTTGTTGCAGTTGACGAAAGCAAAGTAACAAAAGGAGATCCAGCAAAAACTGTCAACGTCGAAGTAGAAATGCCTGATGGTGTCTCACGGGAGGGAATATTCGGCAAAGGCAATGAGGGTAGAGCAGTTGCCATGGCTCGACCAATGGCCGCCATGCCAGCTCCGTTTATGAGTGGATCAAGAGCGAAGGGAATAGCATTCGGCTTTAGTGCTGGAGGCTCCGCTGGCGGTGGCGGAGGGCAAAGCTATGGCCAACCATCGGTTAGCCGTCGCCAAATGGCAACAAATGCTACGCAGTTCCAAATCGCAAATGCATCACCAAACGTAAATCTCAAAGCATCTCTTCCAGCTTCTGAGCACGCCTTCTACAAAGCTCCGCACCAGCTCTCCAGCGCAGACTCTAGCAACGGTCCAACCAGCGGGTCAGTAGCAAAAGTCAGAGAGAAGAAAGAAACGGTTGATCAACTGCGGGACAGAGAAGCTGACAAGAAAGTAGCCAAAGACGATGCCGCTAAACTCAAACCAGCCAGAGAAGAAATCTTCGACACTAGCAAAATGTCTCAATCTCTAGCAGCTGGGCTTGCAAGCACGGGTAAAAACAAAAACACAACCCTGAACACCGCACGCAAAGGCGACCGATACTTGTTGGCAATAACCATCAAAGACCTCACCAGCGAAATCGAGAAAATTTTGAAAGCGCTTGGTGTGGAAATTGTATCGAAAGACGCAGCGAAGACCGATGCTCAAGGTAAGAAAACAACAGTGGTAAGAGCCTACCTCAAACTAAACAAACTAGAGGCTATAGCCAAACAAGATTTCGTTTTACATATCGACCTTGCTTCGGACCGCAAGTAGAGACTGTAATCTGAAAACAAAGGACCGCCTGCAAAGGCGGTCTTTTTGTTTTCAGATTACAGTGGCATTCATCAGTATTATCACGATTGCAGAGGTAGGCATCGGCAACTAAGCTTATCTGCTAAACTGGAAAAATTAGTGGTTAGCAAACTGATTCTCACTTTTATATCGATTGTAATCGGCATTACTGCTGCTACTTTGTATCAACAAGACGAATGGAACAGACTGACGTCCAAGGGCGAAGAAGAATCAAGAAACGGTCAATATGATCAAGCAAAGGCTAATTTTACAGCGGCTCTGATGCTCGTTGACAAACCCGGTGGTGATCAGTCAAAACTGATTGAGAGTCTGAGAAATCTTGCAAGCATAAATCACCACCCCTCTCAGAGAGCCTATGCAGAGTCGCTACTGAGAAGGGCTTTTCTAGTTGCCGACACCAATGAAAAAGGCAACACTTACAAGCCGCTGATACTCTGGGAACTTGCTTGGGTGCTTGACTCGCAGCAACGTAACACTGACTGCCGAATTGCTAGACAGCAAGCGCTGGCAATATGGCTGAGCAGCCCTGGTCCTTACCCGCCAGAAGCCAGCATCTGCATGAACACAGTGGCAAAAGACTATGCAGCAATTGGCCAATACAGTGAAGCAGAACGAATCTACCAGCAATCAATGTCAAACAGAAAGGTCAATCGGCTCTGCACCTATACCGGTCCGCATGAAGATACGGCCGACATATACAACATGGCCGAGTTAGAACTCAGCCGCAAAAATTATTCTTCGGCAGCAGAGTATTTCAAACAGTTAGGTACGATTGGCACACTGGAAGCCGGAATTGCACTAGAGAGAATTCACCCAGAATTACAGCGAGCGGCAGATATGTACTGCCGAGCCGGCAACTACAAAGCAGCAGAAGAGCTCTACATTCATGCGCTAAAAGCGCTAGAAAACGACAAATCATGCGAGCACAAGTCAGAATTTTCGTGTCTCTATAGCTTAGCGTTACTCTATGACGTCCAAGGGAAGTTCGACAAAGCAAAGCCACTCTACAAATATTGTTTTGCCCGATGCAAAAAAATAGACAAAAGATATCCCTGCTACGTACCGGAAGAATTTTCAACCATAACTACATTCCTCAATGACACCCATCAAACAGCGAAGGAAGAAGAGTTAGTTAGCCACAACTTGCAACTCTGCGAGGATGTACTCGGAAGCACTCATATATTCACTACAATTTATTTGGGTCTTAGGGCTTCCCTGGATGAAGAGCAAGGCCGATTGAAGCAATGCCAGCAAATCAGTGAACGCATACTAAACAATAACCAGAAGAATTACGGCCCCAATAGCGGACGAGCCTGCAACAGCCTTTATCTACTGGGCCAGCTCCACCTCAGAACGGGAAACCTGTCCGAAGCTCAGCGCTACTTAGAGCAAGCCCTTGAGCTAGACAAGAAAGGAGACAGTGACGTTAGCGACAGAGCGCACATTCGCACAGCCCTAGCCGCCCTCTACAACAAACAAAAGAGACCAGAGAAAGTACCTCCGCTGCTAGCAGATATTCTTAAAAACGAGCTGCACATAATCGCTGTGCAAGAGGAGGAGTTTGGCGACAATTCACCACACCTAGCTATCGAACTCCAATCATGCGCCGAAATCTACTACCTAATGGGCAAGTACCCTCAGGCTCTCGGTTTAATTAAAAGAACTGCTACTCTGCAATTGAGCGACCCAAGTCTGCCGCCACAAGAGCTAGTCGAGGCACTCACATATCACGACGAGCTCTTACGAAAAATGAACTATATCGCAGAAGCTGAGGAGCTAGAATTCAAGGCAAAGAAAATAGTTGAGCAGCTGGCTTCTAAGGGCAAAACGGAGCTAAAGTAACCGCCTGGCCACCAATGTGTCAAAATGGCCTATGTCAAATGCAGTGAAAAACTGCCCAACAGGAATCCCGTGCCCGAAGAATCGCCCTACGCAGTCCTAAAGCTACCAGACTACAGATTGCTTCTGATGAGCCGTCTGCTAGTTACGATTGCCGTTCAAATTCAAGGTATTGCCGTGGGCTGGCAGATCTACTCCATCACTAACAGCCCTCTCGCCCTTGGTCTAGCCGGGCTGACAGAAGCCATACCGGCTATCGGAGTGGCTCTCTACGCCGGCCACGTGGCTGACATTGTTGACCGCCGCAAAATCGTGCTCTGGGCCGTAGCTTCTTTGGTCGTGAGCATGGCAATTCTCACCATCTGCACATTAAGCACCCACCACAACCCAACCCTTCTAGTCTGTATATTTTCGATTATTGCCTTGTCTGGGGTATCCCGAGGCTTCTATGGCCCGGCAATTTTCGGCATCGTCTCAGATATTGTCCCCCGACCACTCTTGGGCAACGCCGCCGCATGGAACAGCACAGTGTGGCAATCGTCAGCGGTAGCTGGCCCAATCTTAGGAGGCGTGCTCTATGCCTGGCTCCATGCGCCTTACACCTACTTGGTTTCAACAGTGATGCTGATGGCAGCTTTCGTCAGTTTCTGCCAGGTGAAGTCGCGCACAGTTATCACACCGAAGAAGTATGAAAGTGTTTTTGACAACATCAAAGAAGGCTTAGATTTTGTCTTCAAGAACCAAGTGATTCTTGGTGCCATGGCCTTAGACTTATTTGCCGTGTTATTTGGCGGGGCCGTAGCCCTGCTGCCAATTTTCGCCAAAGAGATATTTCACTGCGGTCCCGAAGTATTAGGCATGCTCAGAGCGGCACCATCAGTGGGCTCTATGGTGACAGCAATAGTACTTACGCACCGACCAATCACTCATAACTCAGGCAAGATATTCATGCTGGCGGCAGCTGGGTTTGGTGCTTGCATGATTGCCTTTGGTCTCTCAACCAATCTCTATTTATCGCTCTTGATTCTCACCATAAGTGGTGCCTTAGATGGAATAAGCGTCTGGGTACGGAGCACAATCTTCCAACTAAAAACACCAAACGAAATGAAAGGCCGCGTCTCAGCAGTGAACAACATGTTCATTGGCTCATCAAATGAAATCGGCGAATTCGAATCAGGTGTCACAGCCAAGATCATGGGCTTAGTACCGTCAGTGGTATTTGGTGGAATCATGACACTAATCGTAGTGCTTGTGACGAGCATCAAAGCCCCCAAACTAAGACGCCTGAATATCCACGAACTCTATAAAGAACAAAGCGAAGAACTTTCACAGAAGTAAAAAGTCTACGATTATGGAAGCCAACCGTGCGTCTACTCAAGGTGCAGGGCTGGCCTAGCGTCTTGCCGAAACTGGCTGAAGCACTCATGCAAGAAGGCTCGCGGAGTTCTTCCTAAGGCTCTCAAAGCTTCTCTATGGTCAACAACAAAGACGCCGGATATGCCAAGGAATACAGCACTCCAGAAATAATAGATAAGCCAACGAGCGAAGCGAGGGCAAGGCGACATCTCCTTGCGCATAAAACTCCAGTGAAACTTAAGGTGCGCCATTTCATCGAGCACAATGTCTGAAAAGATAGCGCGTAAGCAGGGCTCAGGAAGTCTATCAGCACAAGCCTTATAGAAGCTTTTACCGACAATTTCTGCAGTCAAAATAATGAAAATCTCGGTCTTTAGACCAAGCAAATGACGCATGGTGACAAAAGCATAGTCAGACCAGTGCCAAGTAATTAGATAGCCATCCATCAATTCAATAACACGCGCGAGGATCTGAGCATGGCCGTTCTCTTCTTTTATAAATAGATCAATGCACTGTTCATAAAGAGAATCATTGAGAGTTCTGGCATATTGCCGCAAATGAGTGCCATCACCAGTTTCACCGACCTGAAAACGCTGCAATGATTTGATAATAGGAACACGAACAGAAAATGGAATATCTAAATACTGCGGCCAAACAATTGGCAGTTTATTCTTTTTATTGTTCTCAAAATAGGCAAGCCATTCTGCTGATGAAACGACCTTGCAGTTAAAACTGGCGTCAGCGGCCGTATTTGGAGCATCCTCTTCGGGCGGTTGGAGCAATCGCTGTGAAGTCATCCTGTAATCCTCGCCATATAGGTTCGTCTACTCTTGACCATGTATCAACTTTTGAGCGCTCCATATGAGCCTAACAGACGAGGTTAGAACACGAGGTAAACAAACGAGCAGAATTGATCAGCGCAAACAAACCGGTGGTTAAGACGAAGAAGATCGATGTAAGCAACGCGATCTATTTTTGCCAGCCGCCTTAATAATTCCTATCACCGAGAAGCAAAGCCAAGACCCTGGCCAGCTTTGAACTATTAAGCAATTCAGAGCCATGATGCTTTGTGCAACAATAACTCCAGCTTAAATTTGTAGAATTACACCGAAACTTCGTAAATACCGAGGCGGCGAATTCCCACTGCCGAGGCAAAATAGAACTCCCCCCGTTTTATATAGAGGCCTTTGCGTGGACGCATCTGACTCATCAAATAGCTCGCAGGCCGATAAGGCCCGCAGCTTCTTCGGTACTGAGTGCCCTCTACAACCAGGCCCTACCGAGCTGCCAACCTTAGATGTGGGCCGCAACACTCAGGGCTGCCAGTTCAGAGACTTCGCCCAGCCCGACACAAGCTCGGGCATGGATATCCTCGCCCTCTACAAAGAGAAGCGACCAAGCATCGTGCAGTTAAAAATGGATGGCCACAAAGATAAAGGCGGACAGTCCATACCCGAAAACTGGGGTGGAACAGCATTCATGGTAGCCACGGAAGCGAACAGCTGTCTGGCCATAACCGACAACCATGTGGTCAACGGCGTTCCCAACATTAATGGCATTCCAGATAAACGCACAGCGGTGACAAACACTGGTGAAAGTTTCGATGCAAAGGTCATTGCCACAGACAAGAGCCAAGACCTGGCACTAATTGAAATTGCGACCGGCGATAAAACAGCAGCAATTTGCAAGCCGCTAGAAATAGTCGACACAAAAATGGATCAAGCCAACGTTCCGGCAGTGGCTATAGGCCAAGCTTATACCTCCGGCGGCTTCTTTGTTGCCGAAGGAACATTCGATGGCATTAAGAAGCGCGGCGACGCAAAACCAGCGCCATCGCCTCTGCCCGGCGAAGATGCCGACAGAGATGTACAGGTTTTGACCATGCATGTGCGCCCTGGGGTCTCCGGCGCGCCAGCGTTTGCAAAGGACGGCAAAGTGGCTGGAGTCATAGACATGGGCGGCGGGCTAGGCTTTGCCATCAGTACGCCCATAACCAAGCAGACACTTGTTGATTTAAAGGCGAAGAAATAGGGCTGATATCTTTCGGGGTCAACTTCAACAGACAAATTGCTCGACAGCCTAAACTAAAAAATCAGCGTCGCTCAACTTCGGATTTAGACTGACGCGATCGAAACTCAGCTCTGTTTCAATATGCAATGACGAATGCTTGATGGTCGTGTCTTCAGGTTTCTCGTTCTTTAGCGGACTAAGGATGGCGTCAATGAATTCACCTGTTTTTGCCACGGCAGCAAAGACTTCCTTAGCAAACTCGGTGTTGACTGGCTTTGTGGTTATCTCTATTGAATGAATGAAATAACTAATACTAGAAACAGTCAAACGCACAATACCAGCAGAGCCAAGATCACCTTCCAAGAAGAGCTTGTTCGCCTGTTCTTTCACTTGCACCAAGCGAAAACAATTACGCTTTATATACCAGAGACAATTTTCTTTGGGGTTCAGACAAAAGCGGATAAAAGCAAACATCTCTTCTGGAATACTTGCAGCCTGAAAAACAGCCCAGGCTGATGGAATACCAGTAGCACCGACAAATTTGGCGCGCTCATCATCAGGCCCTTTAACAAAAACAGAACTGCCAACGAACTTAAACATGACGTCGCTATCCTGAAAAACCAGTACCATTTCATTTGGTTTGCGATACGAAAGCTGAAAAGCACGGCGAGTTGTCCCACTTACTTTGCTGTCAGTGAGCGAACGCCAGTCGTTGACCCAGTTTCCATACAAGACAAAGCTATCCAGATCTCGCACTACAAAAAATGATTTCTCTAAAATATCTTGAGCGTTCATTAGACAGTCCGCTCCTTTGCACTATCTTTTGCGGTGTCCTTGAGCTGATGGGTCGGCAAAGCGACATAGCAAGAGAGGTATGTCTCACGCTCAAAGCAAGGTGGTTTCTTTAGAAAAGGATTCATCGGAACAAACTTAACCCAGCCAGGAAGCTTATCGACGAAAGTGCGATGACCAAAACCAACCAAGGCATAGTCATTTTTGTCTATGACAAGAAACTGTTCACTCTTGTATATGTTTGAGCCGACCAGCCAATAATATCGATCTTCACTCCAATCGAACTTCTCTCTTAATGCTTGCACGAGCGGAATATGTGCTGTTTTCTTTGCATCTTCAAGAAGAAACCGATGGCGGCCACGATAGAGGCCTTCTTCGTCGTCACGTCCGGCAAGAAAAAACCACAGGTCCAAAAAGCTCGTATATGGCGCTGCCAAAAAGCGATTATCAAAGCTAAGGCGCTTTGGTGAATACAATTTGCTGGCTAACTCGCCAGCCTGACGAACCAATAGATTGTTAGGCAAGAGTTTAGCGCTAAAATCGCGCGCTGGCGGAGTGCAATGGGAAGCCTCGATAGACAATTCAACCGGCGGACGAAACTCAATCGCCAAGTCAAACTTAGTCGGAGCAATGTCAGACTCGGTCTCATAAAAAACTTCGCCCACACCCTGACCACTAAAATACTTGCCGTTTCTCAGCTGCAGCCAGGATTGCTCAATGACTTCATAGGCGTCACGTTTAGTTTTACTTTCCAAATCAACCTTTCAGAAACTGTCGATAAAACGATCATAACACCACGCCAAATTGTAACTTTGCCGGCTTTGGGCACACGGCCAATTTTCACCACACTAGTATTCTTCCCACCCATTGACCACAGTTCTGACACATTGGCTCACCAACATGCAGTTATGGTCAAGGGTTAGCATTGCCAATCAAATAGTAAAACGCAATGAAGAATTAAGGGAAGAAGTTACTTCATACGCTAATTAAGAAGTTCTGCGTCACGAGCAAAAGCCACGAGCCAATTAACAATGGCTGGCACAAGCAAACCAAATTTAATCAAAAACACTCCGATATGAGCCTTCCGACCTGCTCTATGAAGAGCGATTGGATTCATAAAAATGGAGCGCTGGTAAGTAAAAAGTCCAACCAAGAAAAGCACTAAACCAAAGGCTAAAGCTGATAACTCAAACGAACTAGCTACGAGATTGAGCAAAGCTTCTATATTCGCCAGCATGTTACAACGCACTGTCCCGGGCAAACCTACAATTGCTACTGTTTCTTGCGCTTCCATATCAATGTCACTCCATGTCTATATGAAGAACATAAAGCAACAAAGAAACTTGAAACAGCGGATTAGCACTGAATGTAATTCAGGCTAATCTTCTATAGTTTTGATCCGTCGGATTAAGGGTACCAAGACACCGCGAACCGCAGTTTCAGTGCGAAGGTGACGCCCCTCACCCGGCTTGGCAGAATGCTCACCGTGGTTTCCGCTATGACGACTCTTCCCGTGCTCATTGGCTTCGCGTGTTTCTTTGGCTAGTGAGTCAACCATTTTCAGGGCGTCAGAAATCTTTTCTAGTGGTTCGAGTTTTTTATTTAGCCCTTTTAGCTTTTCCAGCTCCTCCGCTGGCATCAAGCTTTTAACAGCCTTTGGAACCAAACTCTCCTTGAAACTTTCAAACTCTTCATTAGACATCAATTCATCAAGCAAAAGCTCAGTGCCAATGCCCGTTAGAATTCGCGTTCTCTCCTGCACAGGCAGCTGCGCCCACTCGTGGTCAAGTCGATGCACAAATCGGTCAGCATCTCTAAAAATCTTGCCGTTATCGCCGTAATAAGAGGCAGCTCCGATAGTTCCCAGATAGTCACTAAACCTTCCGTAGGATTCACTAGAACTGGTAACCGCCTTAGCGAAAGAGTCCGCAACCTTTCCGGCGCAGCCGGCGGCCTTTGCTTCATCATTTACCGCCACGGCAGCAATAAAGTCAGTTACGTCAGCAAGGCGCTCAAGACGTGGCCCCAAAGTTTGAAGTGAACCAACAATCCCGCCAATAGTGCCATCAACTATCACCTGACTAGCGGCCCCCCAGCCTTCAGATGACGCCTTAGTAAAGATCTGCAGTTGCTTGTCTAAGGGTAATTTAGCCAGGTCCTGAATGGCCTGAAGCCAACCCTGGTGATTGTTCTCTAATTTCGGTTTTTGCGATTGCAAATCTAGATTTTCTTCAACAGAGCCACGCAAAAGCGTGCCTTGGTGTTCAGAAGAGGGAACTATGCGACCGTGAACCTCAAGTGAGCGCACCACAGAGCCATGCCCCGCACCTGAATGCTCCGAAGGCTTATGTTCCGTAGGTTTATGTTCCGTAGGCTTATGTTCCGTAGGTTTATGTTTCGCGGCCACATCAAAGTGTGCCATACCGAGATCATGGCCTGGTTGGGTAGGATGCACATCCATACGGACCGAACCTTTTAACGGCTCATTGATAGATTGTGCAACGGCAGTTAACTCTTCAGGTAGTTTCACCGAATCAAGGGGTAAGGCCACAGCGGTGAGTTCTTCCGGCAGGCTGGGCTTCAGCACCGGTTTCGTTTCAATTGCTGGTGCGGTTTGTTCTCTTCCTGGCTTATTTCTAGAAACTACTCGATCACCAAAATCTATCTCTATACTTTCATTCTGAGCATCCAGGTCTATGCCACTAAATCTACGCAGGGAGCCATCGCTGGCATTCGAGCGTGTTTTCTCAACTGTCGAAATCTCTGCGGCACCTGAGTTTCGGGCAGCCTGTGCGTCAGCACTTTTCAGAGTCTTGGCTTCAGCTGAGTCGTTGCGGCCCTGGTCACCTTGATCTCTTACTTTATCGTCTGGCATGATTTACTCCAGTTGCTACAGAGAAATTTATGCCCCGTCTACTCAGTCTAAAAACTCACAAAACAATGCATATTCTCCTTCCAATAAGGTTTTATAGTTCGGCGGGAGTCTCTCAGGCAGAGCGCGCTAGCATCTAAACAGGCAAAGATTTTCTATTAAAATAGCGCGGTAACAGCTAGTCCCTATGACTGGCCGGAAAAATCAGCCGTATAAAAAGAATCAGACCGGTACAAATCATATAAATACACACCGGGATACTAAATCCTGGCTCAACTACAGCTTCATTTGGGTTAGCAGGATTATATGAAACCCTGATGTTCTTACCGATTTCAGGGTCTACACCGTTATAGCTAGTGACCTGATTACCCAGGTTGAACTCCATGCCAACCCGGGAAAACGTCAGCTCTAAAGAGTGTTCAAAATTGGTAGTGTATTTCTTCGGCCCCACTTGAAAAGCAGCAGTACGGCCAACCTTTGTGTCATTTTTTACCACGACGGCATTAGCCACCGGCCATTTAGCGCTATTGCTAGCATCAGTAAAGGCGGGAACAGCCAAGATAAGTGCTATTACAGCGGGAATTAGTGCAAAAATGAAACTCATATTAACGACCTACAACTTCCATCATTTTTTATTTCTACCACACGCATTACATAGTACGCCACAGCAGCTACGAGCCAAGACTGCACAGAGCAGATACCAACAAAAAGTGACTCTAAACCAGGAATCACCCCAGCAGTGCAGATACCCACAAGCAATCCAAGGTGAGAAGCAATAAAGGCTGGCCAGCGAATAGCTGGCAACTCATTCATCGGTACGACCACAGAACTATTATCGGGCAAATTATAACGCAGCTTGATTACAAATTCTTCGATAATCATAATCACCGTCATTACCGGAATGATTACACAATTGAGCGATGCAATTGACTCCAGGGAGCGGCTTGAACCAGCTTGCGCCAACCAGGCGGCAAAAGCAGAAGAGGCACCAGCGAGAATAATGACAGCGACCTTATGAGGCAATCGTTTGAGATTTTCTAAGGCATTGATCATGCCGTACATATTGGAATCGTTAGCAGCGCAATAGTTTGCAATCAGCACAAGAGCGGCAAACAATGCCACTCCACCAAACGAATAGACATTCATATAATTAGTGGCAGTAATGTAATCGGTGATACCAGAAAGCCTTGCCACCATCCAACCGGTAGCGGGAAAAATTACTTCACCCACCAGCAGAGCCGCAATCAGCGAATAGACTACAAACTTCTTATTGGGTTTGCTATAGCGCCAATAATCGGGCTCGTTGCCCCAGACCGCAAAACCAATGACAAAGCTCGAAACCAGAGTCAATGCCGACATGAAAGACACCGGAGCATGGCCAGGCACAGAGGAAGCGGTCAAGACATCTATTGGTACGGTCGGGACGACTTTACAAAAAGTGTAGCCAACCCAAAGCACCAAAAGCGGTGCAGCAAAATAGCGAGCGAAATTAGCGACGCCCTGAAAGCCAAAGAAATTATTGACTGCCATCAGCATTGATAAGCAAGCAGCAAAGAGCGGCACCGGCCAGTCGATATGAAACAAGCCCTTAAGCGCATCGGCACAGAGCACGGCGTCGATAGCGTACCAGGCAGACATCAACCAAATGGCATGAAACGAGACCAGCCAGGTGCCATAGCGTCCAAAAGTCTGTCTTGTCAAAACCGAATAAGTAAGACCGCTGCGCACACCAAGCCAGGCTGCTGGCACCGAATAGATCAAGAGGAAGAAGCAACTCAAGATCGAACAAGTCAAAACCTGTCCAAGAGTGAGCCCCTGCTTAAACCACTGAAAGCCAATCAAGACTGTCGGGAAGGCCGTCACCATGGTAATCCACAACAGTGTCATGGTGATTGGGCCGCGGCGTTCGCCTAAAGGAACAGCGTCAAGGATATGATCATCGCCGCTGTTCATTCATTTCTCTCCAGCAGCGTCAGAAGCAGTTTTTCCACCTCTGGCCACTCGCTGTCGAGTATGCGAAACCAGGCAGTATCTCGGTTGCGTCCTTTTATGATGAAGTGACTCTCCTGAATACCCTCGAATTTGAAACCCATGCGCAAAGCCGCTTGGCGTGACCGCAAATTAAGAGCATCACATTTCCACTCCACTCTTCTATAACCCAAATTAAAGGCATGTTGCAGAAGCAAATAAGTAGCTTCTAAATTAGCTTTGGTGCGCTGCGCAAGTGGGCTATACCAGATGTTTCCCAGTTCAATTTTGAGATGGTTGGGAAAATTATTGAGGTAGTTGACCACACCAATCTGTTTATTGGTAGCCACATCAAAAACACAAAAACACAGACCGTTCTCAGCTTTCTCTTGCGCAAAGAGAAAGGCCGCCAATTTGCAGCTCGTCGGAAATGGGCCAGCCGACATATATCGCCAAATTAAAGCATCGGCATCATAACTAGCAATTTTACGTTCACCAAGCTCAGCTGCCGAACCGTTCGAAACAGCAAATAGAGCTTCGTTATCGCGCTGCAAATCGATCGGTACGAGCTTAACGTGCCGACCAACGAGGGTTACAGCAACAGGCTTAAGCGGCAAAGAATTGCTTTTTGCAAGCACTTCATCTGGTAGCAATTCCGATACTTCGGCTCCAGTTTCATTCAAGAGCGGCACTCACTTCTAGCTCTGCGTTTTCTGTTGCTTCAAGTGTCGCTTCAAGCAGAATCGCTGCGATAGAATCGATCCAATCGCTGTGTTCATGCTTGATAAAACAGGAGCGGAGAACAGTGACACTATCTTGGTCCCAATCTAACATCATATTTTCTTCAAGCAGTGAGCTAGGTAAAGTTGCCAGAGCTAAATGCAAATTCTTGGCAGCAGCAAGCTTAAATACTCGCCGAGACAAGGCCGAAACAGCGCTGGCCTTGGCCGTCTTTGCCTTCAAAGCTGCACTCAGAGGCATCGGGGCGTAAATGAGAATATCCAGATCAGGCTTAAGCGGCAGGAAGAACTTAGCACTAGAATCAGAAATCGAAATCGACTTCAGCTTATCATACATCTGCAATGCCGCCTGCCTGCACTTTTCAAGATTGACTGCAAACTGGCCACCCTTGAGCAAGGGAAACATTTGCTGCGTAGCCCAAAGGGCGGCAGCCGAGGCACCAGGCCTGGAACATTCAAGGCTAATTTCACCGAGATGCAGGTCAGCAGAACTAAAATAGGTGTAGGGAGAATCATGTTTATAAAGAGCTCCCACAGCAGGATCTTTAAACAAAACGCAACCACAACCATAAGGCTGATAGCCATGCTTGTGCGGATCGATCACCACCGAATCAGCTTCCTTTATCAAGGCATAGGTCTCGGCCACAGCCTCATCTAAATTTCCGGCCAAAATAAAGTAGCCACCATAGGCGGCATCAACATGAATACGAAACTGATACTTATCGCGCAGCTTCAGAACGTCTTTTAGTGAGTCGACAGAGCCTGTCGATGTAGTTCCGGCTGTTACCACCACAGTGCCAACATTGCCTTGAATTAGATGTTCTTCTAGTGCGACCATGTCCATGCGACCGCTAGGTGCCACAGCAACCTTAGCGAACTCTAGACCCAGTACCGCACTGATGCGACTGTGGGTATAGTGCGCCTGTTCTGAAGCGAGAATTGTCTTTCCCGGGTGCAAGGTTCCCGCCACCCACAAGGCTTCTAAGTTAGCCATGGTGCCCCCCCCGCACAAATGGCCGAGATGCTGCTCGAAACCAAACATTGAAGCAATGTTGGCTACAGCTTCTTTCTCTAAAGCAGAAGTGGCTCTGCCCCCATCTAAAGCGTGATTGTTGGGATTGACCCAAAGGCTAAGCATGTAAGCTAAGCGAGCAATTGAGTGTGGCGGCTTGAGCATTTGCCCAGCGTAAAGCGGATGCTGATAAGGATAGTTATCTTGCAAGCGCTCGGCTAGATCGAGCATAACCACTCGCAATCTATCAACATCAACTTCTGCTTCAAAATGAGGAAGATCAGCGAAACCTTCCTGCATTTTGTTGACAGCTTCTTCGAGCAAATGCAAACTTCTAGTCTCAAACAGCATATTTAATCTACGTCTCTCAGCCAATACAAATAAGAGCCAAACTATAGCAAAAATTGAAACTCAAGGGGCAAATGCTCAAGGACTGATGCTCAAGGGCTGGCACTCACGAATCTTTCACGCTGCCATCGCTAATCTCAGACATACACCCCACACTGCAAGAGGTTCAATATGTTCGACCAGGTTCATGAAGACGCTAGGCCAAAAATTGAGCCCGCCACTTCGGCTTTTCTTGATCAACTGCAAAAGCCCTTCAGCGCTGGCAATATAGCCGACAACAAAGCAGAAGCAGGTTTCAATAAAACCAATAACAAAGGCAGCCTGAACGACCTGTTGTTCGATCCCACGCCCCTAGGAAAGGCACTTAATAGTGGCTTCAAGGCCGAACCTCATCATATAGAAAATGTGCCAATTCCGAAGCCAAGACCGGCAGATTTAGAGACAAAGAAAGCTGAAACAGAAAAACCAGCTCCACTTTCAAGAGATCAAAAAACAGCCCTAAAAGAATTGACAGCCTTTAAATTTGGACCAATCACGGGCCCTGGCATGAGTGAAGCAAAGGCAGCCAGCGACCAACTAATTAAAGAGCCAAATAAAGCTACAGCTTTACCCAAATACAAAGGTCGCTTCGAAGACGCTATCGCCACCTCCGACAAAAACTATTTTGATATAGAGAAGAAACAAAGCCCTGTCATTACTGCGGCTGAACTCAACTATGGCATGGCCATCACCAGGCTAACTGATTCTTTCAGCACCTTTAAACAGGAGATTGAAAAACTGCCGCCCGATGCACAGAAAAAAGCACAACAATTGCAAACCGACCTGGCTGATCCAGCTAAAACAGGAAAGGCTCAACAAAGGTTTGCCAACGACTTCAAAGACTATCCAGATTTTGTCAGCGCCACTAGCAAGCTAATTTCCGACTCCAAAGCAGAAGAGCTGGCCAATTCGGAATTAACCACAGCCCGCAAACCATTAATTGACGCTGCAAAAGAGGAGGCTCTGACAAGATACATTTACAAGCGAGCAGCAGATTTAGCTGGCAATGCCACACTTTCAAGAAGTGTGGGTGAAGAGGCACTACTAATGGCACAACGAGCAATCGAAATTGAACAAAAAGAGAAACCTAAAGCCAGCAGTCTAATTGGCATTTGATAGGTGGAGCATCAATAGAAAAAGAAAAACTACTTAGGCCGATGAGCTTCGATAATGCTCGCGCTATTCTCATCGAGCCACCGCTGCGCCCCTTCCTGATTGGTGAAATCGCCTTCGCGCTGCGCTTCGCGGGCAGCTTCAATGACAGCTTTAAAATGCGGTCCCGGTTTAATATTCATATTGAGCAGCATATGACCATTAACAATGGGCTTCTCACCAAGCTTACCTGCTTCTTTCAGCTCTTCCAACTTTTGCAATAGAAACTCTTTGTGAGAGCGTCCAGCGTCAGAATTTTTACTGCCAGTGGCATCGGCGTGCTGAATCTCAATTAAATCCATGACGTCTGGTCGCTCCAGCAGGGCTGTAAGCTTACCGGGACGCATGACCGTAACTTCGTGCATTGCCATGTGCAAGCGCACCAACTCAGAAATGCGCTCTTGTTGATTAGAAGACAGCTTTAGTCTGCGAGCAATTTCTTGCGTAATCTCTGCACCTTTGGCGTCATGACCATGGTTAGAGATGCCACCATCAGGCCAGAATTTCTGCGTTGCGGGCTTACCAACATCATGCAAGAGTCCACCCATCATGCGCTCAAAATTTCCGCCTGTGAGATTTTTCAAGACCAGTTTCGTGTGGGTCCAGACCGTTCCTTCCGGGTGCCATACAGGGTCTTGCCGCCCTTTTGGCCCTCTTAACTTATAGACCTCAGGCAAAACTTGTTTCATCAAGCCAGAGTCCATCATAATTTGCATGCCGCGCACGGGGTTAGAAGAGGTCAACATCCCTTTGATTTCGTCGCGCACCCGCTCGCTAGAAACAGCATGAATACCAAACGAATTAGCTTTTAGAGCGGCCATGGTCTCGGGATCGACAGTGAAACCCTCATACTTAGAAGCAAAGCGAGGCACACGAAGCATACGTAATTTGTCTTCAGAAAAACGCTCTGCCGGATCACCCACCGAGCGAATAATCTTACGGGCAAGATCGTGCTGACCACCATGAAAATCGTAAATTACTCCAGTGACAGGATCTTGGAACATGGCATTGATCGTCAAATCACGTCGAGCAGCATCGGCCGATAGAGAACTGACAAACTGCACGCCGTCTGGCCTGCGGCCATCAGAGTAAGTGCTCTCCGAGCGCAATGTGGCAATTTCAAACTCACGACCATTGACGACCACATTGATCACGCCAAAAGCTTTGCCCACAGGAATTACTTTATAGCCTTGATCTAAGAATAATCTTTCGACCTGATCTGGTGTGGCAGAAGTGGCAATGTCATAGTCTTTCGGCGTCTTCCGCATAAGCAAATCGCGCACTGCACCACCGGCAAATACACCAATGTGTTGTTTGTCTTGCAGTGTCTGAACCAAGTGAGTACCAAGCTCGCGCTGATAGGCAGACTCTGCTTCGGGACTTAGCTCGGCAGCCTGCTTTAGCTCAGCAAGATCGCCAGCCCCATGGCCAGGACCATTTCCATGATCACCATGATTATCATGATCATGGAAATTGCGATTGGGACGAAACTGCCCCTGACTCTGCTCGAACTGCTTAAACTCTAGGGCCCAATGCTGTTCATAGGTAAGATTGCCGACCTTTAAATTAGGAATTAAGGCCGCCAGCGACTCCACTCCAGCAAGATTTGCAGTGGCGCCGGGTTTAACCACTGGCGAAATTTCAGCGCCAAATTTTCCCTGGGTCAACTCGCCACGAATCGCCGCCTCGCTACTGCGAGCCTCAAGTTCCTGACCTAATCTGGTTTCTCTATATTTTTGCCAAGCAGCATCCCGATTTCCTTCTTTCAAGTTGTCTGCAGCAGCCTTGAACTGTTGCTCAAGAGCCAGAGGCAACTTATGCTGACTCAAGTGCTTCAGCTCATGACCAAGTTCAGCGGCATCGGCACCACTTTTAAGCTCAACGCGACGAGAGCCAGAAGCAAGCGACTGGGGCGCATCCGTTTGCACTCGCGCCCAGGGATTTTCACTCAATATGTTTTTGAAGGTGGGTGAACTTTGAGCCTCAACACTAAAATTATTGGCGACCAGGCGATCAACCGGCACACCCCGACCGACAGCCAAATTCAGGTGATCGGCAGCTTGAGTAATGGCACGCTGACCCAGGGGCAAAGCATGATTCATGACCATGCCACCAACCGCTGCTTTGGTCAAAGTCTCGGTATCGGCTAATTTGCCCTCGGCAATGGCAGTCGCAGTCAAGGTTTGCACACCGCCACCGACAAAGCCAGTAGCTGTGCGAGCTAACAGACGTCCAGCTAAACCACTATGAGAGGCCAGCATATTGCCAGCTTCGAAAACTCCAAACCCAGCGGCACCGGCCACTCCATTGCCCAACCTTGACTCGCCGGGCCTGACTTCGCGCACCGTATCATAAGCAAAAGCACCAAGCACAGAGGCGGTTGAACTACTCTGCATGGCCTTAGCAGCAAAGCCCTCTAGGGCCAGATGCGAGCCCGTTGCCCGCAAGGCAGAGCCAGCGGCTTTACCGGCGATCACATAGGGCACGAGCGACCCCAGACCGCCAGAAACAGTTTGTGCCAGCCAGCCAGCCGACAAAAACTCAGCTGGGGCAACCTGCATGGGCTCAAACTTACCAATCAGCGGGGCTTCTTTTGTATGGCTGTCTTTTGTATCACTATCTTTTGTATGACTATCTTTGCCACTAACAAAACTATAGGCGCCATTCACCCCTGAAATAACTGTGTTAGCTGGCTCAAGTAAACCAGCATTAACCGCTGGCGCGACAACATTTTCCTTTACGCTAGTAAGGGCCTCAGAAACCAGATTGCCGCTAGCCCGTTTGCCTGCTTCCACATAAGCATTGCCTAGCTCCTTGAAGCCTGGGGCGCTCAATTCAGGATCATTAGGTCTAATTGGCATACCCTAATTTCGCCTAATCAGGCCAGGCGCACAATGGGGAATACCGCCAGCAATATTAAATCGGAAATCCTAAATAGGACGCGCTAGAATTAAACGAATTAAGCGAATTAAGCTCAGCCACTCCTGCTCAGCTGAACAAGCAGACACTTTTGCAAAATAGTTGAGTACTCAAGTATTTTAAAAAGCAGGACTAGCGAGAAGAAATTATTTGCAGGAATTATTTGAAGGAAACACTTGAAGTAATGGGCACTCCAAACAAAACCAAAACAAGTTTAGGCCGCGCTCTTGCCACTAAACTCATAGCCGCAGTGCTTGTGGCAGCCAGCGCAAGCGGCTTAGATTTATTGTTGCTGGCCCAGCCAGCCCAAGCAGAGCGGCGCGCTGACCATGTCTTCATTGTTAGCTTTGATGGCGGCAAACCAAGCGTCATGAAGCAGAGCAAAATGCCCACGGTCTTTAAGCTTTCAGACGATGGCGCCACAAGCTGGACAGCCCAGACTATTTTTCCGAGCATTACATTGACTTCGCATACTTCAATGCTTACAGGCGTTGGCCCAGAGAAGCACAACACCCTGTGGAACGACTGGGAACCAGAGCAAGGCATGGTCAAAGTACCAACTATTTTCGCCCTTGCTACCAAGCAAAACTTGACCACAGCCATGTTCGTTGGCAAACCAAAATTTATACACCTCTATCAGGCTCACACAGTTAATAGATTCTCGCTGCCGTCTTACGAATCGAAAGCAGTGGCCGCCTGCGCCGCGCAATATATTGAGCAGCGCAAACCGAACCTCTGCTTCATTCACTTTGCTGACCCAGACGGTGCTGGCCATCAGTACGGCTGGGGCTCAAAGGAACAGATACAAGCTTTAGCAGATTCAGATGCGGCTCTTGATACAGTAATAAAAGCAATCGAGAAAGCTGGCATTCAAAAAACCTCAGTGGTTATCCTCACTGCCGATCACGGTGGTCACGATAAAACTCACGGCTCGCGCTCACCAGAAGATATGACCATTCCTTGGATAGTCTGGGGTGACGGCGTCAAGCACGGCTTTAAGATTACAGAACCAGTCACCACATACGATACCTCGGCAACGGCTTTATGGTTGCTCGATGTACCAATTCCAAAAGAATTTGATGGCAAACCAATCAAATCAGCATTTGCCGAACAAACAACGGCTCAAAACTGATGATTGGCAGACTAGTCGATAACTCTATTTGACGATACGGTCAAGAATTTTCAAGACGCGGTCATCTTCAGGATCAAGGCGAAGGGCTTCAGCCAACACTTTACCGGCTTCGGTCTTCTCGCCTGTTGCCTCAAGAACACGACCTAAATTGTAATAGGCATTCTCATAGTTAGGCTTTTGATTGATTGCCAGCTTGTATTCTTCAACAGCTCTCTTGTTATCACCAACTCCAGACAAAGCATTGCCCAGCACAACGTGATAAATAGGTTGGCTCTGGTCGAGGTTTACAGCCTGTTGTGCTTGATCAAGAGCAGGTTGCATCTTGCCTTGCTCAAAATAGACAACACTTAAGTTTGAATGTGCTTGGTGCATCTTGGGGTCTAGTTCGACCGCTTTGCGCAATTCAACTTCTGCACTCTTCAAATCGTTATTAAGACGAAGAGCCCAGCCCAAGTCATTGTGGGCCACGGCATCATTGGGCTTATCAGCAACAACTTTGCGCAGTGTTTCAACAGAAAGTTCGTTCTTGCCTTGGGCAGCAGTAGTCCAGCTACCCGAGCGACCAGCATTGAGAGCTTGGGCATCAGGACCAGATTCACCGGTCTTCGCCTTTTTGGCAAAAGCACCGCTGGTAACACCACTAGAAGCAAGAGCGACAACTAGGCTGAGCAATATGAAAGAACTTTTGCGTGAAACTTTGTGCATGGCAGAATCTAACCCTTTAAACAGGCAACAAGCAAAAGTTTACTACGACCGGCCCAAGCAAACCATTGATTGATTTAACGTTTAGGCCTCCTAGCAATTAGCCGCGGGCAATAAGCTGGCGCCGGGGCCTCATTAGGCTCACCCTGGTGGACCATTAATAGACCACATTATGAAGCACATGCCAGCAGCCACAATCATCAATGAGAAGATCAAGGCCTCAAATACGTTCTTTGCATCTTCAAAAGCCTGGAAAGTAAAGACCCCGCCGCCACCAACAAAGATAGCGCCGATTATAAAAAGCAAAATTCTCTCAATCGGTTCCATTGGGCTTTCCTTCGACTATCGCTATCTTAAGCCTCAACCCGATTTTTTAGCAGGGGGCATACTACGCAAAACGAGTATGAGAATCAACATTCCTACAAATCCGACCGAAACAAGCAGCAATTGCAGGTATTTTTCGTCGCGGGCGACCTGAACCTGTAGATTTCTGCGGCGCAAAAACTTGCGCGGGCGAGCTGGCGGGCGCGAAGTGCTAATTTTAGGAATAAACTCAACATTGCGCAAAACCGCAACACCTGGCTGGGCATGGCCATCGGGATGATTCTCTAGGCCCTCAGCTTTGAGGCTATTAATGCCGACAAAACTGGCCGAAAGCGCCAAACTACAACTGACGAAGGCAAAAAGAGCTAATTTTAAAAACTGTTTTTGTCTCTTGTAACTATGGCCTACAGAGAATTTGCTTCCTAATCTCACTATCGATTCCGTGCCTAATGGGTTTATAGCGCTTCTATATTATCGTTCCAGTCAATTACTGATTATTCAAATGCTGATTTTAGCGCCAGTTACTAATACTAACAGGCATGCGCTTACGGCCCCAACGCCCCTTGGCCGCCCCAAAGACCCCAGCAATGGCGCCGCCGCAACCGTTACATAAGCCAGATGGGCCGTCTATATTATATTTTCCAATCTCGTACCAGTTGCGCTCAATCAAAAGTTTTTGGCAGGACGGACAATAGGTGCTCTGATGCCTGACATCATCCACATTGCCTACATATACATACTTAAGGCCCAAGCTCATGGCAATTTGGCGAGCACGCAGAAGAGTAGCCGGGGGAGTTGGTGGACGCTCATCTAAGCGAAAATCAGGGTGGAAAGCAGTAAAGTGCAGAGGCACATCGCTGCCAAGATTAGCCAAAATCCACTCGCACATAGCCTGAAACTCAGTATCTGAATCATTCTCATGGGGAATTACCAAATTTGTGATTTCAAACCAGACATTGCTTTCGTGCTTGAGCCACTTTAGGGTATCGAGCACCGGTTCGAGGTGAGAAAGAGTCAGCCTCTTATAGAAGACTTCGGTGAAGGCTTTAAGGTCGACGTTGGCGGCGTCCATAACCGAATAGAACTCTGGCCGCGCCTCCGCGGTGATGTAGCCAGCCGTAACCGCCACAGTCTTAATGCCTAGCTGGCGGCAAGCTTTAGCCGTATCGATGGCATACTCGGCCCAAATCACTGGATCGTTATAAGTAAAAGCCACAGAAGCACAGCCGAGCTCTTGTGCCGCCAGGGCAATTTGCTCAGGACTGGCTTTCTCGCTTAACAGCTCAATTTCGCGAGACTTACTAATTGACCAGTTTTGGCAAAACTGGCAACCAAGATTGCATCCAGCGGTACCAAAAGAAAGCACGCTTGTGCCGGGGAGAAAATGATTGAGCGGCTTTTTCTCAATAGGATCAATACAAAAGCCAGTACTGCGCCCATAAGTGGTGAGCTTTACTGAATCTTGTAAATTTTGCCGGACGAAGCAAAAACCCCTATCCCCTTCTTTTAACTGACAAAAGCGCGGGCACAGGTCGCATTGCACTCGCCCATCGGCGAGCTTGTGCCAGTAACGCCCGTCAACTATGTATTGCTGCTCGTTCGCTTCTTTGTCCATATCTTCCTTGTCCATATTTTTAGTATAGATGGCAAGGGAAAGATTAAATGTGACTTTTCCATATCAAAAAAAACAGGCTTGCGCATATACACAAGAGTCGAAGTTACCAATGTTCAATTTCCACAGTTAACCCCGGAGCCCAAAGTGCCTTTAGACGTACCCCCTAAAAAAGACGTTCACAAGGAAGGCGACAAGCCTCAAGAACATGCCGGCGACACTCAACAAAGTCGCTTGCTTCTTTCTCTTGAAGCCAGCAAAAAGCCAGAAGCTAAGGTTGAACAAAAAGCCAAACCAGCAGCCAGTGATGAAAGTATGGCCGCATATATCTCCAGCGGAATCGACAAAGCATCCTCACTTCTATCAGATGCAGTGAGCATGCTACCCACCCTTACTATTGACGACAAGAAACCAGCTTCTAGTGAAAAAGTTGACATCAGCAGCTTCCTCAAAGAAAACTGCAAAGGCGAGGACAAGAACGAAGCCTGCAAAGTCACTCCAGTGGATGCCGGAGTCAAAGGTTTTGTCTTCAAAGCCGAAAAACCACTAGTAGAAGACAAAAAAGAAGGCGCAACCCTTAGCACTGCCGAAACCAAACTTTCTAGCAGCGACTGGAACAAACTTTTCGCCGCCTATGACTCCCAAAATCCAAGCAAAGCCGGTCAAGTAGAACGTACCACCAATGGTCTGGTACACCGCGACAGCACTGGCAAAGCCGATGTAGTCAGAACTGCTGAAGGCACAATATTGAGAACCACCGACGGCGGCCAACTGAATGCCTCAGACGCTGGTGACAAAATCAAAGTTGGACCAGATGGAAAACTCCAGGCCTCTTTCGATAAAGATGGCAATTTCACCGCCGTGCTCGATAGCGGCAATCGCATGGTGATTGAAAAAGGTAGCGAGCATGCTTACTTTGTCGACGCTGCTGGTAATCGCTTCGGCCAAGTCTTCAACAGAAAAGACGGCGGCTTTGAGGTAATCGGTGAATACAAAAACGGCAAACTGATTGCCACCAATGGCGAAATGAACACCAAAGATGGGCTAGCCCAAATTGTAGAAGAAGCCGCCGCTCAAGCGGCCACTTCTGGCAAAACCGTAGTCGTACAAGCAGATGGCGGCATAGTTGCCGTTGCCGCCGATAAGAGTTTTGTTGCCCTGCAGAACGATGGTTCATCAATTGTCTCTATGCCCGATGGACGCTACCTGGTTCGCAGCGACAAAGGCGAACTGTCGATCTGCTCACCAGATGGCACCACTGAAAAAATCTCCAAAGAATTTCTCGATTCAATTCGTGAAAGCAAAAAACCTGAAATGTTGGCTCTACGCAATGCTGCTGAGCAACTTAGAAAATTCAGCATCACCCACACATTGCACGGTACCGACGGCAAAGCCAGCCTATCGATGATCAACAATATCCTCAGCGGTACCGTCACTGATTCTTTCACCACTCAACAACAAAATGGCGTAACTACAACCACAAATCTTGAGACCGGAGCCACACAAACAGTCGACGTCAACAAAAAGACCGTAGAAAACAAATCTGCTGACGGCACAGTCGATAGAATTGAAGCCAAGCCTGATGGCAAGTTTAGAATTCAAACCAAAAACTATACCTATGATTCTGGCACCGTAACCACCAAAGAAGGTGACGTTTTCAGCGCCGATCACGTCAGACTAGCCAACGGCACTGAAATAGACAAAAACAACACAGTAACAATGGCCGATGGAACAACAATTAGAGCCGACGGCACCTACACTTCTCAAGGACGAGCCAAAGCCGAAATGGTCATGGCTGCTAAAGTAGCTGAAAGCAAAGCACAAAGCATGGCTGGCTACGCTGAAGGACTAGCTGGAGCAATTCGCAGCAGAGCAGCCTCAGGACACGCCACCGCCAGTGATATCGCTTCCCTAGAATCAGTATTCGCCGGCCTCTGCGATGCTGTAGCCGCACTCGGTATGGTTGGTGACCCTTCCGTCTCTTACAAGCTCTACTCAGCCAAAGGCACTGTTTCTGAATCAATCAGCACCAGCCTCGCTAATTTGAACAGCAAAGCAGCTTAGAGAACTAAACTAACTGATACTTCGCCAGCATGGGCTGCCATAAACCGCTCGATTTCAATACTAGCTCGGCTACTTCCCGCAGGGCACCACTGCCACCATTGGCTCTAGTGACATAATCAGCCTGGGCTCTCATCTCAGGTCGGCCATCGGCAACGCAAACCCCCAGCCCACTGCGTTTAATCAAAGGAAAATCAGTAAAGTCATCGCCAATGAAAGAAACATTTTCGTCGGTCAAATTTTCTTTCTGCAAAATCTCTTCGTAGGTGGCGACCTTCTCTAAGAATCCCTGACAGACATAAGTAATGTTGAGAATGCGCGCCCGCTCGGTCACAGCTGGAGAATCGCGACCACTAATCAAGCCGGTTTTGATACCGCTCCAGTGCAGCATATGAAAGCCAAGACCGTCTTGCGAATTGAACCCTTTAAATTCGGTTGCTTTACCATCTGGTCCAGGAAAGTAAAAGAGCTTGCCATCGGTTAATACACCATCGACATCCATTAAAATCAACTTGATTTTCGCGGCGCGATTTTTTACATCATCGCTTACTTTAGAATTGCTCACTGCAATAAGTATGTCGTCGCTTTCAGGGGGCTGCATAAGTTAATCTCCGATTTGCCCTTCATTTTAGCGAGTTCTTGCATTGAAGTTCTAAGCTATGGATAAATTACTATGCAACATTAGTGACAGCCACCGGCTGCAAAGAGGACAAGTCTTAATAGGCCATGCAGAAATCATTTTTTTACTCAGAGCCAGATCCAAACTCCGATTCAAAATCGCAGCCAGCGATTAGCTTTGAAGTTCTAGACATTGAAGCTGTAAGCATCGAAGCTGGCATTGCGAAAGACGCCGGTGCTGGCGACACCGAAGATGATTCGGTGCAGAGAATTACTCTTGCAGCCCCAGAGATTCACACCTGCGATGTACTAGTTGCTGGCGGTGGCATGGGCGGAATCGCAGCAGCCCTTGAGGCGAGTAAGAGCCTAACAACCATACTGACCGAAGAGACAACTTGGCTTGGTGGTCAAATGACCAGCCAAGGAGTCTGCGCTCTGGACGAAAACAAATACGTAGAGAGTACCGGAGCCTGTAAAAGTTATCTCGATATGCGCGAGGCTATTCGCCAGGCTTATAGAGATACAGGCAAACTGACAACAGCGGCAGCCAACGACCCTCTTCTGCATCCTGGCAGATCATGGGTAACCAGGCTGGCTTTCGAGCCAGAAATAGCGCTTCCGGTGCTCGACAATCTACTGTTACCTGGGGTCAACAGTGGCAAACTAAAAATTATGCAGCGGCTCAAAGCTATAGCAGTGGCCAGACAAAGTGCCATTCAAGCCGTACTTTTTGTTGACCTCGATACTGGTGCTTTTCATGAAGTGCAACCGCGCATAGTTATCGATGCCACAGAACTGGGCGACTTACTTAGCCTGGCAAAAATACCTTACAAAACTGGCTCAGACAGCCGCTTAGATACTGGTGAAAACCACGCACCACTTGAAGGCGATAGCGAGAACGTGCAAGATTTTGTCTATCCCTTTGTTCTGGAATATCATCCAGGCAAAAGTTTCGTCATTGAAAAACCAGCAGACTATGACCAGTTTCTCGCCGCTGGCAAATTCTCATTTGATGGCTATCACATGTTCGAAGAAGTAGATGACTTCAGCACAGGCGAGAAGCGACACTTACTGCCATTCTGGACCTATCGTCGCCTGATCGACAAAGCTCTCTTCCAGCCTGGCTGTTATGCCTCAGATGTATCAATGATCAATTGGGACAGCAACGACCTGCGCGACAAAAACATAATAGACAAGCCAGCGTCCGTACAAAGAGACTATTTAGCCCTGGCTAAGAGGCTCAGCTTAGGCTTTCTCTACTGGTTACAAACAGAGGCCAGTCGCGACCATAACAAAGAAAGCGATGACCAATTAGGCAGTGACAAATCAGTCAAGGGATATCCAGAATTAAAACTGGTAAAAAATGTTCTTGGCACCGCCGATGGTTTGTCAATGCATCCATATATTCGCGAGGCTCGCAGACTGGTAGCAAAAACAATTGTCTGCGAACAAGATATTGTCGAGTCCTGCAACAGCGGTGCCAGAGCCAGACTCTTCGATGACTCAATAGGCATTGGCTTATACCCGGTAGATATTCATGGCCGCCAGGAAATACCAGGGGCCGCACAAGCAGCTAAGCCCTTTCAAATTCCACTCGGCGCGCTAATCACTGAAAACTGTCTCAATTATATTGCCGCTTGCAAAAATATTGGGGTCACCCATATAACCAATGGCGCCTATCGTCTGCATCCCGTTGAATGGGCAATTGGCTCAGCTGCTGGCACACTAGCAGCCATCTATTTAAGTCGCAACCAGTTTGGCGAACAACAACTACTGTCCGCCAGAGACCTACTAGCAGTGCAATTGGCCTTAACCGCTCCAAGCTGTGGCGCTCCGATCTTCTGGTTTGATGACGTGCCGCCAAGCCACGAACACTTCCAGGCTATTCAGATCATGTCAGTCACAGCTATTATTGAGTGCAATCAGTTTAGCCTCAGCTTTGAACCAGAGGAATTGGTTACAGCCAAAGAAGTCGACCAGGCTGTAGCCCGCCTCAGTAAGTACTGCAGTAGCCTAAATCAAGATTTGAATCTTAAAATTAAAGTCGGCAGCCAACTCTCCCGGGCGGAACTGGCAGACGTCTTGCTGCGCGCCCTCAAGCTCGCCCTGCATCTTTAAAGACTGTGCAAATGCACATATGAACCGACTGGCAAAATTCATAACATGGTGACATCAACCACCAAGCCAGGAGCGACAGACAATGAGAGCAGATTCTAGCGACAGACAAATTTCTTCCGGCTCAACCGAACCTGGTAATTTTCGCTCACACTACAGTTCAGAACTCCTCGACCCTGCGCAACAGATTGGTAGACTGCCAGCGCATAGTGCAGCACTGCGAGAGGCGGAGCGCGCCTTAACGACCAGCGAGAAAAATTTTGATGATACGGCAAAACTTTCGTCAAGAATTTCGGAGAATCCTTCTGGTTTACCAAAACTAGAGATTCACTTTGACGACAAAATCAATTACTTTGCCGAGCACAGCCTGGTGGTCGACAAAGCCAGAAGAATCGCTTTCGACTTTGAGCACAACCCTCAAATAGCCAAAGCGGTATGGGGCGGCGGAATGGTGACAATGGCAGCCGCAGCCATAGGCATTGGCATACTGAAAAACCCGACAGCAGCAGCATATCTAGCCGGTACTGGATCTGAAGCCTTAGGCTTTGGTGCCATCGGCGGCATGGCCGGTGGCTCCGCCATGCAATGGTGGTATACATCGGCGCAGCTTAGAGATCAGCTGCCATCTAGCCGTCTTCCAGAATTTAAAGCAGTAAGAATGTATCAAGAGTAAAACCCAAAATTGCCACAAGAAGCAGACCCGCAGTCACTTCGAGCGCAAATCGGAGACACCAGGCAACTTTGTTTTCAGCACAGAACTGTCTTGGTCATTCAAATACTTATCGAGAAATGCCAAACAATATTGCGTAATCAAATCTTGCTTAACCTTATCGTGATTGAAAGTAGTCCAGCCCAAATGGCCCATTTTGTCGAACTCAACAAAATAAGCTGGTGCTCCAGTTTTGGCAAAAGCACCAGCGGGTTTCTTAACTGAAGGTGTGATACCAAAATCACGAGTGCCACCTTGATACATAACGGGCAGATCCAGACTTGCCAAATTGCCAGAAGCAAGATACGGCTGACAATAAGGAGACATAGCAATAACAGCTTTTACTCCAGGCAACTTCCAGCTCGGCCAAGCCCCAGCAAGTCCTAGAACTGTGTATCCACCCAATGAATGACCTACTAAAGCAATTCGCTTCCAATCTATTAAACTGTCAAAATTGGCGTCACAATGAAGGGCACTAACAAGCTTTGCTATGTCATCTCGCCTATCTCTGTAGGTTGCATCGCTCCAGTTTTCAGAATGACGGAAACTCTCTTGGGAGCTGGATTGCAAGCTGGCATCGGAGCTAGCACGTGAGTTAGCACGTGAGCTAGCAGGGGAACCAGCGGGGGAACCTGTACGACCTGCGTCTCTATGATTTGGAGCAATAACTAAATAGCCAGCTTGAGCCATGGCTTGCATTAGAAACTCGCTCTGGGTGTTGCGCCCATGGAAGCCATGGGAAAATATTACCAGCGGAAACGGACCACGCCCCCTGGGCTGCCAGACCGCCACATCTAGGCCCTCAATTTTGGCAGTGCTAGCTTGTCTTGGAGCGACGACAGAAACAGCCGGCGCAGCAGGCAGAGTTCCAGAAGATAAGCCTGTCTGAGAATCATTTTGCCGGCTCTGAATTCTTTGCCGCAAGCGCTCTCTAAACTGCCCCTGGGCTGAAACAGGCAATACAACCGAAACTGAGATCAAAATTGCAGCTACCATTAGGCCTGTACAAGCCAACAAAAGAGCTGAAAAGACTCTGGGGCAATGGTCGACTGGAGTAGTTTTAAGGGAGGGCATGGTTTTCTCTCAAATCGGCAAGCATGCAAACAAAACTCATAGACTACAACTACCTACGTAACCTGCGGCCCAAAAGTTTCAGCGGATGCAAAGACGAATAAACGGTTCAATCCCGCTTATAATGCTGGAGACCCTGAATATTGCCGCCTAATGACATATCCACAAGAGATAAAGCAAGAGGCAAAGTGGAGGCATAATGCTCACGAAAACAGAAAATCTTTTATCGATTAAAGACACAGCTGCCATTCTAAACCTCGATAAAAAGTCTGTACGCGAACGACTAATGAACGGCCAATTGCTTGGCGAGAAAAAAATAGTTGGCGATCGTGAAAAATGGTTTGTTCATAGCCATTCAGTCGAAAGCACTCTGGCCAAGCGCCGCTCCTCTCAGCCTCAGATTCAGAACCAAACGGCAAAAACCAGCCAGGATCATTCTAGTCATGCCGGTCATTCCAGTCATTCCGGACAAGCAGATTCAGCTCTGCAAATTCTCAATGTAATAACTGCCACCGCCGTTGAAGCCGACTTAGAAAGTAGTCTCAATCAAGAAACTAGTTTACCCATACGTCACAGCGCATCAGAAGTACTGCGCGGCGAATGGTATCAACAAGAAAAGGCACGCATCGAAGACTTTATTGAACATGCCATCAGCGAACAAGTACTTCAGCCACTGGTTGATAGGCTCAGTGCCGAAGCTGCCAAACAAATTGCCGCTGCTACCAAAGCAGCCAACGACGAATTGGAAGTTGAACGACTAAAAGCAAAGCGGCTTGAAGAGAGAGTCTTCGAACTGCATGAGGCCAAGGTTGAACTCGAAGTTTCAATGCATCAAGAGATTGAATTGCTTCAACTAGAAAACCAAGCCAGAGAAAACTCAGTGGTGGAACAACTGACAGCCTTGACGCAAAAGTTAGAAGAACTTGAGCGCCCCTGGTGGAAGAGAATCTTCGGCAGATAGTCAGTGTCTTGTGCATAAGTGTATATACAAACGAATATGCCGAAGCTGAAACTGTAGTTCAAGCGCTTGGCTATCAGATTAGATATCGATCGCAAGACTAAGAGCGGCCCTTCGAATTGTCAGCAGATATACAAAGTATTTTCATCGGGGGACTTCCAATAGATTTTTGCTCGGATATACTAATTACATAAGCGGTGAGCACCCACCAATAAATAAGTTGAGTGCTTTGAGCCGAGGGGTTAAGTGGAAACGCTAGGTCTGCGCAGACCGGAAACTGTAGTGATAACCCGCTAGCTGTGGATTCTGACTTGAAGCAGCAAGAAATATCGAGCCTACGCAATAGGCAGTCAGACGATAGTGAAAAAGCCACCGCAGATTTATCTGGGTGGCTTTTTTGTCGCCCAACAAAACTCTGACTTATCGCATTTTGTAGTTTCCAAAACAGTCATTTATTCTTCAAAAAATCTGACAGTTTTGGCGAGCTAAAGCAGAAGCCCATTGCCTGACTAAATCAAAGCAACAAGTAGCTAAATCAAGGCCACCAGTAGCTAACTCAAAGCCACAACTAGCCAAGACAATATCAAGTCAAGCTGAGAACAAGAACAAAAGCTAGAACGAGAACAAGAATTCCAGATCTTCTTGAGTCAATTCTTTAGCGACACTATCATCGCCACCAATAATCAAATCAGCTAGCTCTTTCTTCTTCTGTTGCAAAGCCAATATCTTTTCTTCAACAGTTCCACGAGTAATCAACTTGTAGTTGAACACGTGGCGAGTCTGGCCGATTCGGTGGGCTCGGTCAGTAGCTTGGTTTTCTACTGCTGGGTTCCACCATGGGTCATAGTGAATAACATAGTCAGCACCAGTCAAGTTGAGACCGGTACCACCAGCTTTCAAACTGATCAAGAAAATCGGAATAGAAGGTGTCTGGTTGAAGCGCTCGACGCGATCAAGTCTTTCTTTAGCCGGTGTTTGGCCATCAAGATATTCGTAGGTATATCCGGCCTTCTCCAATTCTTTGCGAATGATGGCTAGCATTTCCACAAACTGGCTGAAGATCAAGATTTTGTGGCCTTCGTCGACGACTTCGCCAATCATAGCTAGCAAAGCATCAAGCTTGGCCGACTGGTCGGTTGCTTTCTCTCTGTTTTTCAAGAGACGGGGATCACAACAAACTTGGCGCAGGCGCAGAAGTTCCGCAAGAATTGAAATCGATGACCGTTTAATACCGCGAGAAGCCACTTCGTTAAAGACGCGCTGACGACATTCGTCAAGAACATCAAGATAAAGCGAACGCTGCTCATCATCAAACTCACAGAGTTGAATAATATCTGTTCTGTCGGGCAAATCTTTCTCTACCTGACTCTTCAAGCGGCGCAAAATAAAGGGATGAACTGTCTTGCGCAGTTTCATACCAGCGCCATCCAGTCCAGCTTCAATCGGCCTTTCAAAGACTTCGTTGAAGTCTTTGTACTGACCAAGAAAATCAGGCATAAGGAAGTCGAAGAGCGACCACAATTCTTTCAGCCTGTTCTCTACCGGTGTACCAGACAAGGCCAGACGGTGGAAAGCCTTGATACTCTTAGCGGCAATGGCGCCTACTGACTCGGGGTTCTTAATATTCTGGGCTTCATCGAGAATGAGAAACTCGAACTGAATATTCTTCAACTGTTCATAGTCACGACGGATGATACCGTAGGTAGTGAAAATCACATGGGGCTTATTGGTGCTTTCCTTGCCAAGACGCTTGAGCATCTCGCCACGATCGCGGCCCATGAACAAAGCGGTCTTGAGGTCAGGCACAAACTTGGATGCTTCCGACAACCAGTTATAAACCACTGAAGTAGGCGCCACCACCAAAGCCGGTGCTCTATCGGCCTTGCCTTTACCTTGATAGTGCTTCAGTAACATTGCCAGAGTTTGGATAGTTTTACCCAAGCCCATGTCATCAGCGAGAATGCCTGCCAGTCCATATTCCCGCAAGAACATCAACCAGTTACAGCCTTCTTTCTGATACTCGCGCAACTCGCCTTTGAAATCTTTCGGCAATTCAAATGGCGGCAATTCACGGAAGTGGTGAATTTTGTGAATGAACTCTTCAAAGCCCTTATCAGCTTCAACAGGAATCTCTTGAGTTTCTAAAGCATGCAAAATTCCCAGCGCTTGATAGAGAGGACGGGCACTGTCTTTGCTTTGACCAATAGACTTAAGAAGACCCATCAAAGTGGGCGTCGGTACACGCACATAGTCGCCATCAGATAATTTCAAATAACTGCGGTTTCTAAATAGCGCTTCAATGACCAGAGGGAATGGCACCTCTTCATCGCCAGCAGAGCAAAGCAGATCAAACTCGAACTTGTAAGAATCTTTTTTCAGCGACAACTTGGCCTTCAGAGCCAACTCTTCTTTTCTTACACGATAGGCACTGAGCGTTTCCCACCCAGCAGTATCCCAGTCAGCAGACTGCTCAGATGAAAGATGGAAAAGAGCATCAAGAGCTGGCTCTTCAACAAACGAAAAGCGATCGGCGATGGTTCGAATGGGCATCATATTGGTGAGGAAGCGGCGCACCTGGTTTTCAGGCTCCCACTGTCGTTCAACCCAAACGCTCTGACCAACTTCTGAAATTGTGCGCGTGAATTTTTCTGATTCCACGGCACTGGTCTCATCTCGCGACTGCAAAACTAAGTCGCCGTAACGGAAACCTAAGGAAACTTCTAAACTTGAAGCCTCTGGAGCAGGCTTCTTAGTGGCTGTCGCCGAGCTGCCATGAGAAGAGATAATTGTGTTGGAAGCAGCACCGGGCAGTTTGCGCTCAGACAGCTTAATTACAACCTGAGGCGGCTCAGTAATGGCAACAGGAAAAGGTGCTGTCGACTCATCAAGAATAACCGGCATGCGTTTCTTCAATACGGGCAAATCGACAGAGAGGAACTTAGGCACGACTTCGAGCTTGACCACCATGTAGCCGAAGGAATCGAAGTACTGGAATGAGCGGTGAATCGCGGATAAATCGATAGGGTAGAAAGTATCTTTGGAGAGGATCCAGCTTGATGGCCCCATAAAGAACACGGGGTGTTCAACGGCCTCACCTTCTTCGGTTATGCCTTCTAGGCGCAACATCAGCTCGCCACTCTCAGTTTCCGATAGCACCGCGCGCGGTGTCAGTGGCTTATCGGAGAACTGTACTACCTGATTGGTAGTGGTGTTAGTTAGCTTGCAGCAAAGACTGAGGTGACCAATCACCGTACCTTCATCACCGCGCGGAATGCGGTGGCCGCCGGCTGGCCCTTTGGTTGTCTGGGGGAGACCAGTGAGATATTTGGCCAAGCGCTGGATGCGCGAATCGGGCGGTAAGGTCGGCACAACTTCTACCGGCACCTTGAGAATGTTGACTTTGCCCTGGGGTTCGTTGGGCACGACACCAACAATCATTGCCAGCGGCTTTTCTAGCACCAACAGGCCTAATTCGAAATCACGCTCGTCGGCAACGACCCCTTCTTCGCGGGGGTCGTCAAGCAATTCTTTAGCTCGAGGACCCTTCTCTTGTGGGCTCTCACGCTTTTGCTCATCGGCCATGTCGAACCTGATGCCCGGATTATGCTTGGCAATATGAGTTAGAACAACGGCGACAGAATGCTTACAGACGTCTTCAAAATAAGGACAGGAGCAGGATGCCTTAAAGGCATTAGGCGAATCTATGTCAACGACAATTTTGTAGGCATCTTTTTCTGAACCAATGACGAGAGCCTCAATCTGAGAGCCATCCTCACTTTCAGAGTATTTCAATACTTTTTTGCGTCGATAGTATTGCACACCACGACGATAAACCGGCTCGCTGCTAGCCTCTTGAAGGGCTGAAAGAGCGAGAGAAAGTTTTTTACCAGAACCCGAGATTTGCTTCATGCAAAATTAGCCTTGAAAGGGCACTGCCGCAATGGGAGTACCAACAATAAGAACAACCGACCGCTTACAGCGGTGGGCGGGAGCTTTCCTAAGCGAAAGCCGAATGGTCAAGAATTAGCTTAGCACGAGTTAGCGCCATGTTGAGAAGACCAAAGCACAAAGTATATTAGCGCGGACTCATATCTATCACTTCAGCAGGGGCTGGAGCCTGTGCTGGCATGGTTCTTTGAGGGGTACGATTGAAAGCACCTTCGACAATGCGTTTCATCTCCACTTGTCTTTCTTCGAGCGAATTACAGTAATCGTGGAGAATGTCAGCCTGGCTGCGCAGGGCCTTGGCGTTGTCGGATAAATCCGGAATTAAAATCTCGATTTCTTCAAGAATAGACGATGGTGGGCTGACAGGCGGACGAATGCGCACATGAGAGACCACTTGTTGACCGGCAGAATTGCTCAGGTTGTTAGAAGCCGACGAAGGCGGAGGAGCGGTCACAGCATTGAAGTTAGACTGCACGCCCGGCTGCCGGCCTGGCTGCATGTTCACTCCTGAACTGTTTGGATTAGCCGAACTAGCGCCATTGGCGGCCATGCTACCGGCTAGGGCGTCACGCAGACGCTCAAGATTCTGCTTAAGGCCCACCGCACGGCGATAAGCCTGATCCGCTTCGCGCTCTAGCCAGACCTTACGTGCCTTCTGGGTGGCCAATTCATTACTCAAATGCTCTAAGGCCTTTTTGCGAATTTCAAGTTCACGTCTGACGTGCTCTACTTCTTTCTGCTTAAGCTCGAGGCCCCGGCGGCGCAAATAAACCAACAACAGCACAACTAGCGAGAAAGCAATCGACATCATTGAGATGTAGAAATATCCACGCTTTGCGCCAGACATCTCAGCCACCCCAGTCAACAGGAAATTGCCAATATCTTCAGCGAAAGGTGGCGGCGGACTGCGCATATAGTAGATGCGACCAAGGACCTTGCCACGAACTTTGGCCCCTGTAGCTCTGGCTTTCTCCACTCTTGGGGAATCATGGACGAATAGAGGCTCAAGCTGAGGCGGGTCAGTGATTAAATCGTAGGGCTCATTGCCTTGAGCCAAGCCCTCAGCATTGGCAAACTTCTGCCAGGATTGCCGATGGTAAACCTTGTTGGTCTTATAAAGGACATTCTCTCCTGATGGATCTGTCAGAACGAGGCCGAACAAACCATAGTTCGAATCTAGAGTTTTCTGTATGAGATCGTCGCGCCCCTCTTGGATCATGGCTGAGAGGGTAGTTGGAAGAGTGTGGTGGAGCAAATTAAAATCGGTGGTCTGCACCTTGGCTATGGTACCCAGCCAGTAGCTCTGATAGTGAATTGAGCATAACGCCAGCCAACAGACTATTCCGGCCATGCAGACTACAGGCACGAGAATTCTATTGCGGAGTGATAGCAGTAATTTATCCATCAAAACGGAGTCTACACCCAGGTGTATCCATTGTACATACGTATTTTCCAGGCGTATTTTCCAGGCATAACTTACATCCTTTTCCGGCTATGCAGCTTGCACACCTAATTTCCAGGCGAAATTACAAGGCCTGAGTTTGCCGATATTTGGCTCTTTGGCTGGCTTTTGGTTTAGAGGCCAACAAATTTCGAAAAAACATGTTAGCTATCCAACAAAAAAATAGGTTTATAAGTCATTGCCGCCGGGGTATTAATACTGTGTGGACGAAAGCTCTCACGGAGGAATCGGTTAGAGCATAACTAGGTCATACCTCGTGTCTACTAAAAACCCAAACGGGAAATTCCACCACTAGGTGGCTGCACATTTAACACTATGTGTTCAAAAAGCCGGGCGCTCGTCGTCCGGCTTTTGTCATGACACCACCAGTAGTGCCGCAGGAGCAATCTTACCTAGCGTAAAGTTCCGTTAGATTTTTTAGTGTAATTTCGCAACGTAGGGTTTTCAAGCACATTTTTTCAGGAATAAAATACTCGGTAATAGACTACTCATGACTCAAGACACAAGAAGTGGAAACAATTTCTTTTCAGGGCCGTCTCAGCGACCATATCAAGAGCAGGTCTTGCGCTAGAATCAAGACTCCTTGATCAGTTGCCGGAATAAACCGAATGATGCCGCCCGAAAATCAAGATTCAGCACAACAAGCCTCTCCGGTTAGACTGGGAGACCTTCTCACTGGCGCCGGTCTGCTCAAGGCTGAAGATTTGCGACAGGCGATGTTGATTGCCAAAACTCAGTCTCTTCCAGTTGGTCGTGTACTGATCATGTCTGGTTTTATTATTGAGCCCCACCTGCAAGCGGCAGTGCAGGCTCAATCGATGCTAAAAGACGGTCTTATTGATCTCGAAACCGCCCTTGGCAGCTTGCGAGTGATATCTCGCGACGGCCTCAGTCTTGATCAAGCTCTGTCAAAAATGGGCTGGGCGCAGCCCGTCAACCAAGTAACTAACAAACTAGGCGAACTATTGATCGAAGCTGGTCTAGTCAGCCGGGCTCAGCTAGATGCGGCATTGGTGCAAGGTGATAGCACCGGGCTTCCCCTTGGTAGAGTTTTGGTTACCAATGGTTGGCTCTCAGAACAACTTCTTTCTTCAGCCCTGAACGCACAAATATTAGTGCGCGATCGCCGAGTATCAAGAGACCAAGCCATTTCCAGCTTGCGCGCTGCCTTAGAAAGACAAGTACCAATTGAGCAAACCTTAGCCGAAACTGGTGTCTCACTGCATCTCGCCAATGAAACAGTGCGCTTAGGCGAACTGCTTGTCATGGCCAAACTCTTAGACGAAGAAAAACTGATGCAAGCCGTTGAGCTTGGCCTGGTCAACGAACAACCAATCGGTCAAGTTTTGGTCAAAAACGGCATGGTTAGTGAAACCGTACTACAAACGGCCCTGGCTATTCAAAGTATGGTTACCAAAGGCGAACTGCGCAAAGTTCAGTGCGGCCGCGTTTTAGAACTAGTAAACACTGAAAAACTCTCACTGGCAGAAGCGGTAGAGCGGGTGCAACCAACGCCCCCACGCGAAACCTCAAATCTTCCCCTCTATCAATTTTTACAACTGGCTGGCGTAATCGGCCCTCCAGACATCGAAGAAGCACTCAAAGTCGGTTCTCGCGATACCAACTTAATGGGTCAAATGCTGATGATGACCGGCGCTATCGATCAAAATCTGCTCGGCATTGCCATGAACTGCTCAAGCCTGATGGCTCAAGGCATTTTAAAAACCGAACAGGCTGTAATTGTGCTGGGTATTTGCTGGAAGAGCAAAGCGAGTTTAGAAGAGGCGTTCAAGCAACTAGGCTGGAGTTCAGCCATTATTTCATCGGCCCTGCCTGTTGCCAATGCAGCACAAGCGGCTCAAGCTCAGGCTCAAAGCCTACCAGTGCAACAAGGAACAACGGCTCCACAAGCAGTTGCACCTCAACCAGTTGCACCTCAACCGGCTGCCCAGGCCACAACCACCGGCCAAAACCTAGTGCCCCAGCAGGGAACCGTTTCAACCACAAACCAAGCAGCGGTTCCACCGGCTCCAGCAGCTTCAGCTAACAACACCGGCACAACATCAACGACTAGTCAAAATATAGTGCAGCAGAGCCGCACCGGCGAGCATCAGGCGCCGAAGACTTCAAAACTCGATCAGGCAATATCTGGCCGCAACCGCCAGGGAAGTTCATCTGCAACAGCCCACAACTTGCCGGCTATGCCCGTTGGTCAGAACCTTACGGTTGAGCAAGGAAGCTTGCAGCCCTACGATACTGGCGAGATGTCGCCAATCAGGAAGAAAGAAGAGGCTGAAGCGGCAGCAAGAGCAGCCCAAGAAAACACCCAAGACAATCCCAGTCAGGCAGGCGCCGAGACCCCCAAACCAGCAGGTGGCCCGTCGGTTAAGAAACGTCTGGCTGACTTAATTCCCTAGTTCCGTTCCTTTCTTGATTATTTGACGTCATCCCTACTGGCTGTAACACGTCAGCTCGGCACCAGCAGTGGTGCTATAGCGCCAACAAAAACAAAAGCGTCCACAGCCTGGTCCTAAAGTACAGTATTGTGATTTTTAGCCGATTCAAGACAAGAAAATTAGAGAAGAATGCAGATTTTATGAAATTCACTCAATAATCACAAACGGTATGGTATGAATAGCAGTCAAGATCCGCATCCAGACTTAATACTGCGCTGCATAGGAGAGCTTCATGCTTCAGCAAAAAATTACTTATAAGCCATACCCAGTTCAGGATTTCAAACACCTGTTGGGCTTGACTGGCATTTCAGACAAGACTTTGGAAATTCACTTCAAGCTCTATGCTGGTTATGTCAAGAACACAAACGATCTAAACGAAAAAATCATCGAACTAACAGAAGCTGGCAAGAGCGGTTCGCTTGAATACGCAGAATTGAAGCGTCGTTATGGCTTCGAATACAACGGTATGAGACTTCACGAATACTACTTCGGCAACCTCAAACCAGGCGGTTCTGAGCTAAAAGAATCAAGCGCTATCGGCAAATTGATCACTGAAACCTATTCTTCAATCGATGTTTGGAAAAATGACTTCTTCAAAGTCGGCGCCATGCGCGGTGTTGGCTGGGCTGTCTTGTTCCAAGACCCCTTCACCAAAACCCTTTCCAACCACTGGATCACTTTGCACGAAGAAGGCAACATTGCTGGATTCCAGCCATTGCTAGTAATGGACGTTTGGGAGCATGCTTTCTTGCTCGACTACGTTCCAGCCGACCGTCCTAAGTACATTGAAGCTTTCTACAGCAACATTGACTGGGAAAAGGTTGAAGCCAGACTGCTTAAGTAGGCTAATTGCTGAAAAAATAAGCGATATTGCGCGAGGGTGGGAATTTAATTCCCGCCCTCTTTGCTTACAGGCAGCGCTAAAAGAGTGATGAAAGCGGCTGAAAAGCTGGCCTTAAAAGAAATCAACCCGCAACAAAGGTCAAGAAGCGAGACACAGCCTCTTGAGAACAGTAGAATAAACACTGGCCAAGTAATCAAAGGCTGATGCGCATGAAAGAAACAGCAACGACAACCAGTCTGGGTTCAATCGGACAAATCACTGAAGAGCACGAACTAATCATCGACGTGCAAGTTGAAGATAGTTCCCCAGTCAAACCTGATGCGACCCAAGAAAGCAAACAGGCACGCGCTCTAAAAGAAGAACGCGAAAGTGAAGAACTGGAAGAAGATCAAGACGATGATGACGATGACGAAATTGTCGAGAATTATGCCGACAGCTGGTCTTACGAAGTGCCGCGTCCTTGGCTCACAGTGGAACAAGCGGCCAGCATGCTGGGCCGGTCAACTCGAGGTGTAGAGCGTTCAATCCTTGGACGCTGGGGCAATCACCTCCCCGAAGGCTGGAGCGCTCGCCGTGTCCGCATCGATGGCGTAGACGAGTGGCGCATCATTCCCCCACCCGGCTTCCGTATCAAACACAGCCGTCGCGAAACAAGCAGACGTGATGGTACAAGCACAAATACAAATACAAATACAAATACGAGCGCAAACACAGATAAAAACAGCAGTGTTGGCACAAGTACCCATGCGAGTACTGGCGATAGCAATATCGAAGACGTTGAAGCCAGCCCAATAACAAGTTCTACAGAACCCTCGAGTTCAGCCAAGCAAACCGAGACCAATAAAACAGCCTCCAAATCGCAAGAGAAGAAAATGGCAGCTACACCAAACTCCGCAGTAGAATCGCCATCCTCAGTCAGTGAGCCGTTCTCCTTTGAGAAGTTTTTCCAGTCTGCTGGCAAAATGGCACAAAAAGAATTAGCCTCTTTCGGCCTGACCGTAAGGCCTACAAGCGAACGCACTGACAAACACGGCATTGTCGATGCTGATATCGAGCACGCCACAATCGTCATTGATCGCTCCGATGAAGTCGAAAAATTACTGAGAGAGCTAGCCAACACCCAAAAAGAACTGGCAGAGCAGCGTCGCATGCACCTTGACGATTTGCGCTTGATGCAAGAGATGCAACGTTCTATGCTCCTGCTTGAAGTCAACGCAAAAGAAACAGGCGAACTCAAACAAGATCTCACCTATGCCCAACAAGCATTGAAAGAACATCGCTCTCAATACCAAGCATTCTTGGCCCTGCCATGGTACAAACGTTTATTCCGCAAAACGCCATAGGCAATAGACTTAGAGGAAACCTGAAAAGCACCAACAGAGGACTTGTTCATGGCTGAAACTGCAGACAAACGCTTCAAAATCACTTACTGCACTTCATGTGGATATCGCGACAGAGCCGTAAAACTGTCTGAACAACTAGAAAAAGATTCAAACGACACCTGCTTACTCGTCCCTGCCGAAGGCGGAGTCTTCGAAGTCGAAGACCAGGGAGTACTGCTCTTCTCCAAGAAAACCAGCGACCGTTTCCCCGAAGAAGGCGAAGTACAAAACATCATCAAGTACATTAAAGACGGACAACCCCTGGAAGAGGCACAAACAAATGCAGCCCACGAAGCTGGACATAGCGGCGGAGTCTTGGACTGGATCTATAGCCTTTTTAGAGCACCTTCACACAAATAAGTCGGAGAGAAGAGTGGGACATCCTCAAGCGCTGCAAATAGCTATCGATGGACCCGCAGGCGCCGGCAAATCAACCGTAGCGCGAAAGTTAGCCGACCACTTGGGCTATCTATATATAGATACTGGTGCAATGTACCGAGCATCAACCTGGCTGGCCTTGAAGAACGACATTCCTTTGACCGATGGCGATGCCATTGCCGCTCTTGCCAGCAAGAGCAATATTCAGCTCAAGCCCGCAGATGAAAGCTCTGACGGCAAAATCAGAGTATTTGTTGACGGCCAAGAAATCACCCGCGAAATCCGCACCCAGCGGATGTCTGAACTAACTGCTGGCATTGCCGCTTTAGGTCAAGTGCGAGCCGTATTGGTGGAGAAGCAGCGCGAGCTAGCTAGAGAAGGCTTTTGCGTCATTGACGGCCGCGATATTGGCACAGTAGTGATGCCTGACGCTGGCCTTAAGGTGTTCTTGACCGCCAGCCCCGAAGAACGTGCCCGCCGCAGACAAAAAGAATTAGCCGCCCAGGGTGAAACACCAGATTTCGAAGCCCTGCTGAAGGCCATTAATGAGCGCGATTATCTCGACTGCAACCGCGCAGTCTCACCTCTGATGCGAGCTGTGGACGCAGTTGAATTGATTACCGACAACATGACCATTGATGATGTCGTGTTGGAACTGGAAAAATTGGCAAAAGAGGCCTTTCAACCAGCGCCCGCACCAGCTCAACCACGCGCCCATGAGCGTGAATCGGCCTCAGCACTGACTGACTTTCAAGACTTGCCCGAATTCCAAGAACTACCAGAAGCTCAAGAAGTCTAAATCTCAAAAGGCTCTCAACCAGTTGTAAAAACGTGAGCAAATAGTTCGCAGACTTGCGCCAACAAATACGTAAGTCCACCAGCGCCAGAATGCCATTTGCCAGCTATATTAGGTAGGCAATGTTATGGCTATCGCCTAGAGCTGGCTTAATCTATGGATGACCAATCCGGCAACGACAAGCTAGAGCCGAAAAAAGAGGACGGAACCAACCGTTCTCAGCTAAATTCTGTGGACATTTTGCGCGGCGAAGGCAAGACTGGCGACAATAAAGCTGGTGGCGGCAATAAAACAGGCGAAAGCAAAGCCGGTGAACCTGACAAAGTACGCCTACCGGCGAGCACAGACAAAAGTGCCCAAGAACCGCCGATTGGCGTGGCACAGCTAAAAGAGAACGAAACAATAGTTCTCCACCTCAAAGGAAAAGAAGGTGATCTCAGTGGCGAAGCTGAGGTTGAATTCAAACTGGGCGACAAGCTCTACGACGATGTCTTTAAACACTTAGGTGGCATAAAAAAAGGCGAAACCAAGTTAGTGCCTGCCTGGCAAGATGCTAGCGAAAACAAGCAAGGGCAGCCGAGAAAGCAATCAATTACCGATGGTAACAAAACTCCCGAGCAAGGCGATCAGTCTCCTGGCAAAGCACCAGATACAACGACTGGCACAACCACTGACAAAACGACAGACAAATCAACTGACAGCAAAAACGACGCCACTACCCCTGGTGCACAGCCAGGCGACATAGCTACTCCAGAAATAATCGTTCCACCCTCGGTGCAATTCGTCACCAAGGTCAACGATACCTACGCAAAAATGTCGCCAGAAGTGCGCGATATTCTGAGCCACGAAGGGGCAGTTGTTACACCTACCCGCCGTATTACCGATGCCCTACCGGAGCTAAAAGGGCAAAAACCTAGAGGCTGGCCTCCCGGTCTTACTTGGGACGCAGTGGACGGCGCTTACAGCCCCAGCCGCAACCTTGTAGTGGTTGCTGAGGAAACTAGAGATACCAACAATAAGTGGAATAAGAGCAACCGCACCGAAGACGTTACCCGCCACGAGGTGGGTCATGCCACCGACTACGCCATGGGCAAATTTTCAAACAGCGCAGCCTTCACCCAGGCCTATGAAGCCGACACCCAGGTAATGCCAGCGGCACTTACAGGCACCCTCAAATATTTCTTGCAGTCTGGCGATGGCGGTAAAGAAGAAGCCTGCGCCGAAGGCATAGCAGCCAGAGAAGGCGGCTCCACCTCAGGCAAAGTCTTTGAATCAGGCTTTGCTAAAAGCATCGCCGCCATCAACGATGCCCTACTGCTGCTTAGAGCGAAACTACCAAAAGCTCCAGGTGCGGGAAGCCCAGACCCAATTACACCAGTGAAAACCGGTAATTGATTTAGGCAAATGAGAGCTAAAAGCATCATTGTGATAATTGGTTAAGGAATTATCAGCCGGGTATAAAAGTAAGGTCGGGCGATCGATTTAATCTCTAAATTTTTGAGGCTTGCTCATGAGGCAATCCCGAAATTGCGCGCCTGTTTGAATCTGCAAATTAAAACCAAGCAGCTCTACATATAAGGACCGGTCGACAACTATATACGGAAGGTTGTATCTTAATAACCTATAACATTAGTAGCTGATAAACATTCATTCCACTTTCGAGTCCCACTTTCTAGGAATCAAGGAGAGCACCATGGCCAAGGCTAAAACAAGAGTTCTGGATAAGCCACAAGCCTCGTCGAGTGTTGCCCAGCAGCCCACAGAAGTGGCTGAGCTAAAACAAATTTTCCAGCGGGTTGATCAAGCCCACGCTAAAGGTCTGACCTACAACAAGAAGCAGCCTGCATTTGCTGTTCTCTCTTTGAGTGATGGACGCACCATTACTGTTAACTATGGTCTAAAAGGAAGAATCGAAACTCTCACCTTCTCTGATGGCCGCGTACTCACCACCACAGATGGTGGCGAATATTACCTAGATAATCTTCAGCCCGATGTTAAATTGAAGAATCTAAAACTAGACATGAATGACGGCGAACTTTGCTACAAGACTACATTTGGCAAGCGTTCAGCTCAAATCAAAGAATCTTCAAACGGCGCTAAGTATGCCACTCTCAAAGAGAAAGGCGATGCCCGCGAATTTCAACTTTTGCCCGACAGAAGCCAGGTTGTGATTGGCAAAGAAGGCAAAATGATCTTCTCAGCCGACGGTAATTATTTGACCATGGAGCCTAAATCAGGCGGTCAGATCAAATTCCATCTCTGGAACAAAATGCTTGATGTAGTATTTCCAGATGGCTATGAACAAAGCTTCTACGCCACCGAACAAGAAATGAAATTGCTGCAACTGCAACCTATTGGTTTTTACATTAATTGGCTACCAGCCGACGATCTCGGCCGCCACTTCGAATGGGGCGTAGTGCTGCCACAAGCAGTGCACTAACAATTAGAACTTAGCCAGATAGAACTTAGCCAAATAGAGCTAAGCGATATCGCACGGCCTTAGGGGCTTCTGAAAAAGAAACAGACCCACTCTGTGGGGAAAATTTCAGTTGGGCTGGATACAATTTCAAAGGTAGTACAGTACGAACCCTTGTTTTGCCCCTTTCAAAAATGTCCGATTTTCGGCCGAAAATCGGACATTTTTTGAAACCGCTTTTAGTTAGTAGTCTTCACTCAAAGCCGTTCTAAACCACTACTCAGCAACCAGACTGGAAGCAGCAACAGAAAATGCCGAGCCTATTCAAACAACAACTAAGCAAGGTCAATCCGCTCAAAGATAGCAAGAACGGTAGAAGTAGTGTAAGCAAAGATAAAAGACGCTGGCTCTATCTGCCTTACGACCAGGTCAGCGACAAGCTCGGGCCGCTCAGCAGAGAGAAGCCAGAAACCCTTGGCATTATCTTAATTGAAAACCCAGGAAAGGCCGCCAGAAGGCCATATCACAAGCAGAAACTGGCACTGATACTAGCCAATCTGAGACACTTTGCCATCGAACAAGCCGAGCGCGGCGTGGCGGTGCGCCATGAAGTAGTGACCAATGAAAATGGTCTATACAGGTCGGCCTTAGAAGAATTAGCTCGGGAGCTAGGACCCATTGAGGTTATGGAACCAGCAGAGCGTGAGCTTAGAGTTGATTTGCAGCCTTTGCTAGCTAGCGGCGCGCTGATGCAGACAGCACATGAAGGCTGGCTCACAAGCCTATCTGATTTAGAGGCAATCGTAGACAAAAACGGCAGCTATCGCATGGATGCCTTTTACCGACGGGTTAGGCAAAACACTGGCATTCTCATGGAAGGAGGAAAGCCACGGGGAGGCAAGTACAGCTTCGATAGCGAAAACCGGCTGCCATGGAAAGGCGATCCATTACCACCACAACTACCCAGCTTTGCCGTCAGCGACATTACTGAAGAAGTCGGTCAGTTGATTAACAAACACATGGCTAAGCATCCCGGCAAGCTCGACCTGGAGAATTTACCCGCCACAAAATCAGATAGCGAGCGGCTCTGGGCCTGGGCCAGAGAGAACTGCCTGCCCCTTTTTGGGCCCTTTGAGGATGCTATGTCGAGTGAAAATCGCGGCATGTTTCACTCACGCATTTCAGCAATCTTAAATATACACAGGCTCACACCAAAGCAAATTATCCAGGACGTGCTCTCTCTTGAATTACCGCTGCCAAGCCAAGAAGGCTTCATCAGGCAAGTTTTAGGATGGCGTGAATTTGTGCACAAAATCCATTTGGTCACTGATGGCTTTCGCGAAATTACACCGGCACCACCTGTAGCATCACATCCCGGCGATGGCGGTTACCAGCTTTGGTCGGGTAAGTGCTTCGCCGAACCCAAGTCTCCGGCTGCTAATGAGCCAGATGGCGGAGCCTGCCCATCATATTTTGGTGCGAACAACTCGCTACCGCCAGCCTTCTGGGGAGCTACATCTGGTCTGAACTGCCTCGACACGGTGGTTCAATCGGTTTGGGATGAAGCTTATAGTCACCACATCACCCGCCTGATGGTGCTTTCAAATCTCGCTACTCTGCTCGATATTTCGCCAAGAGAGCTAACCGATTGGTTCTGGGTGGCTTACTTCGATGCCTTTGACTGGGTAGTAGAGCCAAATGTACTGGCCATGGGCACCTATAGTGTTGGCGGCTTGATGACGACCAAGCCCTACATATCAGGAGCGGCCTACATCAACAAGATGAGCGACTACTGCAAAGGTTGTCAGTTTGATCCAGCCAAGAACTGTCCAGTAACCAGGCTCTACTGGGCCTTCTTAGAAAGACACAAAGCCAAGCTTGAAGGCAATCTGCGCATGGCCATGCCAGTCAATTCAGTAAAGAAAAGAGCTGACAGCCTCAAAGAAGAAGATCGCGCTATCTACGAAAATACAATCAAAACTTTGCTGGCAGGCAAGAAACTAGTCTAAAGACAAGTTCTACAAGCTAGATCTGGGAACTTATTCTACAAACACAATCGACAAAGAATAGAGACCAATTCTACTCTGATATAGAAGCAGCAAACTCAACCAATTCAGCAGTCAGACCACGGGTGAAAGCATTCTGATTAATTTGCGTCGGCTTCAAATAAGCAGACAAAACCTGATTAAATTTTGACTGATCAACTGCCGATCCGCAGGTGAAGAGATCAACAAAGCAAGCAGCATTCTCAGGATAGGTATGAATGCTCGCATGGCTCTCAGAAAGCAGCAGTACCGCCGTCATGCCACCATTAGGAAAGACATGGTGCCGAGATTCAATAACAGTGGCGCCAGCCGCAGCAGCCGCAGCAGAGAAATTCTCTAACAGCAATGCGACATCGAGCAAAGCCGCTGTCGAACAGCCAATCAAGCTCGCCATCATATGGCGGCCTTGAAACTTGTGTCCATCATGATCAACCAAAACTGAGATAGAGGAATTTTCCATTAGAAATCTTCTTTTACTTCGTCTCTATTGAGTAGCTCTTCTACTTGCTTGCAGAGGTCAACAACTTTCTCTGGCATGTCTGAAGCTCTGATGAACTGCCGACAAAGATCGAGTGTTCTTCTGATTGCTCTGACCACATCGCCTTCATCTCGTGGCGAAGACATGCGGATTTGATCCCATGGTGCTCCCTGTGCCCACATTTCAGTAAGACCAGCCAGCTGAGCGCCAAATTCAATTGGCATATCAACGTCAAAGTCTTTCTGTAAGCGCGTAATTTTCTTGGCCATTTTGCCAATTTCGATGATGGCATGGTCGACATTGTGCGTGACATGCACACGCATTTGTTCATTACCGCGAGGCTCATCACCTATGAGAACAGTTAGAAGAGCAGCCAGTTCGGTAGGCTTCAAAAGATCGAACATTCCGCTTATGGCAATTTCGCTCAAGAATAATTCGTTCGAGCCGCGAATAGAAGCGGCCATACGACCAAGCTTGGTTGGCTTATTGCCATCGAGATAACCAAGAGTGCGCAAGATATTTGCCAGTGCTTCAAAGGTCGTCCAATACTTCGTGGTTTCGCGCTGCACGCGTTTGTCTAGATCTTTGATACGCTTCTGCAAATGCTCGATGCGCTCGGTTTGGGTGCTACAGGGCTTTTGCACCGGGCAGCCATGACAGGGCATGGCATAAGCTTCTTTCAAGAGTACTTGAATCTCAGCACGGGTTTCGGCCAAAGCGATAATAGCCGGAGAGCCAGGTTTAATAGCCGATGGTTTAAGACCTTTCTCGGTTGCTTTTAGCTGTTTGTGCTTCGAGCGAATAGTCTCAAGACGCTTGGCATAAAGCGGCAAATCGCCAAGCTCAGCGGGGCAAAGCGGTGCAGTCAACTTCTGCAGTTCAGTTTCCCAAGCCATTTTCTGGGTATAGGCTGGTTCTAATTGCTGATTGACCAAGAACTGACCAAAGCTTCGTTCGATCAATTCACGTGCATCATCAATGGTGTGCCGCTCAAGTAGATTCAAGACCATGCCATAAGAAGGAGTGAATCGACTAGAAAGCGGGTCAGCACCAGATGTCGCCAGCTTAGCCGCTTCATCCACACTCTCAAAGGGATTGTGCAAAACGACAACGTGACCGACTTCATCCATACCGCGTCGACCAGCCCGGCCAGACATCTGCAAGAACTCGGAAGCTGTAAGCTGTCTATGCCCTTCGTCTGAACGCTTGTGAATGGAAGCAATAACTGTTGATCGCGCCGGCATGTTGATACCGGCAGCCAGTGTCTCGGTAGCAAAGACTACTTTGAGCAAGCCTTTTTGGAAGAGCTTTTCAATCATGCCTTTCCAGCTCGGCAACATGCCAGCATGGTGCACCGACATGCCTTCCAACAAATATGGAATATGCGGATGGTTAGCCAAGTTCGGATTGTCTTTAGTAAACTCTTCTACTTGACGCTTTAATTCTTTCTGTTCATCAGCATGGAGCAAAGGAATGCCCCGAGCCATTTTCATTGCTTCTTCGCAGCCACGGCGAGAGAACAAGAAATAAATAGCCGGCAGCATATTGCGCGCAGAAAGTGAGCCCAGCACATCACCAGGGTGGGTGTACAAGCCGCCCATAGGACGTCTGCGTTTATCAGAGCCACTATGCTGTGGTTTCTTTCTGCCAAAACGTGATTTGAGGAAAGAATTTACCGCTCCACCGGGTGCCAATAGCGGATAGATCTTGCGTTCACCAAAGTAGTGGAAGCGCAGTGGCACTGGCCTGAAGTCAGAAACGACAAGTTCGGTCGGTCCATGGGTTTCGTCGATCCAGGTAGTAAGCTCTTGAGCGTTCGCTACTGTTGCCGAAAGACCAACAAGCTGAATATCTTTCGGAGCATAAATAATCGATTCTTCCCAAACCGTGCCCCGATCAGCATCATTCATGTAATGACATTCATCTAAGACAACAAAGGCAACATCGCGCAAGTTGCGACTAACGTCACCAAGAATGGTGCCATACAACATGTTGCGAAAAACTTCAGTAGTCATTACAACAACAGGAGCATCACGGTTGACCGAAAGATCACCAGTGAGTAAACCAACTTTTTCATCCCCGTACTTTTGCTTCAAGTCATAGAGCTTCTGGTTAGATAGAGCTTTAAGCGGCGTTGTGTAATAGCAACGCTTGTTTGACATCAGCGCCATCTCGACAGCATATTCCGCTATGACTGTTTTTCCTGAACCGGTCGGCGCGCAAACAACTACGCTCTTGCCTTCCTCTAGGTGTTTCATCGCTAGAAGCTGAAACTCATCCAGCTCGAAAGGAAATAGGTGGGCTACGTCAATTTGCACTGGGTAGGGATGGTCTCCATGGGTCGTAGGTTCAAAATCTTGGCAATAACTTGAGACTTGAGCTATCGGTTCACCTATTGGTTGAAATAGCAGTTCAGATGAAAGTCATAAGTTATTAAGGGATTTTAGCAGTGATTGCCTCTGCAAATGGTCAAATGCGGCCCTGACAATTACAGGAAATATAGTCTGCGGTATAATTGCCCCCATCTCTTTCAAAAGATACCGGGACGTAGCGCAGGGGTAGCGCGCACCTTTGGGGTGGGTGAGGCCGGAGGTTCGATTCCTCTCGTCCCGACCAGTTAAAACTAAAAATTAGACTTCGAGCTAATATCTACTTGGCTAATGACTGCGTATTGGTTGATATTGACGGAACGCTGGCTGACTGCGAGCATCGCCGGCACTTCTTAGACGGTGAAGTAAAAGACTGGAAGTCGTTTCTATCGCCAGAAATGGCCGCCCTAGACACGCTGCATGAACCGGTAGCCAAAGTGATAACCGCCTTAGCCCAGGCTTCATATCCCATTATTTATGTCTCAGCTCGCAACAGCAGCTTGCGAAAAGTTACAGAGAACTGGCTAAAAGAGCATGATCTCTGGTTTGCGCCCCGCTTGCTCTATTTGCGCAAAGAAGGCGATATGCGCGCAGACACTATCGTCAAACGTGAGCTGTTAGAGCGCATTCGTGCCAAAGGTTACCATCCAATTTTGTCTTTCGATGATCGCAACTCGGTTGTGGCCATGTGGCGAGACGAAGGCATAACCTGTCTACAAGTGGCTGACGGCGACTTTTAGCCCACAAAAAAGGCCAAAGACAATACTAAATATGGTGCAAAAAGTGTCAGAAATTTCGAAGAATTTCTGACACTTTGAGAACTTAGAATTAGAGCTTTAAACTATCGAGCGGCGGCTGTAACGGCGCCGGGTTGGCAGTTGACGGCTTTGATTGGGACACTCAACATCGAAGCCAGCAAAGAACGATTTGCTCGCGAGCGGCACTGGGGGTGTAACTTCAGCCGGCGGACGAGAAGAGACCTGGCCATTACCAAGAATATTCTGGCGGAACTGACTGCGGCTAATCGGCTCAAGCGAAGTCTGTGGCTTGCCTTCAGGCAGAGCAATGATGGGCTGAGCGGCCTGGCCGTCGTTCTTAAGCTGCATAGCTGGGTGAACTGGAATAACTGTCTGCAACGCTTGTTCTTGAGCTGCATTGGCGGCAGTATCGGCCAAAGCGCGGTTGTAAACATCAACATCAATAGACGGGATGCAATTGAAAATCGGGTTGAGATGAACGAACTCACGAATCTTGATTTTCAAGATCGCCCGGAGGTGATCTTCTAGCTTGTCTAGAGCGACTGGTAGTTCGTCTGGTAAGAAGGACATGAGGTAAGCCCTCATCAATAAAAAGCAGTAATACTCGCAGCATAGGCCACAAGTGGAGAATGTTAGCAGAGATTAACCGATTGTCAACAACCCTTGGCGAAGAAATCAAGAATTTAATCAAATCGGCTCAATAAGCCAATCAAACCCTAGCGAATTTCACTGCCAATGATCTCTTTCAAGCGCTTCAAACCACTGTGAACAGCTCTAGATACACCCATTTCAGACAAACCAAGAACATAGGCTGTTTCCTTTTGCGAAAGGTCATAGAAGAAAACAAACTCAACAATCTGTCTTGTTCTGTCACCAAGCCGCTTTAGAGCCTGAACAATTACTTCTCGCTCTTCTGAAGCACTAAACATATCTTGGCAACGCTTGTCTGGAACAACGTCACAAAGCGAGCGACGATCATCTCGCTCTTCTTCATCAGCGCCAGAATCAAGTGAATCGTAGTGCAGGCGGGCTTCCCATGACTGCTGCGCTTCTAGAATATCTTCAACAGAAAAACCGGAATGCTGTGCCAACTCGGCCACGGTGGGCGCACGATCAAGGGTCTTAGTAAGGCGCTCTTCAAGCTGGCTCAACTGGGCATTCATCTCAGTGAGGCGACGGGGCACCTGCACTAGTGAACAGTGATCGCGCAAATAGTGGCGAATCTCGCCGCGCACATAGCAAGTGGCCAAAGTGCGGAAACTTGCCGAGCGTGTGCGCATGGGGTCGTAATACTTAATGGCCTTGAGCAAGCCAATTGAGCCCACCTGTACTAAATCTTCAAAACTATCAGGTTGATACTGACTGTATTTCCGGGCAATCTGTTTCACCAGACTCATATGGGATCGCACTAACTGATCGGCTCCGGGCAGACCATTCGGTCCGACACCATCAGCTAACGAAATCACCGGCCGCATGCCAGAGCGGGAAATGCGGGGGCTAGAGCTAGCGTTAATCTCGCTCTTCTCGCTGCCGCCAACCATTTCTCTTTCGCAAACAGCAGAAACAGCGAATGCATTGCATCCGCTCAACAAAACTTCATCGCCAGCAATCACTTTTCTAGTCAAGGTCAAATCTCCCGCAATTTTCATCTAATTACGATTGACCCTGCACCCTCTCTCCAAGCCCCAGTATCTAATCAGCCCCAAAACCACTATTCCCTTGACAACCACACTTTAAACCAACCCTTTTGCCCATAAAGTCACTCTCTCTAGCTAAATTGCCGGTTTTGGCTACAATTGCACTAGTTCTAATACTTATAAGTAAGCGGTTCTAATGAATAAGGCCACCAAGACAATTACAAAGATGAGAGTGCTCTGGGCCAAAGTACCGGCACAAAAGCAGCTACTCTTCATGGGCCTGGCTTGCATTGCTGCTCTGGTAACCTTCACCGCCCGATTCTGGCTACAGCGAGCACAAGAATCAATTAACGACTCTGTTGAGCAATTTGGCATGGGCTTTGCTCAAGCACTTGCTCGGGGCGGTGCTGAAGCCCTGACAAACTCTGGCGATTTGAAGAGTTTGAAATATTACATTCTTACTCAGCGCGGCAAAATTAGAGCAATCGCCTACGTTATATATGAGGATATGGCCGGCAATATTTTGCTAAATCCCAATTCGCCTCAAGATTTAAAAAACATCTATCCCTATTACAAAGACTACAAAACCAATCCCGAAAACTTTATCGTTCCGGGCCAAAAGCTCAGCCCCAAAGGCTATCGCGCCATTACTCACTTTGTCGTGCCGATGCGCAAAAACAACAAAGATCTTGGTCTTTGCTGGGTTGGCCTCGACAGCGAAGCCTTTACGATTCTTGGCACACAACAAGAAACCACTAATTTCTTGATCAACATTTTCTGTCTAGTCGGTGCTCTCGGTGCCCTTGGTGTCTGGGCCAACTACGCCTTGATTAATGGACCACTGCGTACTCTATCCCAGGGCGCTAGCCAGATTGCCGCAGGGCACTTCGGCCACGTGATTAAAGTGCAACGCGCTGGCAAAGAAATCGACCAGCTCGTCAACGCCTTTAACTACATGTCTAATCGACTGCAGCTCTACGATAAACAGAACGTCGACAGCTTGATGGCTGAGCGTAACAAATTTATTTCTGAACGCAACAAGCTAGAACTAGTTCTGATGTCGATCGCCGACGGAGTTGTGGTGTGCGATCGCGATAACAAAGTACAAATTGTTAACCGCGCCGCCACTGAAATTTTCGACAAAGATGCCAAAGACCTTGTGGGCAAGCCACTTGTCGTTTGCACTGAAGGGCCCGACCAACCACAAATTTGTCAGGTAGTGCAAGCCTTCACTGATACCACTATTGCCCCTGGTGCCTTAGAGCCTATCGTCGAACAAATTCAATTAGGTGAGCTCACAGTGCGTCTGCACATTGCCCCAATTATTCTCAACAAAGAATTTCTTGGCTCGGTAATGATCATGCAAGACAACACAAAGCAAGCTGAACTAGAGCGCATGAAAGCAGAGTTCATGAGCAATGTCAGCCACGAACTGCGTACACCAATTACATCCATTAAGAGCTATGTAGATACACTCTGCAACCACGGCGAAAAACTCGATCCCGAAATTCACAGAGAATTTCTCGAAATCATCGACAACGAAGCAGACCGCTTGATGCACCTGGTCAATGACGTGCTCGAACTCTCTAAGTTTGAAGAAGCCGAGCGCGATATGGAAATGGTGCCAATGGACATTCACCGCGCCTGTGAATCGGCCGTGCGCTCACTCAACCTCATGGCCCGCGACCGCGGCATTGAGCTTGAACTAGTGCCTTATCCAAATATGCCGCTGGCCATACTTAACCAAGAATCAATTGAACGAGTAATCATCAACTTGATCTCCAACGGTATCAAATACACTCCTGAAGGCGGAAAAGTCTCGGTGATTCTTGGCGTAACCGACAAAGAAATTGCCGTACATATTAAAGACACCGGCATCGGCATTCCCGAAGACTCTCTAGAGCATATCTTTGACCGCTTCTTCAGGGTGGAGAAGAAAGTCCACACTATTAAGGGCACCGGCCTGGGCTTAACCATCGTCACCAAAATTCTAGAAAAACACGAAGGCCGCATTACAGTCAGTTCATCTTTGGGTGAAGGATCAACCTTCAGCTTCTTTATTCCTTTTTATATAGATCCAGCCGTCAAACTTGCCCGAGTCGGTTCAGATAGCGAAAACGGCAACGGGGCCAATAGCGTAGGGAATAATGCGGGCAATACTGCCAGCACTAGCGGCAAAACAGAAACCAAAGCCGACAGCGAAAATGTAAAGGATAGCCAGGCCACTTCGAGCGAAGTATTGGGCTAAACAAAAACTGGCCCAAGACACTGAAACGGCCAACACATATCCCCTGCAAGGCCCGCTGTATATGCGCCTGCTACCACCGGTAAATCCCCTGAACATTAGCAACTTATCCATTTACATAGTGGGTTTTCAAGGATGGTCGTGTTATTATCGTTCCGTTGACAAGGTCTCTTTGGACTGGCGTCCTCGGGGCATCCACACTTGGAACTACTGAATGACCGCAAATAGCGGAAAGAAAGGAGGAGCAATCGGGTTGGTTAGAGCAATCTATCCAGGTTCGTTTGATCCTATGACCTTGGGCCACTTAGATATCGTTCAGCGAGCGAGCAAACTCTTCGATGAAGTGATTATGGCGGTGGTTGGTAATCCGGGAAAATCTCCCTTATTGCCAGTGGATGTGCGAAAGAGCCTTATTACGGAAGTAGTAAAAGACCTCAAAGGAGTCACAGTAGGAGAGTTTCAAGGACTGACAGTTAATTATGCGAAGGATAATGGGGTAACTATTCTCATTCGCGGCCTACGAGCCATTTCCGACTTCGAAGCAGAACTAGGTATGGCCCAAGCAAATAAGCAACTTCTACCTGAACTAGAAACTATTTTTCTGATGACAAAAGCCGAGTATTCTTTTATTAGCTCCTCAACTGTGAAAGAAATCGCCCGCATGGGCGGAGACGTATCGCAATTCGTTCCACGTACTGTGAATGATCACCTTAAAGAGCATTTCAGCAGGGGTATCTACCAACAATGACCATGATCACTGCACCGACAGCCCAGGCAGCCAACACCTTCAAGCAAACTACAATCTCTGTCTCTTATACACATCTGACGCTGCCGACGAATAGAGAGGTGTAGATCTCGGTGGTCGCCGTATCAT
>CAJXZK010000002.1 GCA_913063055.1 uncultured bacterium
ATGATACGGCGACCACCGAGATCTACACCTCTCTATTCGTCGGCAGCGTCAGATGTGTATAAGAGACAGATAGTGATAATGCCACCAAGTCAGTGAGCAGCAACTTGCTGCAATCGGCATACAGACTTGGCCCAGACGTTGATGTATTGCCCAGCGGTGTAACTGTAATGCCAATCACAGACAGCGCTTATTTGCGAGTAACTTCAAATAGCTCAGATCTAATTGATCAGCAAAGTGGCAAGACAATAATTTCGCTGTACAACAATCCCACTTTAATCTGGCACATTTCATCGGAACTAAAACAACAAGCCACAGGATTGAGACGCGCCTCACAGAGTGCAAATAGTTCATCAGGCGATAATAGTTCTGACGACAGCAACTCGAACGATAGTGGCAACGATCAAGGCAATGGCTTTAACGGTCAAAGAGATGCCTCCGAAGTTCAAAACATGCAGAACACAGCAATGCTTTTAGAAAAAGCCGAGCAAAACTTTGTTGACCCACAAGAGCGGCCACCCGAGCCACAAGAGCCACCAGTAGCCGGTGCCTTTGAACTGTTTAGCAGTGCCTGGGGGGATGCCAGTGGCAAGTTTGTGATCATGAAAAAGGCCGATGGTGAGCTTGTCTATACAGACGGGCACCACTGGTACAAAGACCTAGGCATGACCAAATTAAACGAACCATATCCAAAGGAATTGACACCAATCATAGCCACTTACTTAGCCAGCCTGGCCAAAGACAGTAGCTCAAACATAGATAGTCTAAATCAAGAATTGCAAGAAGCTCAAGGTCATGTACAAAAAATGACTACGCGCTTAAACAATCTGCAAAGCCAAAATCAAGCTCAAGGTCAGAACCAAAGCCAAGACCAGGGCCAAGATATGGTGCAGTTCGGCACGAAGCAAATACCGAGAGCGGAAGCAATAAGACGACTAGGCAATCAAATCAACAGAGCGCAGAAACGAGTTGATTCGGTGCAAGCTGAGCTCAACGCCATGCCAGCTGAGACCGCGGCTATCAATAAGCTTCTAGCCAATTTCCAAAGCTAGCTAGATGGAAAGCCTTGAGCTGCGCCTTCTTGAAGGCCTCGAGCTAGAAACCCCTAGCTCGAGGCCATGGAATAACTTAGTGGCAGAAAATCCAGCCAGCGGCTTTATGCAAAGCATAGAGTGGGCGCAGTTCAAGCACGCCCAGGGGCTGAAACATTATCGCCTAGGTATCTTCCAGGGTGAGAACCTCGTGGCCGGCTGCTTGCTGTACTATGCAGCCGATAGCAATCCCGGATTTTTAGTCGCCCCTCACGGACCGATACTGCCCTGGGAAAATAAAGAACTGGCCCGGCAATGCCTCGGCCTGCTCATCAGCAACTGTGAGCGCCTGGCGAAAGAAGACGGCCTTATTGGCTTAAGAATAGAACCGCTTCTGCCGCCATCACCACCAGATTTGCTCTTAGAATTTGGTCGCGCGCCCATAGATCTCGTGCCGAAAGAGACTCTCTGCCTTGATTTAACTTGTTCGCTTGAAGAGATTATGGCCCAAATGAAACCCAAAGGCCGCTATAACATTCGCCTCTCACAGCGCAAAGGTGTCACCGTGCGCAGTGGCACCCGAAGTGAAATGACTGATATCTTTTACCCTATTCTAAATATCACAGCAAGGCGCGATCATTTTCAAGCCGAACCAGCGGCATTCTTTGTCGAGCTAGCTAATTCACTGCTACCAAACAAGCTGGCAGAGCTTCTTATAGCTGAGCATGAGGGCGAAATTTTAGGTGGTCTAGTGCAAATAACTTTCGGCAAAACCAGCACTTATTTATATGGTGGCATCACCAACACCAAGCGCAACTTGATGAGCGGTTACGCTCTACAGTGGGAAGCTATTCAGCGAGCAAAAGCAGCTGGCTGCACGCAATATGACTTCTACGGCTTTGATCAATTCTGCTCACCAAGCCATCCCTATGGCCGCTTCTCCAATTTCAAAAGCCAGTTCGGGGGAACGGTCAAACGCTACTGTGGTGCTCAAGATTACTATTTTATGGACGAGTTGGCAGATGCTCTGATCAAAGTTTTTCAAGGTAAGGAGTAGGCCCTGTTCTTAACTGGCTCTATGAAACTGCCATGAATTCAAATTGGATATGATTCGGTCGGTGGAGTGGGTAGGCGGCTAGGGTCAATTACCGAATTTCGAATAATTCGAACATTGCGACTATTTCGACTAGACGGTATGCTGGCAGCAGATGCGGAAGGAGCAACATTGTGACCAGGACAGAAGAAGAAGCATTTTTGCCCAGTATCGCGGAAGTTGAGCTGGCAAAGATTAGCTTGCCCAAACTGACAAACTTGCTTTCGGGGCAGAATTCGCCCTGCAAGTCCTCATTTACTTTAAAGGTCAACAACGATCAAGAGATAGACATTAGCCCTTCGGCAGTCCGGCGGAATTCCACATCACACTGTCGGCAGATTTAGGCGGGTTAAATATGAAGACTTGCTCTTATACAAAAGCCGACGAATCACGAAGCAGAATCAGGCAATGGACGCACTCACAGCCCAGGCTCAAGAGCTAAACCTGGGCTACTAAAGCCAGATGATTTACAGCAATGAATGACATGTTAAAGAATAAGGGTATTGGTGAAGTGACAAGGTCCGCTATGAGTTTTTTAAGCATGCAAAAACTGTTTCAACATAAGATAGGAGCATATGCTGGCTCTGCAATGCGGAAAAAGAGACGAATCTTACCGCTATGCCTTCTGGTACTGGCAAATGTTACGCTACCTTGGACAGCAGTAATTGCAGAGGATCTTGGCGGTGATGAAGAAGCGTCTCAAGCCCAAGAAGCTCAGAGAGACGGAGATCAGGCAAGCGCCGAAAACAAGTATCTTGAAGCGATCGAAAAGTTTAAAAGCTCGAAAAGAGATTTGCCGTTAAGTTGGGCTTTGAGAAACCTAGGTGATATCTATACTCAGCAAAATAAGCTCACCGAAGCCGCGGAAAGCTATAAAGATGCATGGAAAATTCGAAATAACGTTCTTCTTCGAGGAACTGATGACAATAATATTGCCATTACAAACCTGAACCGAAAGATGTTAGACAAAGATACCGCCATCATAATGGTGGCATTGGGAAGTGTCTACACTAGGCAGAGTGACTTTACAAAAGCTCAGTCCACTCTATTGGATGCCTTGTCCAGAGTTAAAGCTAGCTGGGGTCCAGAACATGATTGCGCAGGCGTGGCGCTTGCTGCAATTGGAGACCTAAAGTTTGCACAAGGACGGTACGCTGAGGCAGAGAGCTATTATAAACAAGCAATGGCTATTAGAAGCAAATACCACTCTTTGCAAGAGCTAGATGTTTTGGTGGCAAACTATGCCTCTGTCTTGAAGACGCTTAAGAAAAACAAAGAAGCAAATCAACTGAAGATCAAAGCCCAGAGTAAATCGAAATAAGTTGGAAGAGCATGCTCCCGTAGCGGCCTTAGGCATGCTACGAGGAACGAAATGCCCCAATTTTTTTCGCAAATCGTTGCCGTCCCTCAAATACTAAGATTGAGTAATCACCTTAGAATTTAGACTTTCAGATAGGTTTTTGGGTATGCTGGTATAATCGCGTCGTCAGCGAAGAAGTAACATATGCTTAAAAAGATAGTTGCCGTTTTTGTATGTTTCATATCAGCTCAAAGTGTTTTAGCCGCTGAAGATACAAGGGCTGCCTTGTTCGAGCCGGAAGAATTTAGCCAGATGGTGGCGCAAAAAAAGTACAAAGAAGCGCATGATACAGCTGTTGCAGAAGCAAAACTTGTTCCAGATGAATTGGAATACATACGCGGCAACAAGCTCGTGCCTTATGATAAGAGGCATATTTACTTACGTCGCGCCCTCGAATACTACGAAGTTTTGCTCGCTACAAAAGAAGACGCTTTAGCTCAGCAGTTAGAAAAAGAGATTTTCAAAACGCTACCGGAAAAGGCCTGCGTGGAAAGAATGTTGGAAATTAGCAATCGGGTAAACAGCCCCGACGCGAACAAACGCTTGAACTCGCTTAAGGGTCAATGCAAGCAATAAGTTCAGTCGTTCGCACAAGTTGGTTGGGATGAAGTGGTGTCACAGAAACTAAAGCAATTACTTAATACCTCAGCCAGTCTAATTGAGGCCGGTGACTATCAACAAGGCTTAAAAACGCTTCAAAAGGCCAATGAAGTTGCAGAAAAAAGCGGCGATGCAAGAGATCGATTCGAGACGTTGACTGCCTTAGGCTCAACGTATGCCAGAGCCGGGCAACCGGAAAAGGCTCTTCTTGAATATACTAGAGCTATGAACCTTTGTGTTTTTGCAGACCTTGGAGCGTTCGCAGCCGGAGTTTGCCTCGCATCCACAAGCCATGTGTATTTTGATTTGAACATGTTGAGCGAATGCGAAGAGACTGCCCAAAATTCATTTCAAATACTAAATCAAAATCTGGGCGAGGACCGCTCTTCAGTAGTAATGCCGCTGGAGGCGCTCATTAAGATCAGCATTAAACAGGGCGATCATGATAAGACGCGCAATTACATTCGCCAAATAATTGAAATAGCCAGAAAATATCCTGGGGGCCAGTCACCAAGTACCATCGGAACCTTGATAGATAGGATCGGCAAGTTACCAGATACGCTGCAATCGAATTATAGCGCTGAGCTGGCTGCCTTAAACGAATTAAGAACGCAGCTCTGAGCACAGCCTACATAATCTACTCGTCATTCTTGCCATTACCGTCCCGATTCTTCCGATTCTTACTCTGCACAGCAAAGTCTTGTACTGTTTGCACCAGAGCCTGCGACAAGCCTACTTTCTGCAGATGCTCAAAAGAGACGGTGCGAACTATGTCAAACCGGGCACCATACTTGACCAGATTGTAATCAAGCTCACTTAAAAAGCGTCTACCCTTTTCATCAGAACCGCCTATCTGGAAAAACACCACAGTCACTTCACCGGCATCACGCATCTTCTTAGTGGCGTTGACCAAAGTTTGAATTACCAACATCGGCTCATACTTGGGAGTGGGCACACCATCGGTTATCACCGCAATTAGCATGGGCTTAGAACCCGAGCGGCGTCTGGCAAAGAAATTGCTAAGCCTGTCTTGCAAGGGTTCAGCTAACTTCGTGCCCCACATAAAGTCAGGGTTTTCAAACAACTGATTAATGCGCTCTGGCTTAGAGTTTGGATAAACCTGATAGTCAGATGCAAACTCAGTCAGTGTAAGACCTTTAACAACGAAAGGAGCTAAATCCCTAGATAGCTCCTTTGTTTGCATGCCGCACCATTCCCAACGCGACAAGAAATTAGGGCAGTCACGCCTACGCATCGATAAAGAAGAGTCGACAATTAACTCCACATCGAAGTTTGAAAGCAGTTGCACTGAAAGAACTGGCATTTCCGCCGACCGGTTTTGCAGATTAGCGTTCAGAACAGGGTTATTCAATAGATTGCGAGAGTCTTGCAAGGCAAACATAGAAGTTACCGGCTTATCGAAAAGACCCTGTTGTGCTTTTAGAGGAGCAGCGGAATCGACGACAGAAGAGCCATTGAGGTTAACTGGAACTACCTGCTTATGCTCAACACCAAGAGTAAATGGACGACCGTCAAAAGGAAGACCTGTCGGACGACTTAGCGGAGTGCTAGCTTCTTCCAGTCGCAGATTATCTTCTCGCATGTACCGACCATGACCGCGACCAGGGCGAGGTAGCCGCGTCGGCGGGTCTGAGGAAAGATTTGTCTGAAGATTTCCCTCTTGAGCCGTGGCACTTTGACTGAACACCACAAAATTAGTGCAGCAAAGCAGTGCTAGAGCTAATAGCCGAAGACAAAACCACCTAACAATGAAGCGTTTCCTCTGTGTGTCCATACAATTAGATACGTTCTGCCAAACAAAAAAGTTCATGCGATTAGATTAAATATCCATACGCATCTCTATACCTTCTGCACTACACTGTCTACTAAGGCATCCATAGGAAAATCGATGAAGAAACTAGCAAGAACATCCACCAAGTTGCTGGCATCGCTCTTCTGCGTAGCATTTGGACAAGCCCAGACTTTGCCTTTTGCGCCCCCGGTAAGGGCTCAAGGCCAGCCCGAGGTGCCGGCGCCCGCTGGAACAATTAAGCCACCCAATGCGCTGGTTCTCAGTCAAATTACAAAGAGAGGCAAAGACCTCTACGAATACGACAAAGCTTGCTCACAGGCAACCGACGCCCTGCTCGCGCAGGTCAAAAATGCCGCAAGCTTCAAATTCTTTGTAGCCTATCCCGAGCACGATATTTGGCATGTCGCCTTTGGCTCCATGGGCGATGATGGCGAAAGTTTTCTCATTGCCTACGAAGTCACACTCAAACCAGACAAACCGGCCGAGGTAAAGTCATACGATATTTTCAAACTCGATAAAGCAGAGTTTTTCAGACGGGCCAAAGCCCTGAGCGTCTGCCAATCAAAATTGAAAAGTACGGGGCCGCTGATGAACTATGCAGCTATCCCCAACCAAGACGACAAGAACACCTACTGGGTTTACCAATTTCCTGGCACCACTGAACCTGGCGTATTTCTGCTCGGCGGTGACGTGCGCTACCTGGTATCGAACAGCGACCATAAAATCCTGCAAACAAGGCAGATGCACCGCTCAGTGCTGTCCTGGCCAAAGCGCGGCGATTTGCCTAACGATGCCCATCTCCAAGGGGGCTGCCATTCAGCAATTTTAGACGACGAACCAGAAGACACAGACGTCTTTCACGTGCTCTTGCGCCAGCCCCAATTGCCCGAATATATCGCCACAGCCAACTGGATTTTCTGTGTTGAAACAGACGGCAGTATTAGACTAGTTAAGACAATGAAAGAAACCAGTCAGTAATGACTCATCTAGTTATAATCTTCTAGGCTATATAAATAACTGAGCCTATATCTCAGCCAGAGCTTTCTTGGCCGGAGCAAAACCTTGAGCCGCGCTCATTTCTAACCAGCGCCTTTTTTCCAGCGGATCCTTTTCAGTGATGCCGATAGTATATTGAGCATGAGCGTGGCCTTTCTCTGCAGCCAGCAAAGCGCAGCCCGAAGCTCTCTCAAGATTCTGTTCAACACCCAGGCCATCTAAATAACAGAGCCCCAAGGCAAAAGTGGCATCGGTATGACCTACACCAGCAGCCATTTCTAACCACTTCACAGCTTCATCGTACTCTTTATCGTTAAAGAGAATGTCACCAATAGCAAACTGCGAATCAAGATCGCCAAGCTCAGCCCGCTTACGCCACAACTCTTTAGCCTGAGAGAAGTTCTTAGGTGCGGCCGTACCTCTAAAAATAGAAACACCATATTGATAGAGGCGCGCATTCTTTTGCTTGGCTTGAACAAGCTCTAAAATCTCGGTCTCAAGCTCAATTGGCGGCTCCGACTGACCAATAAAGTTAATTGCCGCACCGTCATCTTCAAAAGTTGTTCCGTCAGCAAGCACCACCGGTAGTTTGCTGGCAGCAATAGATGCGTTGAGATATTCAAGCAAGACATAGGCCAATACTCGATCTTTAGCCAACAATTTTTGACCTTCATGGAAAGCTGAAATGCGATCAACAAACGAATATCGCTGGCCACGGCTCACCACTACCACCGGACCGAAGCATTGATCAGCTAAGGCCTTCAAACGTAGCACCTGGGCAATCTGCGCCGGGCTCAAATCGCTATCAGGGTTACTGGCTTCAGGCTCAGGCATGGGCAATCCTTATAAGTAGACATAAATATTGGAACAAAGTAGAGGCGAGCAGGTCTAGACGAAACAAGAATGAATCTAGCAGAAAAATGTCATAAGAGGATGTTTGTGCCAACCTATGACAAATAAAATCAAAATTTATCTAACAGCCCTGGCAATTGTCTCAAATAGCTGGCTCTTCTGTAGCCATTGCCTGCCGGTGTTAGCCCAGCCGACCACGGGCACGACGGCCGCCGCGCCAACAAAAGCCGCCGCTCCCACAGTTGCCGTTGACACGGTCCCTTCCTCTGGCGAAGGTCAGTCTATCTACCAACCAAGCTTGCCTGTTGAGAGCGGAAATTTACTCAACGAGGTCAAAAACCCAAGGCTAGCTCTAATTTTAGCCGGTGGTGGTGCCAGAGGCGCTGCACATATCGGCGTCTTAAAAGTATTCGAGAGAGAAAAGATACATGTTGATTTTCTGGTAGGCAGCAGTGTCGGGGCGCTAGTAGGAAGCCTTTACTGTGCAGGTGTTCCAGCTACCGATATCGAAGAACTGGTGCTTAGCAATCAACTTAAGAAAGCTTTCTATCCTATTCCATTCAAGCTCAAAGCTGCTCTTGGTGTGCCGCCCTATATGCTCAAGCGCCTAATCTTTCTCAAGCCGCCAATCGGCCTCTACAGCGGCAATTCTATTGCCAGGTTTATTGAGCGCAACTTGCCCCCAGGAATCGAAAAAATTGAACAACTAAAAACGCCCTTCGCCGCTCTGACAGTTAACTTAGGTGATACCAGACCGGTTTGGTTAGACAAGGGCAATATAGCCAAAGCAGTGCAGGCTAGTTGCAGCGTACCGCTGCTTTACAGGCCAGTAGTAACCGACGGAAAGCTTTTCGTAGATGGCGGTTTGAGAAACAATCTACCAACTGAGCCGGCGACAGCGGTAGGAGCGCAAATTGTGGTGGCAGTAAAGTTACATTCTTTTTTGAAGGGTAATGACAAAAGCAAATTCAATACATTCTCAAGTTACGGAGACCAACTAATCGGTATTCTCATGGCCGAAATAGAAGACAAGCCCGCTGGTCAAGCAGACATTTCTATCGAACCAAATGCAGATAAGCTGAACCTCCATAACTTCAACCGAGCAGATCTTATCGAAGCAATCAGATCTGGTGAAGAGGCAGCAGAAAAGGCACTGCCAGCAATCAGAGCAAGAATAAGAGCTAGTCACTAAGGCGTAACAAATCGGAATTATATTGTCTGTAATCACCCCAATACATCGCACACTCTCAAAAAGGGGATTATCAAATGACTAAATTTGCGCCAGAAAGCTTTAATGAAAATAGGTCTGAGAGCGCTGCTTCAAGTTCGTCGCTGAGCGAGTCGGTAAATTCGAACATGACATTAGACGACGTAAAAACCATTCTCACTAAAAAAATACCGGCCGATGTCTGCATTCGCGATCGAGATGGTTACATCGCTTGCGGTCCAATTGTGGGCTCACCGCGTCCCGAAAATCCAAGTTCAGGTTTCATAATCGAGCCTGTAAAACCTCAATATCCAATCATTGAGAAGCTTCCACCATTGAACGAAATACCCGACTCTTCAGCAAAGCCGCGAAAGCCAACGTACGAGTTATTCGACATGCTCAGGAGTCGAACAAAATAGAATAACCCTTTTCAAAAATAGAGCGTGCTCCAATGGAGCATGCGCTATTTTCATTTGCCACAAATCAAAACCATGGTCACCAATGAGTCACAGCTAATCCCTATAGTTCAACTATTCACCCCAATACATTACCGAATCTCAAAAAAGGGGATTACCATGTCAAACTTTGAAATCGAAAATAATGTCAAAAGCTCCGATACTGTTGATAATCATGCACGTTTAGGCCAGTCTATTCACGGCCAACTAAGCACAGAAGATTTTAAAAACCTTCTACCGAAAAGAGTGCAGCCGGATGTTTGCATTCGCGATGAAGATGGCTACATTGCCTGTGGCCCGATTGTTGGAATTGAGCGCCCCGAGCCACCAATATTCAAGCCAAGTTTCGATAAGCCCAGCTTCGATAGACCGAATATGATAGAAAAGTTTCCGAGCAACAGAATAGATAAGGCTTCACCAGCCGATCTACTAGGAATAGAGAAAAGCTTCGACTCAGTTATTCAAAATAAGAAGAACTAACGCGACCAGTCAAAAGTCAATCTTTTTGCCAATAGCAGTTTCAAGATCAGCCCAAGAATTTTGATAACTCACGACAGTGTCAAAGTAACTGGAAAATGTATTTTGAAACTGCTGTTGCGCGACGATTGCACTGCCAAGATCGCTCTTGTCATTTTCATAACTATCCTGGGCCTTACGCACTACATTTAGTGCCAGAGGAATTAGATTCTTTTGATACTGGGCAATATTAACTCGGGCAGCAGCCAGCTTGGCATAGGCTGCGCGCACATCCACTTCAACCCGCGAAACCATTGCGGCAGCTTGATCTTGGGCCTGCTTGTTAGCCGCTTTAGCCGCTGCTATTTCACCCTGGTGGCGATAAAAAATAGGCAAATCGACGTTGATGTTTAAATAGGCGCCATCTTGCTGCCTGACATGGGCCGACTTTTTGTAAGTACTAAAGACATAACCAGAACCCACCAAAACATCTGGTATGGCCTGAGCCTTAGCCAGCCTAATTGCACTAGTAGTAGTAACAACTTGTTGTCTCGCCGATTTAAGGTCGGCCCGATCAGCGAAGGCCTGGTCTAACAAATACTGCAAGTCAGGCATGGGCTGATCTGGGGGAGGGACCAATTCGGTGCGCTTTGTAGAAAGCTTAAAGAGACCGTTGTCTTCAACATCTAAATCTAGATTTGGGTTATAACCTAATAAATAATCAAGTTCAATGGAAGCCTGACGCAAGCGAGCATAAGAGCTATTACGCAGGGTTTCAAATTGATCTACTGCTAGTTTTGCTTGCAAAACCTCTACTTCTTCACACTTTCCCGCTTTGTATTTTGCTTCGGCCAAATGACTGAGGCGTTGTACTAGAGCCCTTTGGTTTTCCACTAATTCGATATTTGCTTCAGCAGCGGCAAGTTCAGCGTAACCCTTGCGCACAGCTGAGCGCACGTCATAGCGCAGGTCTGCCAACTGATATTCACTCAGAACATAATTGGCTCTGGCATAACGCAGGCGTGAAGCACGCTTGCCGCCCATTTCAACAAGCTGGTTGGCCCCAATTTGCTGGGTATTGCCAGCAATTGCCTCAGTATAAGGAGTACCAAAACCATATTGCATGGCAAACTGAGGATTGGGCCTAGCTCCAGCTGTTCGCACTTGAGCCTTAGCAATATCAAGATTTTTTAGCGCCGCGACAACCGATGGATTCTGCGTGTAGGAGGTCGAGAAGGCCGCCGTAAGGCTGACCGGAACTCGATTGACCGGATGATTCGGCCGGTCAGAAGGCCCCGGTCGCAATGATCCTGGCGACAGTCCTGAGGTAATGGCATCAAATACATCTTCACCATCTGATGCAGCACCAGCTGGCGCTCCAATAAATATGGCGCAAGAGACGGCCAAAAGTGGCCACATTGGGAGCCGAGATTGAGGCAGAAGCGACTTCAATGAGAACTTCTTGGCCATGCCTGGTCTATCTATCCCTCACAATGCAATCTTTCATCGACAGATTGAGCCTTAAAAGTACTCTCAAAGCCAACCAAATTCAAGCAATTTACCCTGAAAGACCAGACCAGTGGCCGCTTGCATATCCAAAGCATACGCAAAAGCAAGAACAAATTGATAAATGCAATGAACAAAGAAACTGAACAAACAGACCGCAATAAAGTCGGTGCAACCTAGACCGACTGACTGGCAGCCACATCAGCCGCCGGAGAATCAACTGGCATTGCTTCTAGTGGGCCACTCTTATCGCGGCGAAAGCGCATCTGACAGTTCTGACACAAGAAATAGGTAATGTAAGTGCCAGGCTTAGTTTCTATAGACTCAGGCTCATAAGAATCAAGCTTCCGCTTATTACAACTTGGGCACTTGCCCTTGAGAAAAGTCGGCAAAAAGGGTGTGACAAGCACGGCCGCTATTACAAACCACATAAAAGACTCTTTCACTCTATGTTTCCCCTTGGTGCTCTGTTTCTATTTTTAGCACATTTGCTGCTAGCCTAATTTAGTAAAATATGAAGAGCAGTCAAGAACCAACTGAAAAGCGGCAGGCAATGAACAATCAAGATTCAGATCTAAGCTTAATAATCGCAGCATTGTCCTTTGCCTCGGAGAAACACAGAGATCAAAGACGCAAAGACCAAGAGGGTACACCTTATATCAATCACCCTATTGAAGTAGCCCGCTTGCTGCATGAAGTTGGCGGTATTACTGACGGTGCAACCCTGGCAGCCGCTCTATTGCACGACACTGTAGAAGACACAGATACTACCAAAGATTGTCTCTACGACTTATTTGGCGAAGAAGTTGCAGCGCTAGTAATGGAATGTAGTGATGACAAGACATTAGCCAAAGAAGAACGCAAACAAAAGCAAATAGACCATGCGCCTCATATAAGCACAAAAGCAAAACTCATAAAATTGGCAGACAAAATTAGCAACGTTCGCGATATGGGTCATTCTCCGCCTCCAGACTGGAGCTTAGAGAGACGAGTTGCCTACGTTGAGTGGGGAAAAAAAGTTGTAACTGGTCTGCGGGGTAGCAATCAATCTCTTGAGATGCTCTACGATCACACCGCAGCAGAAGCCCTAAACAAACTAAATGCAAAACCTTGAGCAACTATTCACAGACAACTATTAGACCAATAAAAGCTGAAGACATTGAGCCTCTTCTCGATTGGCTCGAAGCTCCGCACGTCAAACAGTGGTGGGGCGTTGAGTCAGCAAAGACAAACCGGCTCAAGTATCAGTCACGTCTTCTTGCTGATGCCCTAACACGTGTTTTTATTATTCAAGTCGACCATAAGCCAGCAGGAATGATTCAGTGCTATCGCCATTGCGACTATCCCGATTGCGATAGCGAAATTGGCATAGACAATGCCATTGGCATTGATTACCTGATTGCAACACCAGAGCTAACCGGCAAAGGGATTGGCACACAGGCTATTAAGATGATGACAAGAATGGCTCTGACTCTCTTTCCTAATTTGACTACGGTGGTGGCAAGTCCACACAAAGAAAACATTGCCTCACGGCGAGCACTTGAAAAGGCCGGCTTCAATCTTGTCCGCGAAGCCAAATTAGCATCGGCCTATCCCGCCGAAGGCCTAAGCTGCATCTACGAAAGGCGCCGCTAAGAACAAATCTAATAACAGTGTGCCGCTGGCTGCTGTTACTCGCTGAGCTATTCAATAAGTAAAACCTCGGGACGACAGGATTTGAACCTGCGACCTATTGCTCCCAAAGCAACCGCGCTACCAAGCTGCGCTACGTCCCGGCTTTCAAATATATCACACTGCCCGACGCAGTTCTCTAATACGTAAAGTACTTAATAAGTTATGGTACAAATGCCGGAGGGCTTTCCCCGCCCACATCGAGCGCATCTTTGTCGACAAAACCGGTGCGACCGTTGGCCAACTGCACCTTGTATTTATTGTTATTAATGCCACCGAGCACCACTAAACGGTCTCCCGCCTGCAGATTGACTGTGCGGTTCCTGGCATCCGTTACGGCTTTGCCACTCTTAACAGTGGCCGTTGTGTAAGCATCACCGGTTTTGCAATTAATAAAGCCTGCATAGATGAAGCCTTCTTTACCGTTGATACGAACTTTGTACCAACCCTCTTGCTTGCCAATGATTTCTACATCAGCTCCACGGGATATTTCAGCAACCGTGCGGTAGTGAGTGCCCGCACCGCGTCTTACTTTGACGGTGTTGCTGGTCAAAGTACTTGTAACAGTGCCTTTTTCAGCCACTGCCTCTTTTTCAACAACCTTTGAGGCCGCTGTTTTCTCTATTACCTTATTATTTGGCACAGCCAAAGGTGCAACCTCAACAGGAGCACTCGAATTTTTCTCTGTGCCTGAGTCAGGGCTTGAATTCGGACCGGAATCAGGACTAGAAAGCAGCTTGTCTACCAGTGATGATGTCTTATTCTCATACGTTGATGCGACTGAAGTGCTGTCACTATCGGCACCATGACCTTGAACTTTTACCCGGCGCAACTGCGCTGCCTGATAAATACCGCTGCTACCGCGGGCCAACACTACTTCAAAAGCGTCTTCAGCATTACCCATAAAATAGCTGCTGCCAGAGCTAACAGACACTTGACTATTTGCCGCTTGCTGAGCCCGTCTAGCGGCCTCACGCCGGCGCCTGCGACTACGCCTTGACGAGCCACCATCTGACTCAGCCGGTGCAGCTACAGCAACTGCAGGCACTGTCACACTGGCTTTACCCTTACGCTTCAACTCGAACAAAGGCGGACAAACTTTTAAGGCACCAAGGCTAGCTATACTGGCGGCCGTGGGGTTAGTCAAATATTTACGGAAGCGACTCTTCTGCGCCTGATCCGCTACGGTAAAGGCCGCTGCACGCAAGGCTGCCATCTGACCGCGACCATTATCATCAAGCAATTCGTAATTGCCATTTTTATAGAGCAGTTTAAGTTTCAACTGTTCGTCAGGCAAGCCCAAGGCCCGCAGACTCGAAGGTGTGAACAGCTCTTCTTCAGCAGCGCGCGACGACAATGCCAATTCCATATCAATGTCTTGGCCGTTGGCGGCAAATTTAGCTGAGCCTTCTCCAGTAAAGAAAGGCACAGCTTTGTCTGTCCGCTCTTTAATGGCGCCATTACTCAACTCAATTACTTTCACCTGAGGCTTACGCCCAGCCTGAGCATTCTGGTGCCCAAGCAATACGAGAGTGTCGCCACCCTGTCGACTAATAATTTTAGCCTCGTCAAAGACATCGAGCTTACGCAGCACGGCCACTTCTTTGCCCGACATCAAATAATTGCAAGACTGCAAAACAGTATCGACTTCGACCAGCTTAAGGGCATTTGGCAGATCAAAGACGTGAATCTCATAAGCCGAAGTCGGAAAAATCTTCTGCATTTTGCTGGTAATTTCAGTCGACGAAAGTGCAGTGTTTTTCTCCAGAAAACGTTTCACACTATTTTCTAGTTCACTCTTCAAATGATCGGCGTCTTCTTTAGACTTTGGACCCTGAGCCACGCGCCTCGATACTTTTTGCAGATTACCGTCAGAATCAAACAAACTACCAATGAACGAAACTGAAGCAGCGCCAATTCCGAGCACAGCCAGACCGGCGGCACCGATCAAGGCGTACTTAACTAAGTTGGTGCTATTTTTTCGCGCCAACTTAGCTCCGCATTCCTTACATTGGACAGCGGCGACAGAATTTCTAACTGTGCATTCAGGGCAACGCATAAAACATCCCAATCTGCTAGCGGCTTAACAGCAGTGTGCCGTAGCACGTATATAATACTCATCCTTGGCAATCAATGGATGCATTGCTAGATGTCATGGTCTAATTCTAACGAAGAGCAGAAATCTTGCAGCCAAGAAATTTAGAAAGAGCCAGCTCAGAACTAGTTAAAGTTTGCCACTTGGCCTACGAGCGTGGCTATATATGCGGCACCGAAGGTAATTTCAGCCTTCGCCTGGATGACCGCACCCTACTGACAACCCCTGCTGGCACCTGCAAAGGATTATTAAGTCCATCTGACCTGGTATTAACAAATCTTGACGGCGTCGCTCTCGATTCGCCTCAAAATCAAGGCAAGCGACCCTCAAGCGAACTGAAAATGCACTTGATTGTCTATCAGAAAAGAGCAGACGTTATGGCCGTAGCCCATACCCACCCGACCACGGCAGTAGCATTTACGGTGGCGGGTAAATCGCTCAACCGCTGTGTGCTACCGGAAGCAATATTGACTCTAGGCAAAATTGCTGAAGCACCATATGCAACACCAAGTACCGATGAAGTACCGCAAAGTATCGCTGAGCACCTTGAGCATACTGATACCATCCTGCTCTCCCATCATGGTGCTCTTACATTTGGCAGCGATATTTTTCAAGCGTTCTACCGATTAGAAACCCTTGAACATCAGGCAAAAACCCTGCTTATCGCGCAATTACTAGGAGGAGAAAAAACTCTTTCTCAAGGGCAGGTAGAAAAACTTTTTGCCATCTGCCAAATATACGGAATGACACCACCAACAAATAGAGACGAACTAATAGAGGCTGGCACCAATTGAGCGAAGAACTACATCCTCTTGAAGCAATTACATCGCTCTACCTCGTGCGCCACGGCCACACAAGAGCCACTGAATTAGGCCTTCTATATAGCGATCCCAAAATAGAAATTAGTGAGAAAGGAATCTCTCAAGCACAAGCAGCGGCAAAATACGTCGCTGCGGTCAAGCCGCAAATTTTGCTTTGTGGGGCAGCAGTGCGAGTAACCCAATCGAGCCAGCCCGTAGAACAAGAAACTGGCCTTAAGGCCCAGACTATCAAAGGCTTTGAAGAATGGCAGGTAGGAGACTGGGAAGGCCGAACTTACCTTGATATTAAGAAAAATGACCCCGATCAGTATCACAGCTGGTGCGCAGACCCAATAGAAAATGCTCCACCGAACGGAGAATCTATTGTGCAATTGAGCGAACGCATCAGAGAAAGCCTGATTGAACTGATTGCCAATAGTGAATTTGAGGGCAAGACAATAGCCATGGTTACCCACTCGGGCATTATTCGCTCAATAATTGTCTATGCACTGGGCATGCCCATTAGAAACTTCTGGCGTCTTTCCATTCCAACCGGCTCTATCACCAGAATCGACTTCAGCAAAAACTTTGCCACTATGCACTTTATGGCTCACAAGCCCTAAATTAGGGAGTCTGATTATGAGCGACTGGTTTCATGTTCTGAACCAATCTTTGCTTTTGTTCAAAGTCTAATACATTGCGAATTTTGAGAACTAGCTTGGTTCGCTCTGTGCCCATCTCAGCTTGTACTTTGTTGATTTCATCTTGCTTAGCTAAAGCTGTTTTCTCGTTTGGATCAGGCTGCATCTGCAAGTTACGCATATCTTTGAGCAGATTGGCCATAAGAGCAAGTCGCACACGCTGACCGTCTTCAAATTCTTTAGCTAGCTGACGAATTTTCTTCTCTTGCTCTCTATCAATGCCAGCTTCACGGTAAATGGCAAGGGGATCATGGCGATTGATCTCTGAGCCTGGCAAGCTGGGGTGAGTAGACAATCTACCGTCTTTGCCATCAGCAGACTGGCTGCCTCTTAAAGTGTCTCTCTTAGATTCGGCCTTAGATTCGGCTTTTGCTTCTGCCTTTGATTCTGCTTTAGACTCGGGAGCCTTACCAAGGGGATCGGCCAGAGCTGGCATAGCAGCACAAGAGATAAAAACGGCGAAAACGATTGAAGAGATTCTGAAATTGATCATTGATTTACAACTGGTTGGAGAATATCCAGTATAACCTCATTCAATTCCAAAATGTATGAAGGGTGCCCAGGCGTGCACTGGTTGTTTCGCGGCAATTGCTTTTAACTGAGCCTGCCGCAGAGCTTGGGCCACAGAGATTTTACCGGATTGCCAACAGGTATGAAAATCTTGCATTAGTTCGGCCGTTGAACGATCGGCTACTTCCCACAAAGACAGCACCAAATTGGGCATGCCTGCATACATGAGCGCTCTGGCTAAACCAAGAATTTCGCCGCCTTCAGTAACGACATTAACGCCAGTTTGACAAGCGGAAAGAACCAATAGCCGCCCCCGCTCTGTGCGCAGGGCATTACCTTCCAAAATTGAGGCCGCCGACAAAATACTGCCATCAGATAAAACCAATCCTGAAGCCATCGGCTCATCGTGATTGAAGATGGCATGGCCGGCAAAGTGCACCACATCAAAATCGCCAAACAATTCAGGCAATGATCGTTTCACCTCTTCGTTGGTTAAAAGAGTGCTGGCAGCGCTACTAACACTGCTGCTTTGACCAAGAGAAAGAATTGAATTGGCTTCTTCCATTGTATAGGCGAGGTCTTCTAAACCGGCCGAAGAGCGCAAACGCGAACTAAAGACCATGCCACCTTCTCTGGTGGCAGAATAATCGCTTATGGCTGTAACTAAATAACGGGCATCACCACTAACTTCGTCAGTCTCTGACTTACGATTCTGCGCCGAAGCTAAGATGGGAATAAGCGACACAGTCGGTACATAGGAGACGGCAAAACGCTCGCAGACATAGCCATTTTGATCATGAAGAGCAGAAAACGGCAGATGATAGAGACTGCCATGGGGGATGAGCAATAGCCGCTCAATGCCTGGATCAAGCTTCTCTAGTACCGGTCCAAGCAGGCTTTGGTAGAGGCGGCGACAAAGGCTAACAGGTACCTCCCAGCCTTCAGTGGAGCTCATCTCAAAGAAAGTGGCAATATCTTCGCGAATCAATTCCAGACTTTGCTGGTCCATGACCACATGAGTAGTCAGACCCCCTTTGGCATCGCCATTTTCCTTCTGCACGCAGGCCACCAGAAGGTAATCTTGAGGGAAGAAAAATTCAATCACACAAGTATCGGCATTGAGCTTATTGGTCTGCCAGAGAGCCTGAATTTCAGTGTAGTTCAGGGTAGTGGCACTAACTAAATTAGCGTAGTTAGGGTGGCGTCGACGCAGTTGATTGAGAACCTCTCGCCATTCGAGATAGAGCTTGCGCGTGTCTTCTTGGGGAGCAGCTGAACCGCGCAATCTGGCAGCGCTAGAACCACTAGAATCACCGTCGCTATCGTGTTCGTCATCATTAGCCGAAGCAGGGTTTGAATAATCAGGATCATGGCCGTGGAAAAATTGTCTTTCTAGATGGGCAATTTGAGCACGCAAATCGGCTTCGCGACTAATCAACTCTTTAATGCCGCGAGTAAGCCCAGATGAGTCTTCATCTTCTACGAGTTGATTGACATCAATGGGCGAATTACTGAGCAAATCTAGTAGTGCTCGAGACTTAGCCCTGCCCACATACTCAAGGGCTTCGACCCGTTTATTCAACTGTAGACAAGTCGACACCATGTCGCGATAAAGCTCCTGACCGCGATTAGCAAAGCTGGTTTTGAGATCATCGGCTTTAATCATGCCGCGTTGCTCATCAAACAATTCGATGGCCTGGCGGAAATATTCAAAAGCAGGTGCAAGCTGACCACTCGCAGCTTTAAGCTTGCCTAAATTACCAAGATAAATGCGCTCACCAAGACGATCATTGATAGAGCGACTGAGGGCCAGGGCCTCGCTATAAAGCTGATCAGCCCTCGCAAAATCAGAGAGTTCTTTGTAGCAGTCACCAAGACTATCAAGGTGAGCAGCCGCAGTAGCTTGATCATCAAGCTCCCGGGCAACAAACAAGGCCTTTTCTAATAGCGCAATGGCCTCTTCGCACTTATTTAAGCGCGCTAAAGAGACACCCTGATTACCGAGCCAGATACCCTCACGACGACGGTCCTGCACCTTCGCAGCAAGAATCTGCGCTTCTTTGTATAGAGCCAGGGCTTGCTCAAAACTTGATTGCTCAAAGCGAATATTACCTTCTGAGCCACGGCAAATCGACATAGTCAGAGCATCTTCAATCATCTCAGCTTCTAAGTATGCTCGCCGATAGTAATTAATTGCTTGTTCAAACTGACCGAGTTCGCTCAAGGCTAAACCTAGGCTACCCAGCCAGACACTCTTCTCGCCTGAGTCGGTGTGCGCAGCCAGCTCTAGAGCCGTATTGAACCAATCAGTAGCAGCCTCTAGATGACAGCGAGTCATAGTCACCGACCCTAAATTACCAGCAGCAAGCTCCATCGATGGTCGATCTTGCAGAAATGATGCCGTATTGTAGGCCAGTTCAAATTGCCCCTGGGCCGCAGTGAAATCGCCATTAGCAGTCAACTGTTCTGCCAAAAATAGCCGCGCCTGAAGCTCACATTCAAGCATATTAGTCTGACGACATAACTCAATGGCCTGATTAAGATGACCAATTGACGAAGTATGCTCACCCATCATGCGTTCTGTTTGACCAAGATAAGTCAGTACTACTGCTTGCGATTTTTCGGCGTAAGCCGTCTTGGCGCTTAATTCAAGAGCCTTCAGCAAAAGCACTTTAGCCTCGCTCGAATCTCCATGCACGAGCTTGTCATAGGCAAAAGTCGATAACTCTTCAATTTCTTTGAGAGTAGCTTCACTGGCAACATGTCGGCCGCGACGTTTTTTCTCGCGGTGTGGGTCAGTCATCGAAACCTCGACAGAAGTGCTTTGGCATAAAAGCCAACAGGTAGACCTATTGTACTTGTTCAAATATATATCCACGAAAGGATTTTTCTGGACAGCACAAAAGCAAAAGAGGCGCAGAGCACCTCTTTAATTGATTGCAAGTATTCAGCAGCTTAGAGGGCTGGTGAGTGATAGGTGCCATATGTAGCAACATACGGAGCGGCTACCACTGGAGCAACTTTCTTCACTGCAGCCGCTATTTTAGGAGCAACTCTGCGGCTGGCCTTGTAGGTCATTGGCGCATAAGACTTGAAAGCAGCGCTACTAGTTGTGGTTTTGCCAGCAGCTGAACCGGAAGCTAAATAGGTATGGAAACCAGAAGGCTGGAGATTACCGCCGCGGCCATGGGCCACAGGAGTCTGACCTTGACGCCACGAGCCAAAGTAACTAGGGGTCATGGCTGGTTGCGGACGACCAGCATGGCTAACAGCAGTGGCTGGTGCAGTTTTGGCTGTACTGCCCATCAATTGCTTCAATGAGGCTTCAGGAATCAAGCTGAGCGGGAATGGAGCAGGACCAGCGCTGCCACTGGAAGCCTGGGAGTGTTGGCTAGCAGCAAAGTCTTGAGCCAGGCTGGCCATTTCAGCATCGTTCTCAGCACTAGCATTGGAGTTGCCAGCAGCACGAGCCATTTGAGTCCATTCTGCTTCACTAGGAGCATTTTGATTTCTGCCTGGTTGAGCGTTGACATTGGCCACTGCTTGCTGAGCGCAAGGGAAACCAACTTGACCAGGGGTCGCAGGTGATTGACCCGGCAAGGAACGAGCGGCATGCTTACGCTGGAAACCAGCAACCAAGTCAGCGGCTTGACGCATGCGGCTGCGATTGGCACTGTTCTGAGTGGCTTGTGAAGGTTGAGCGTAGGCAGTGTTGCCATAGGCGGAATCATAAGAGTTATTGGTTTGTGGCGCAAAAGTCGACTCATTGATTGAACCCGACAAGTTGGCTTGAGCACTGCTGTCTAATTGCGGCATCTGAGCTTGCAATTGCGAACGGCTAGGCAACTTACGACCAGGAACGAAAGGCCGCAGCTTTGTGGCACCAGCAACCGGTGTCATAGCTAGGCGTGAATTAACAGCTTGGGGCTCAGAGAAACTAGCTGAGCTGAGACTGCGTCTAATGGGAAGGCGCTTGGAGGCAAGCACAGGGGCTGATTGAAAATCACCAGATAGCGAACGGGCTGTGGCTTTGTCACCGACAGCAGCCTTAAGGAAGCTGGCAGTTCCGCTCATATTGTCACTAGCCATCGCCTGAGGGGCGAGCACTAGAGGAATCGAAGCTGCAACGTTGACGCCTACTAGAAATGCATGGGATTTCATCTGTTACCTGTTCCGCCAAAGAAAAGTGTTTGCCAAGGACATTGCCTACTGCCTTAGTCTATGAAATGGCTCAGAACATGTCACTGGGAAGAATACGCAAGGGCAAACGACAAATGGCCATTTGACTTATGCCAGTGGGAGAATTCCCATGAAATAGAAGATTAAATAGTTGGTTTAATCCCAGACTAGACGGTAGCCCACGCCACGCACGGTAAGAATATGCTTGGGTTGGCTGGGATTAGCCTCTAGTTTTTCCCGCAAATATCTAATGTGCACATCCACGGTACGACTCTCGCCAAGGAAATCAGAGCCCCAGACTTGAGCAAAGAGCTGATCACGGGAGAATACGCGGTTTGGCTGCCTGGCCATGGCAAAGAGCAATTCGAATTCTTTAAAAGTCAACTCAATTGGTTTGTCACCGACAAGAACAGTACGACTATCAGTATCGATGAATAGATCACCCAGACGAATGCCCTTGGTTACTTCTTGCACCTGCGGTGCTTCACGCAGATGCGCCTTAACCCGGGCCACCAGCTCACGCAAGCGCACAGGCTTAGCGATATAGTCGTTGGCACCAAGCTCTAGACCAACGACCGTGTCAATTTCTGAGGTCCGAGCGGTCAACATTAAAATCGGAGTGCGCTTATCAAAAGCCCTGACCCGGCGGCACACTTCGTAACCATCGAGCCCTGGCATCATTAAATCGAGAATAACCAAATCTGGCTTTTCATGCTCAAACAGCTGAATGGCCTTGATGCCATCATGGGCAAGCAGCGTAGCAAAGCCTTCCTGATTCAGAACATACTGAATACTGGTGGCGATATCTACTTCATCATCAACTATTAGCAGTTTCTTCAAGGGACAATTCTTCGAGGGGGACAACAGGGAAATTGTTGGAGCCTTCATAGTATCATCGTCGTATTATCCTCAGCGTATTGACTTCAGCGGTATCTCACTTGAAGCCCCAGAAATATAATCACCTTAACAACCGTCTTGGCCACTCTGGGTGGAAGAAACTGAGATGGGCTCTTAGCTTTGTTGCAATTGCCTCGGCATGTTTTTTAAACTCTAACAACCTTAATGTCGGCGCAGATGCAAAGAGCAGCAAGGCTGAATTAATTCCCAACTTCATGCCTTACCCACCAATGGCCCACGCCGTGCGCATTGGTTTAAGCACCAAGAATCACTCAATCAGGGTGGCAATCTGGCAAGCCGGTGCAGTCTTCGTCAACGGCACACCAATATTTGCCCTTGAGCCGCGCATGGTCTACACCATCACCCCAGGCAAAATTACAGAACTAGGAACTGGTCGCAGTTGTGCTCTACCTTTTGATCAGCGCTGCCATATTTCGGCCCCAGATTACAGGGTCTGGACAGTAAATAGATGGTGGCGCGGCTGTCTAGAAATAATCAATATGCCTACTTATGTTACAGCCGTTAATCTGCTTGACTTAGAGCAATATCTCATGGGAGTAGTGCCGTCTGAAATGCCCTCTAGCTGGGCCCCAGAAGCCCTAAAATGCCAGGCCGTAGCTGCGCGCAGCTATGCCTATGCCCACATGGGCAAAGGCTCAAAATGGAAGAGCGAGGGCTTTGACATGGTGCCCGATGTTCGCGACCAAGCTTACAAGGGCCTAGCCGCTGAGGCAGACTCAACCTGCCGAGCAGTGATGCAAACCCAAGGTTTGATTCTAAAAAATGCCGACAAGGTCAAACCAGGATTTTACCGGGCCTGGGTAGGCGATGACATGGAAAATCTCAACATCAAAAAAGGTGTGGTATCACAGAGTTATCTGGAAAAAATCACTGGTATCAAAGGCATTGTTGGCGTCACAGTGAAGCGCTGGGATGCTGTAGGCAACGCTACGCACATTCAAGTTATGGGCGTCAAAAATAGCCGCGAAGTAGACGGAATTTTACTGGCTCGCATGCTTAATTTTGCTACTGCCGGTATTCTTGACGTACACGACGAAGGTGCCAACTGGGTTTTCACCTACCGCGGCCCCGGCAATGGTGCCCGCGGTCTGAGCCAACATGGGGCCAATATGTTTGCCAAACGCGGCTGGACTTTTGATCGAATTTTACAACAATACTATCAAGACGTAGACGGCAAGCTGCAACTTGGTTTTATCGACAATGCTGGATATCAAATGTATGCAGCACCTAGACCCCAGATCGTGAAAAAAGCTCCGACCAAAACGGTCTACTCAAAAGGCTTGATCGAGCAAGAAAAACGCACTGACGAAAAACGTACGGAAGAAAAACGCGCCGAAGAAAAAAGTACTGAAGACAAAACCAGTACAGAGGCTCTAACAAGATAACTGTCAGGCAAGTGATTGCCAGCGACTATTTGCTTAGGTAGACAATCTCTTTAGACGCACACGCAAATTTTCTACTGTGGCAGTGGAAGGACCATAGTGCTTTTCATAAATTGAAAGAGCGCGGCGGTAAACCAGCTCGGCTCGCTCCAAAAGATCTTTGCAGCCAGTCAGGCGCACAGCCCCTGACAAAACGTCAGCCAAGCGCGAAAGGGCGCTAGCCAAAGACAATCCACAGCCACCATGAATAGTATCAAGCACCTGCACCTGGCGCTCTAGTACAGCTATTTGCTCCATATAGAGCTCGAGCTTACCGTAAACCACAGAAAGGCTTGAGAGAACGGCTGCAACTTCTGAACTGTTGGCTCCAGAAACACTGACCTGAATTTCAAGCAACTCTTCAAACACTGCTCTGGCTGCAGCATGCACACCAGTGCGCTGATAGAAATTACCAAGACGACCCAATGCATCTAGAGTTGTTGCATCTTGTCCGCCATTGAGCTTTTCTTGGCTCCGTAACAAAGTTAGATAGAGCTTCTCTGCCTCACCTAAGCGACCGGTGCGCTCAAAGACAATGGCAAGTTTATCAACAGTGTCAGCCAATGCCGCAAAGTAAGTCTCTTCAACCTGATTATTGTTGATGCGCAATGCATATATACGCTTGAGATAGGGCTCAGCTTCAACGAACTTGGCACGGTTCATATAGAAGTTGGAGAGCTCTTCTAAATGGCCAATAATTGCCGGGTTATCCATACCCATTGCCGTCTCAGAAACATTCAAGGCCATGCGATAAAGCTGCTCGGCATCATCGAAGCGGCCCTGGGTAAGATACTCCATGGCCAGTTTGAAATAATCGACTGCTTGCCTTAGCTCAACCTGTACTGAGCTTGATGCAGAGCTTGATGCAGAACTTAGCGCGCTTTGTGAACCAGGAGCGACGATGTCCTGAGTGATACCTTTGAAATCGATCATGAAACTATTAATGAGACTCGCGAATTGAACAGGTATAAGACACTGAGATGCACTTAGACCAGCATGGTATTAGGGTTTCAATGCATTGACAAGGGAGCCACTATATATCTTTTCAATTAAACGACTACAAAGAGCCGCCAGCCTGCCAATAGTCATTTTAATAAAACAAAATAAGATCGCTCTTAGATTGGCGGAAGCAGTCAAAACTGAGCAAAAGTATTAACCCTGAAGGGTTAAGCCCTCTATTAAGGAAGGAGCACTAGTAGCAATAAGTGACATGACCATGACAAGCTGGTGTTGCCTCTTTACCAGCAGTAGTGCGGCCATTAGCAAGGCGCACGATTAGATTGCTAGTACCAAAGACTTTGTAGCGCGGACAGTACTTTTCATCAATGCTTATCAGTAAGTCAAAAGAAACTGCTTTTACTGGAGAAGGAAACTTTAGCAAAGACGAACCGTTGAGCTGGAGCAGACAAGGCTCGACAAACTGCCAAAACCTCTTAGCTTCTAAGGGCAAATGATCTGTTTTCTTATACACAACTGCTGAATTGGGCAACTGCATTGATCTGAGCAAGACATCACAGTGCTGAGAGGGATTAACACTAATAGTCAGAAGAACCTGGCCAGCGGTGTCAGCCAATTTAGCCTGTGGCCTCTGCGCAGAACTCGAATCATCTATTGTATTTCCCGCTGTTGTTTTTCCGGCTGTTGATATTCCCTCGTCCAGGTCAAGCGGATTAAGGCAATCAAACACTCCTCGAACAATCGACTTGCACCATTCATCCCAGGCCAAGTCTGACATCTTGCCTTTTTCATGGCGATATTTGGTAACGCGAATCTCGTCGCCAAGAACCACTGCCAGCAAACGCTTATCATTCCCACCCAGATAGATGGCGTGGCAGTGCTTACTGAGGCTGTTAGCTAGAGTAATAGTATCGGCTTTAAGAGGCTTTGCTTGTGCTGCCTCTACTGGCATTGTGGCGGCCAAACAGAGTAGCGAAAAAACAGTAGCAGTTAACTTGTTCATTGCCCTCATGCTCAAATTATCTGGCTACTTCTTCTCGGCTTTCCAGAGACGACCACCAACGGTATCAATACCTTTTACCGAATCCTTAAGAGTGCCGACTGCCATTAATATCTGAGCATTATTCGGTGCCTCAACATTACAGAGGGCCTTAAGGGCAACCAGCTTTCCATCGAAGTCTTTGAGCGCATCGCTCAAGACATCTAGATCAACTTTTGCCTTAACGTTGCTTGAAATTTCAGGGTAACCACCCAGACGGGCAACGAGGGAGTGCACAGCTGTTGATTGTAGATCGAGGGTGCTCAAAGAAAGATTGAGAAAAGACGCCCGCGGCTTCAAAAAAGCACCGAGTCTGGTGCTGTCAGCCATCATACTCGGCAATCCACAAGCCATACAGCCCATCCAGGGATCAGCAATAAAAGCATCGTTGTTAGATAAGCTATTGGCGATGACCTGCCGTCGACCAGCCTCGCGCTCAAGATCATGGAGGGCACCTTCTATACGCCGCAAATCTTCGTGGAGATCGCGCAGATCGGCCTTAAGGTCACTCTCAGGCAGAGGTTTGGCGGCAGCCGTTGAGTCGCTAGAGACAGCTGTGCTGCTGACAGCGACAGGAGATTGCGCCTCACTGGGACCAGCACCTACAAATAGGCCAGTGAGAGCCAAACCACATAATAGCGCTTTCTTTTTCATTACTTATTTCCTTGAGCAGCACTCGGTTTAACAATTGCAGGACTAACTGCAGATCTAGTAGCTGGCTGCGTGGGCAATTTCACAGCCTTATCATCTGCTTTGGTAGCAGGCTTAACATCTGAGCCTTCCGCCTTAGCATCAGAGAGTATATCGACTTTCGAGATCCAACTTGGTGGTCGCAAGAAGCCAAAGCCCTGTTTGCGATCCCAATGTTGTTGCTTAAAAGGACCACCAGCAGCTTCGAAGTAACTGTAGGTCGTGCCTCGACTGAGATAAGCCCCTTGATCTGTACTGAAGATTGCATAGACCTGACCACTATCACCAGGACCAATACTAGCCCCGCCCCCACCAACCCCGGGCACATAGACACTGGCCGATTCAGGAGGGCAAATCACAGCCAGAATTTGATCGATGTTTGCCAAAAGTTTAAAGTCGGTGGTCGAAATAGGTTGCACGGCAAGCTCTTGTTCAGCAATTTTGGTCAAGCGATCAAGCAGTCGAACAAAGTCAGTCTGACGAGAGCGCATATCTTCGGGATAGCATTTAAGTCGGGTCAATTCACTAGCGGTTATTTGCGTAAACCAACTTAACTTGGCAAAGAGCTCAGGCATTGGCTCAAGATAGTGGAAGTTAGAAGCTTTCTTCACAGTTTGCTTGGGAGCAAACATACGCTGGGCATCATTCATCTCATTGCGTGACAAAGTGGCGGGCTCTTTAGGAGCAGTCTCTACTTTGTTAGCTGGCGCAGCAGCCTTTGGGGTATTAGAAATACTAGAAGAGCTATTGGCGGCATTAGCTGGTCGATCATAAGCAGTAAAAGAATCAACAAAGGCGGCTGAAGCACTAAGTACATGCTGCAGAGACCAATTTTCAGACATTAGCGAAGGCTGCGAATTCTTCTTCAACGGACGCAAATACTCAGTAATAATTGCCCAGCGTTTTTCAGCAAGACATACAGGGTTGTTAGGATCTGCTTCTACTCGCCGACGGCCAGCCACTCGCGTTAATTCGGGCACTGTGTCGACCAAATTAGGATCGAGCCGGTCGCTCAATCCATTTAAAATATTACTTGCAATTGGCGATCCCCATGAGTACAAGATATAGAGAGAGAGGGGATCGATTAAGCCATCTTCGCCTTCTTCTTTGTAATTTGTGGTTTGCCACTTCAGCCATTCTAATTCATAACTATTAATAGGCGGGAGAAAACGCAACACCATCAAATTTTCATCCGGGCTGCGGTTCTTGTCCATCTCAAAAATTGAGGCGGCATCAAGACCCTGTGGCCTTTGCTTCTTTATCGACAAGAGCAGACGTGCCCGGGAAAGCGGCTGCGCTAGAGTCTGTAAGAGGTCTTTAAATTCAAGATTGCCAGCCTGAAACATACTCTTAATTTCGCGCGGATAGACAGTCTGCTCACGAGTGATAACACTTGGAGCTAAGGCCACACTAATATCGTAAATACGCTGCCAACTTGGCATTAGCGACTGCGCCCGATTATTAGCACTAGCATTAGAATTAGCACTAGAACTAGCTGTCGAGACACCGGAGCCAGTGGCAGCAACAGAACTGCGGGCAGCAGCAGCGCCGCGATTGCTGCGACCTAATTCAATAGCTCTATAGAGCAACAAAGCCCGGCGAAAATTGTTGCCTCCACCGGTCTGAGAATCAATGGTGACATCTGACAGAGTGAGATACATATACGAGAGCCAGGCCGCAGCGCGATAATAATTAGCACTGCGCTCTGAACTGGCATAAAAACCAATTGGGTTAAGGGCACTATAATCTTGCTCGCGATTGAAAATGACAGAGCGTGTCCGTTTGCCTTTAGCAATCAATGCCATTTCGGCTTGGGCAAGATCGCTGGCACCGCCCATGTCAGGCAAAACTATTTTGGGATCAAGCAGCTTCAAGCCCACAATGACGAAGGCCAAATTGCGCTGAATATCATCTTTTACTTCATCAATTTCACAAGCCCGATAATCCTTAACACAAGAATCGACCAAAGCCAGCAGTAAGGCATTTAGCTCCGGGTAAAGAGTCTCGTTAATTACCTTCAAGGCCACAGTGTTTGAATAAACAAAGTAAGCATGCACAAAAGGATCAACAGTAACAAAATTGCTGCGGTTGTCTTCGCGATTATCTTTATACAGCAAAGCCGAACTGCCGCTAAAGCTCGGCGTGCCCTGCAACACAACAAAATGATTGAAACCCAAAATCTTAGTGCTTCTCGCCCCCAAATCAGCAAGCTTCATTCCTTCCAAAGAAAGAGGTTGTGGTGCCGAAAAAGGCAAGTTCATCTGGGGAAAAATATCTTTAATAGTGAGCGGACCAAGTTTGCGTTGCGGCGCATCATCAGTCAATCTAATTTCAGTGGGTCGCTTAAATTTCTGCGGTGCGCCAATGTCATTAAATACTTGAGCAAGGGCGAACTGATTGAAGGTACTGGCCAACAACAAAATCAAGCAGATGGAACACTTAGATTTACTCATCAACTTCACTCATTAGCGATCGGTGAAGAGTAGCCTATGTTGAGAAATTTTCTCTTCAAGAGCAGGAGAGAAGGCAATCGGCAAAGGCTTCAGGGTAAGCCAAGAACGCAGCTGATCGTTGCGTGTGTTAGAAAGCCAATTGCTACTTTGGCCCAGAGTCAGAGTCTGATAGAACTTCTCACTATCAGAAAGATCAATCAGTATTCTCATAGTAGGGCCACTGCGACAAACAAACTGGTCCGCACCACGACGCAATGAAGACTCCATACTCGATACTGTATCTTGATCACCGCCGACCGCAACCGACGGCCCGTTTAGCACACCCAAGAGCGGAACAAGACCAGGAGCACCACGTAAAAGCTCGCTTTCAAAGACAATTTTGTGCAGATCGCCCCATTTCCATGAAGCAGGCTCATCACTCTTGGTTTGCAGGCGAACATCTTTTACCGCTTGACCAAACGATGTAATCACAAAGCCTTTGAATGTGCGCTCCTCACCGGGCAACCACTCAGTATTTTTCTCAAGCAAAATGCGCTCAACTACCTGAGACCAGCCAGGATAACGCTCTAAATATTCGTTGGTGAGTGCAGCACCAAGACGAGGCTCAAGTATGCGTCTGACAACGGTGCGAATGAAGCTCTCATAAAGGGCAGCACCACTGCTATTTTCGGACAAGACACCATCCCATTTCTCAATGGCATCTAAGGCACCAAGCTGGAAGGCGTCGATTGAATCAGTCTTGCCGATGGCCTCAACCAGAGTACGTTTAACTAGAGGGGCTAAAGGGGCAAGCTGATCGCCTTGCAACAAGGCCATTTCAGGAAGGCCAGGCTTCTGGCCACTCTTTTTGTAAGAAGAGAGAACATTGAGCACCCGCTGGGCGCGATAGACATTGAGATTGAGAGGCATCTCACTGCGGCTCTGACGGAAATTGGCAACGTAATAGCCTTCAGCCGGATTGAAAACTTGCTCCATATCTTTAAAGGGAACATTGCCAATCCAATCACCAGGACCGACCCAACCCGGGTTGAGCAAACAAGACTCATATTTACTAGACTTACCGGCAGTAGCCCGCTCAGGAATAGAACCAGCTTGCTGATAGCCAATATGTCCATCTCTATCAGCAAACAAGAAAGTAAAAGGAGAGCCAGCATAATGCTCAAGGCCGCTCTGAAACTGAGCCCAGTTAGTGGCATGATTGAGGCGATATAGCGCTTCAGCGCAACTAGTGGTTTTCTCTGGCTGATTAAGGCCTACCCAAGAAAGCGCCACAGCGTTTTGATCATTTTTTATCAAAACAGGACCATGCCTGGTTTCGAGAACTTTGTGCAGGAGATTAGAAGTAAGCACCAAAGAACTAGAGAATCGCACCGGAATTTCTTCTACAATTTCTTTAGCATTAGCCCAGCCCGTGGGGGTTTTATACTTACCAGGAAATTGCGGAGAAAACTGCTCTAGAAATAGATCTTGTACATCTACTTTAAGCGAAGTCAAACCAAAGGCAATACGATCGTTGCGTCCATTGACGATTCCTGGAACGCCCGGCATGGCAGCACCAGCCAAATGCAAGGATGGACTCTTCAATGATACTAAATACCAATCGCAGGGTTGAGTAAAAGCGAAGTGTCGATCTAATGCCAGATAAGCGCCCTTGCTCTCAGTCATGGCTGAGGACAGCACCCAGCCATTCGAGCCCCAGCCCGGAGCGGGTGAAAGCGCACTGGCCAGCGACACTTGAGTGGCAGTCGGCAGAGGTGAAAGCGGCGGAAGACTGGTCACCGCTGGTGGTGCTTCAAAGATACGATCGAATATTCTAGAAGCTATTTTATTTCCGGCCTTATCGATGATTCTTTGCCGCAGGTCATCAAGCCGCCACGATTCATCAAGACAATACTGATTGTATTTGAGAATTGCTAACGAATTCTGAGCAGTCCAAGCTTTAGGTTTATAGCCGAGCAATAGAAACTCTAGTGACAAACGATCTTTCGATGAATTGATATAAGCATTAACGCCTTGTGTATAGGCATCAAGTGCGGCAGAAACATCTTTCGATAGACCCTTAAGTTCAGCAGCTGCCGCTCTATTGATACCGATGGTGCGCACCAGCTTATCGTGAGGCAAAGACTGTGAGCCAAAAACTTCAGACAATTCGCCAGCTGCGGTGCGTCGCATCATATCCATCTGGAAGAGACGATCTTGGGCCGTGACATAACCCTGTATGCGATAGAGGTCAAGATCGGAGGCGGCTTCGATATAGGGAACCGCTCTCTCGTCAAATTTAACCGAAGCTCCCCTACCTAACTCAGGGAAACTGACAATGCCATCAAGCACAGGCAGACTGCGCTGTGCGACAAAATAGCCTCCGCCTGCAAGCAAAACGGCTAATACAACTAAAACTAAAAATGCTCTCAGCAATTTGGTAACGTCAACAACAAAATAGAAAAGACCAAGTAATTATAAGGCCTTTGAATATAAAGGTCAGTTACAAGTGTCAGGAAAAGATCGCTGAACTTTTACGACTCTCGATATATGCCAAAACAGTGGATAATTCTTGCGCTAACTTTTCAGTAAGGACTGGTAACTGGTCTACCTCGCCTCTTTTGGCGGAAGTTTCGAGGGCCAAAGCCGAGCGCGAAAGACCATCGGCAGTCATGACAACCGCCAAGCCTTTGAGCTGATGGGCCAGTCTAATCGTTTCTGACTCATTTCCGCCTTCCACCGCCAGGCGAATACTGCTCAACAACTCCTCGCACTCAGCACTAAAGCTATTAATCAAGCGCTTTAAGTCCCCAAGTCCATAGAGTGCAGCTAATTCCTCACAATTTATTGGAATTTCTTCTAAGGGTTTTTCAGCAGGTTTATTGTGACCTGACACATGGGTATCAGCAATCTCGACTCCTCGACTAACAGTGTGTGGCAGCAACCACTTTTCAAGCAAACGGAAAAGCTGTTCTTGGCCAACCGGCTTACTCAAATAGTCATCCATCCCAGCCGCAATGCAATTCTCACGATCACCTTTCATGGCCGAAGCGGTCATAGCAATAACAGGAATATGACCACCGCGAACGGCTTCATCTTTGCGGATCGACAAAGTAGCCTCGTATCCATCCATTTCAGGCATCTGACAATCCATCAATATCAACGAATACAAGCCTGAACGAAAAGCTGCCAGGGCCTCCTTACCGTTAGCTACCAAATCTGCCACTAGGCCAAGCCGCTGCACTTGCCTCAAGGCTAACTCTTGCATGACCGTATTATCTTCTGCAATCAAAATACGCTGCCCAGAAATTACATTCGACTGAATCAGCTTCGGTAGACTAGAGCTAGCAACACTAGACCGAGAAGGAGCCACTGCAGCTAATACCGCTTGAAGGTTAGAAACGCCAGTGTATGACTTTTCTACTTCGCTCAAAAATTCAAATAAGCGAAAGGGCTTTTGCAAATGACCGATGTAGGCACTCGAGCTGGAATATGCCCCAATACTTGGTATTTCACTGCCACCAAGAACAATCAAACTAGGCAAGGCCTGGTCATCGGCGCCCGAAATGGCCCTAACAAAGCGTTGAAAACTCTCAATTTCATTGGGTGAAGAATTCGGCGAAAAATTGCCTGATATTACTTTCTGACCAGTCGTATCGAGCCCCTCAGTCGCACTCCTAACATCGGATAAATCCCGCCCCATTGCCATGTCATAGATCATCAGTCGAGCTTCTCGCAGCTGACAACCTTCTTGCGCTGGCCCATTAGCCTCACTGAGCAGAGATAGCAAGCGATCAAGGGTATTAACAACCCTTACTTTTACCCCATAAATAGAGAGATAACTTGCCACTATTTCTTGCACGTCTAGCGAACGAGAGAAAAGAAAGACGACTTGCTCACTAGCCGAATTAGCAGAAGAGTTAAGCGACTGATGGTCACGAATGAGCTGCGCCCGCGGTGTCAAGATTTGCTTCAGAGTAGTTCTATCTTGAGCCAGCCCAATGGGAATGGCGAACCAAAAAGACGAGCCCTTACCAGCTTCACTGGTGAAATCGATAGTGCCAGACATCATTTCTACTAATAGCTTGCTAATCGAAAGACCCAAACCGGTGCCACCATATTTTCGCGTAGTTGAGCCATCGGCCTGCACAAATGGGCTAAATAACCGCTTGCGAGTAGACTGCGATAAACCGATGCCGGTATCAGTGACAGTAAACTTAACAGTAACAAGGCCCACTTCAGATTGAGTAGCGGTGTCTAGCTCAGCTTTTAATACAACTTCACCTCTCCTCGTAAACTTAACGGCGTTACCAGCAAGGTTGAGCAAAATCTGGCGGATGCGAACAGGATCGCCACACAGAGTGGCAGGAAGACGAGGATCAACCCAAGTAAGCAGCGCTAAATCTTTTTTACGAGCAGCCGGTCCGAGGAGATCGGCGCAGTCTTCTAGAAGAGAGAGAATATTGAAATCGACATTATCAAGTTCAACCCGCCCAGCTTCTACCTTTGAAAAGTCGAGAATGTCATTGATAATGGCTAAAAGTGATTGAGCCGAATCTTTCACCATAGTGGTAAATTGTTTTTGCTGGCTGTCTAGAACAGTATCAAGCAACAATTCTGACATGCCAATTACAGCTGAAATTGGTGTGCGGATTTCGTGCGAGATATTAGCCACGAACTCACTTTTTAGCTTCGAGGCCTCCAAGGCCGCATCGCAGGCTAGCTCTAACTTCTGCGTCAAGCTCTCCAGCTCTTGGTTGACCAATGCCAGCCTGTCTACCCGTTCTTGCAGATCGATATTAAGCTTGCGAATCTCTTCATCGGCCTGTTTCTTTTCAGTGATATCGGTAATTAAGCCGTTGAAAATTACATCACCATTCTCTAGCACCTCGGGCGACGAGGTACATCTAATCCATTTGATGCCACCAGCCTGGGTGATGAGACGCCCCTCCCACTCAAACTCAGTGGGCCCGATATAAGCCTCAGCAATAGCTTGCCACATACCAGGCAAGTCGTCGGGATGAAGGCGAGAAAAAGCCAAACTAGGGTCGGCCACCATCGCCTCGGGCTCGACTTCGAGAATATTTCGACAACTTTCACTGACATAGGGGAAACAGAAACTGCCATCGCGGCGGTGCAGATATTGATATATACCACCAGGCACATGGGAGGCTAACTGATTAAAGCGAGCCTCACTCTGCTGCAGCGAGGCTTCTACTTCCTTGCGGGCACTAATGTCTTTACTGAAGACATAGTAACCAGTGAACTTATCATTTAGCTCGGTAGCTCGCACCATGGTGAGCTGCTGGTGAAACAACGTTCCGTCTTTACGCAACCCCAATAGTTCGACTTCGGCCTTGCCTGTCTCCAACATGGCCTTGTAGCAGCGCTGCCATTTGCCATGGTCTTCGCCATAAGTACAGTCTTCAGCCGAAGCTAGAATCAACTCTTCTATGGCATAACCATACAAGTCAGCATAAGATTTGTTGACAGAGAGATAGCGATTGTCACTATCGATTTTAGCGATGCCTTCCACAGCATTCTTCATGGCAACGTTTATATCAAGAAGCTCTATTTCTGCCGCTTTTCTATCTGTTATGTCATAGGCAACCGCATAAATAAGGCCGTTATGAACCGGCGTGGCACTCCAGAGTAACCAGCAGATAGAGCCATCTTTGCAGACATAACGGTTCTCGAAGTTGACAACACTCGTTCCCAAAAGCAAGTCTTGACGCTTCGTCTCAGTGGGTTCTAAATCATCGGGATGAATAAACTCTCGGTAGGGCTTTGCCATCAGCTCTTCGATGCTATAACCTAACTTCTCGCTCCAGGCTGAATTGATGCGCTTAAAGTAGCCATCTTCAGAGGCAATACAGAACAAGTCGTGGGACAAGTTGAAATAAATATTGGCTTCATTCAGCTCTTTAGTGCGTTCAATTACCTTATGTTCAAGATCGGCCTGAGCGGCCTTCAATTCGTCTTCTGCGCCTTTCAACTGCGTAACGTCAGAACAAAAAGCAATGATGCCTTGAATCACTCCATTTTCATCGCGATAAGGCATTTTGTCAGTATGGAGCCAACGCACAGAGCCATCACCCCGGCGAACAATTTCGACAATACCGAGCTTGGGCTTACCAGAGTTGATTACTTCGAGATCATCCAAAAAATATTGCTCAGACTCTTCTGGATAAAGGTCTTCAATCGACTTTCCCTCTAACTGATCAAAAGTCACACCGAGGGTGTCACAGACCGCCTTGTTAACTTTGACGACACGGTTGTTTAGATCTTTGTACCAAACCATCGAAGGCATTGAGTCAAGAATTACCTGCTCGTGGGCACGTTGCAAGCCCAACATGTCCTGCGCTCGCCGCCTCTCAAAGACAACTGAAAGGTGAGTGCCAATCTCTTCGATAGCGTTGAGAAAATACTTATCGGGGGCAGCACGCCGCACTCCAAAGAATTCGAACACAGCCAGAAGTCTCTGCCCGTTACGCACTGGAAAAGCAAAGCCTGAGTGAATCGCAGGAAGAGCGGGTAAGCCCCGCTGCTCAACGGCGATATTGTCGATAAATACTGGCGTGTTTTCATTGGCGGCTTTACCCGGCAGACCCTCACCCAATTGCAGATGGCAAGCCAGACTTTGTTGACGGAAAGCAGTGGCCGGCAAAGAAGAATAGAAAGCAATTTCAGAACATTGCAGAGCGTCGCCATCATCGCTGGGATACCAGGCCTGGCCTATTTGCCAATTGGTCAACTGACAAATTCTTGAGATGCAATGCAAACTAATATCATCAATGCGCTCAAGCTCGCTGGCCTCGGCAATAACCTCGACCACAAGGGCCAAAGCCTCCTCAATGCGGCGTCGTTCACTAACGTCGTAGCTAATACCGCGCATGGTTTTAGGTTCAAGACCATCAAAATCGACATTGACTCGGTCAGAAAGCCAAATATATTGGCCATCGGCACACTTCATCCGGTAAATCACTTCATAGTGACTATTCTCACGGGTGACACTATCCTTGGCGCGCTGCACCTTGGGTAAATCTTCGGGATGGCAAATACTGGCAAAAAGTGTTGGGTCACCCATCCACTTTTCAACGGGGTAACCAAGCAAAGACACAGCATGTTGTGAAACAAAATGTATTTTTGATGTCTTGAAATCCGCTTCCCAAATAATTGCTTCAACTGAATTGAGAAGGGTCTCGAATTTAAGACTACTGTCATTCATCGGACATAATATCCATCATTTAAGATACTTCAGGAAGTTATTCAATACTAAGATGATAGCTGACTACACTATTATAGAGTTGCTATTAAGCGTAAATTGCTGATTTAACGTACGGGAGACTCTATGGCAGACGCTCGTACCAGAGTGCTGGTACTGCTCCTAGCCTATTTTGTTGTAAGGCTACCCTGGCTCTTTTTAGTGCCAATGAAAGAAGCGCCAGATGAATACGCCCATTTTTGGATTCTGCGCTTTCTCACTGAGCATCTAAGACTGCCAGAGGCGGCAGAAGTCTTGGCTGGCGGCCCTTCGGCGGTCTACGGCTCTTATCCGCCCTTTGGCTACATCCCCCACGTTCTCACTTCGCTAATTGGCGCCAAGCTTGCCCCAGCTGTCGACATTTCACTTTGCTCGCGCTTCGGCAGCCTGCTTGTGGGCGCCACCCTGATCCCCTGCGCTGACTATTTTGGCCAGCTGCTATTTAGCCGCTCGCGCCTCTTTGCCTTAGCTCTGCCCCTGCTAATTGTTTTCCATCCGCAGCTAGTCTTCGTCAATGCCTACGCCAATTGTGATACCACCACTGCCGCACTAGCAGCCGTGACCCTGGTGCTGCTAAGCAAAATCTTGCTTCAGGGCCTTCAGCTCAAGTACAGTTTGATTTTAGGCCTGGTGCTCGGCTGGCTAGCCCTGACTAAATATTCTGGCTACTCAATGTTTCCAACCGCGGCCCTGGCAATTCTTCTAGCGGCCTGGCTACATCGCACAAAGCTTACAACCTTCCTTCTCAATTGCGCTGTTGTAGCGGCATCGGCTCTCGGCCTCAGTGTCTGGTGGTTCATTCGTAATGCCGCCATATTTGATGGCGACTACCTCGGCACTAAGACCATGTATCACACCTGGGCTGTCACTTTCAAAAGAGAATTAGTCTTTCACAAAAGCGCCTGGACATTTTTGAAAGACCACCGCTGGTGGCGCACCATCATTTATTCGTACTGGGGCTATTTTGGCTACATGACCCAAGAAATGGCTCGGCCACTGTACATCGTCTATCAAAGCATTATGGCCGTGAGCATGATAGCAGCACTGTCTCGGGTACCCAAAGCAGTACAAGCAGTTAAGGCACTAAAGACAGTGCCAAATCTAATTGCCAGCCTCAACAAAGACGCAGCAATACCAGCAGTTTGGTTCACTCTCATTGCCAGCTTTGCCATTAACTTAGGGGCCATGGTTTATGCCTCAATGGCAAACTTTGGCCTGGCCCAGGGGCGCTATTTATTCCCCAATGAAATACCAATTATGGCCATGCTTCTAGGCGGTCTCTACCTCTTACCAAATGCCTGGCGAAACAAAGCCGCAGCCCTCTTCGTTGCTTTCAACACCGTGGCCTGCATTTATCAGTTCTTCAAGCTATACAGCCTGCCTGGCTATGCGTTCAATTTCGTTAGAACTTATGTGCAGTGATTGGTTATCACCGAATTCAGCGAAAGGCTATCTAATCCCGCCCCTAATTGCCGGCGGACCAAAATCACCGATAAGAGGTTTAAGCGTTGCTAGGTATATTGCCAATCCGCACACTAGCCCCACACCCACCACCATCGAAGGAAATAGTCGTCGCTCGTGAGTTAGAAGGTAAAGTCTGAATTTATCTCGCACAGATGGTTCACCAACGACTCTAAAGAAACAAGCAAGAACTATACTGGCGCGCCGATCTGCCGCATATCTTTACCATCATACAGCTCAGCGCTTAATCTAGGGCAGAGCCGCCCAAGACCTCCCGAATAACGCCATGTGCAAGACCGGTATATGATTGAGAAGAGGAGTACCGACCATGAGCAAATCAACAATATCAAGACTAGAACAAATCCCGCAGGGCTGGTGGCTATCTGGCAGCCATCCTGCCGAATACACCGCCGGATTAGACAAGACACAAGCTCATAGCGGCTCGCAAAGCGCATCCCTCGTTAATCGAGTAGATGCACCCTCACCTGAGGGCTTTGCCACACTTATGCAGGAAGCCTGCGCCAGCAACTATGCGGGCAAACGAGTAAGAATGAGTGCCTGGCTCAAAACTGAAGACGTACAGTCATGGGCATCTCTTTGGCTAAGCGTGTATGGCTCAGGTGGTCGCCTGAACGTATCATTCGATAATATGTGCGATAGAACCATCACCGGTACCAACGCCTGGGAGAAATTCGATATCGTTTTAGATGTGCCACTAGACGCTACAAAATTAGGCTTTGGAGCCATTCTTGCAGGAGTCGGGCAACTCTGGGTAGATGATTTTACTTTCGAAGAAGTTGGTTCAGAAGTCGCGGTAACCGATTGCCCCTGCAGCGAAAGGCGCAAAGCACGAGCAGAAGATAACGTGCAATCTATGCCGACGAATCTCAGTTTTGATGAAAGTTGAATACAGCACTCTATTAAACAATTACATTAGAAGCTGGGTACTTCATTCGTGCACGTAAGCCCAGTTTTTAATTGGCTCTACGGAGCCGCCATAATCATGTTCTGGATATTTTTCAGTTGGCAAATAGTAGAAGACATCCCAGTTCAATATACCAATCGAACAGGGCACGCTGAGTTCCCAGGTAGCAACTAAGTGGTCGGGCCCGGGCTCTCTTGTTGATACCTTGTATTCGTAGTCCGGGTATGCTCCCATCCCGGTGTGGGGAACCTCCTTAAGGTAGCCAGGCACCAGCTCATCTAACTTAGCCGGTGGTTTACCATGCTCCTTTTCGAAGCGCAAAATTGCAGCAATGAGAGGCCTAGAACGTTCAGCCAATGCTTCGAACTGTTTTGTTCTTATGACATTACTGGATACCATACCGCAGTAAAGAAATACCATAGCAAGTATGCTAATCAAAAGTGTTCGGAGTGCTGTGCTGCGAACACTCTTGAACAAAAGCGCGAATAAAGCGCCGAGAAAAGTTACCATGCAAAATAAAAAAAGCAGACCGGTGCCCATGAGTAGAGACTGCATAATCACAAACGAGGTGCGTCTCTCAATAGGTAAACCTATAAGAAGCTCACTAGAAATAGGAAGCAGGCAGAGAAGCACGGAACCAGCCACGAGTAGTGTCAATCCAGCTCGACTAAATAATGGCTTTTTGACTGATGGTGACTCTGGCATTTAAGGCCTCACTATAATCTGACTAAAATTCATTGTACGAGATATTCCAGGCGGATATGATCGCCCCTAGCCCTGCCAGTCAGACAATCACCTCACCAAAATCAAGACACCAACTTAAATGTCGATATACCATTGCTCTTAGTCACTTGAATTTGCACGGGGAACATCTCACGCACATCAGCAATGTGAGTAATCACCAGCACCCGCGAAAAGTCAGTCTGAATCAAGCGAATGGCCTTCACTAGCCGCTCGCGACTGCCGTCATCTTGCGAGCCAAAGCCTTCATCAATGATTAGAGTTTCGAGCTTTGCCCCAGCTCTTCGAGCAAGCAAGCGCGACAAAGCAATGCGCAAAGCGAAGTTGACTTTGAAAGCTTCGCCACCAGAATAAAGCTCATAACTGCGGGTGCCAACTTCATCACCAATGACTAGATCAAGAGTCTCAGCCATGGTGCCAGACTTGGTCTTAGTCTGTGTAATCAAAGCAATATGCATCTTATTGTCAGTCAAGCGACTAAGTATACGATTAGCTTCATTTTCAATTTCAGGAATAGCATTCTCGATAATGACTGCCTGAATGCCCTTCTTACCAAACACTTCAACTAGGTAGGCATAATCGTCCATCTCTTCGCGCAGAAGAGTCATCTCTTGCAGGCGCGCGGCTAAGCGAGTCAATTCGTCAGAAAGAGCATGGCTGCGCGATGACAGCACCGCCACTTTGCGTCCTGACTCTTCTTTGAAGCCACGTACTTCATCTAAAGAGGGTTTGAGCCCTGCCAATGTTTTCTCGACCAAGTCTAAGTCTTTTAGCTGCTCCTTCAGTTGCACCTGCTCACTATCAACTTTGGCAATTTGAGCTTGCTTAGTTAAATACTCTCCCTGTAAGACCCCTAGCTGCTCGTCCAAGGCTGGCAATTCAGCCATGGCACGACTGAGGTCGCGGGATTTTTCAGTGGCCACAAATAGCTCTGACAGCCTTTGCTTAAGGCGAGCGTGTTCATTGCGATCATAAGAAAAAGTAGTGAGCTTTTGCAGCACTTCTTTTAACTCAAGGCGAATAGCCTGACCGTATAATTCGCCACTCAACTCTGAGGCAATCTCTTCAATAGCTTTTTTCAGCTCTGGAATCTTGGCATTTACTTTAGCCAACTCTTCGGTATCTTTGGCGAGCTGCTGGTGCTTGCCTTCAATGTGCCGCTTCAAGCGAATTTGCGATTGCAGTGAGACATAGACAGCGGGGTCAAACTCTAACTTGTGCAATTCAGCTTTGACTGCCACTAAGCTCTCGCGCTCGACTTGAGCAAAGTTGTTCTGTGCTAGCTTTTCAGCGAGCTGTGCTTCAGCCAGATTGAGTTTTTGCTCACTGTCGCTGGCTCGAAGCAAGGCCTGTTGACGTTCGTTATATTGACCGATGCGCTTGTCTAAGTCTTTGCGACCTTCAAGTTCTTTGCGCATTTCAACATAGCGTACTCTCAACTCAGCTCTTTGATCGTTTAGCTTCTCCTTTTGCACATCCAGTTGATTGATCTCCAGATCCATCTCTTCGTTCTGCTTCAGATAACGCTCAATTACCGCTGCTCTATCAACAATTGGGGCCGAGCAGAGAGGGCAGATAGATGAGTGTTCGTGCTCTTTTAGCTCTTTGATTTTTTCTAGATTCTCTCTTTGCCTGCCTCTGATTTCCTCAGCCTTAATGGCCAGGCTCTCCAAATCAGTCTTAATAGCGATGCCTGTTTTCTCAACCAGTTCAAACTCAGCTTCTAAACGCTCAAGGCGCTCTTTGAGCTGATCCAACTCAGCCCCTTCGGCCACCAGGCTGGCCTGCGATTGAGTCAGGGCAGCTAGCTCTTTAATAGCACCCTGCTTTTGGCCAAGCTCAGCTTCTAAGCGAATTTTTGCTTCTTGAATTGTCGAAGTAAGCTCGCTGACTCGGTTGGCTAGCTGACTATGAGCTTCTTGTTTTTGCGACAAGACTGCTTCACTTTCAAGCAATTGGCGAAACTCAAGATATTGCGACTTTATTTTTTCACTGTCTTCAGTGTCACGCAGCAAACGCTCGCGGCTTTTCACGAGCTCACGATTCTCCACTTCGAGGCCTTCCAATTTAACTTCTAAGCGACTGCGCAGAGTAGCTAATTGGCCTGTAAGTTCCAGTTTTTTATCGCTGAGATCTTGTACTTCAAGAAAGACACTGTCTAACTTTTCTACAGCCGCCCTTACCTGATTGAACTCTGTCAGTTGAGCTTCGATATCCGAACTCTCACCAATTAATTCGCCCAGCGATTTTTTCTTTTGTTCAATCGAAAGTTTTTGATCGTCAATGCGCTTCAAGGCATGATTAAGCTCCACAAGCTGCTTCTCGTTAGAAGATATAGTCACTTCAGTGAGCTTAAACTGCTGCAATTGAGCGGTGACTTCTTCAACTTGCTGTTCTATGTCGCGAGCCACAAGAACTAAATCATCATATTCAATTTGAGAAGCACAAAGCTCGGTATGCACCTGGGCAAACTCAGCTTCTACTTGCCTTGCACCCGCTAGACTTCCTTCCAAAAATTCAATTTGCGCTTTGACACCGCGCAGTCTTTCGCGGGCTTCTTCTTGCAGGCGGTCAAAGTAAGAAAGGCCAAGAATTTCAGCCAATACCTGCTTGCGCTCGGACGGCAGGCGGGTGGTAAATTCTTCGGCTCTGCCCTGTTTCAGATAAGCACTGTTGATAAAAGTATCGTAGTCCATACGCAAAAGATCGCATATATGTTTGCCAGTTTCTTTCATACTGGCGGCTGTCAAACTATTCCAACGCAAGTCACCAGTCTGATCAGCTATTTGAAATTCAAGAGTGCCTTTAGAGGTGCCCTTGCCGCCAGCCTTACCCACTTGTTTCTGGCGAGAGCGACGTACGCGATAAAGCTGGCCTTCATGGCTGAAAACTATTTCTACCCACATCTCTTTCTCGCCCAGACGAACTAACTCGTCTGAGCTTCCCCTGGCCTCTTCCCAGATGGCCCAGGTGACAGCATCAAGAATGGCAGACTTGCCAGCTCCATTCAGACCAGTCAAGCAAGCCACAGCAATGCCATTGAGGTCAAGAGTTGAGTCGGCATAACTCATAAAATTATGGAGGTGAACAGAGTTGAGAATCATCGCACTCTTACTGGCAGAGTTCTAAGCTTATCAGCCCAGAGCTGAAAAGCAGCTAAGACTGGTAGATATAGTTCTATACTTACGACTGTTTGTGGCTATGAATGAACCATTGAGCAAAAACTTAGAGTCTTTTAGTCGAGACTTTGCCGTAGCGTGCTTCAGCGCCTTCAGTTGCAGCTTAGTTTCGCTTAGCCTTGAACTGGTGCTGGCAAAAATAGCCCTGGTAAGCCTTGGCAGCACGGCAATGGCCTCGACCATAACAATCACTATTTATCTATTTGGTCTCACTTTCGGCGCCCTATGGGCACAGAATTGCCAGCAACGGGGCAGTCTATTGAAAGCTGCGGCAATAATGCTTGCAGCCGCGCCAGTGCTTTTCATTGCCCTGATGGGCTTTCTTAACAGCAATACTTTGTCAAGTCATCTGGTCTTGTTGTTTTTGACTTTAGCTCTGCTCTTACCGTCAAGCAGCTCAGCGGCCCTAGTAAGCCTATTAGCAACTCGACAAAAGCCCCAATGGAGTAATTACGTCTATCTGGCAGCTAACCTGGGGGCATTCGCTGGGGCTCTAGCAACAGGCTTCTTTATATTGCCTAATTTGGGTCTGAGCGGCAGCCTCATGACCCTGGCCGTACTAATGGCCCCAACCGCCGTCTTGAGCTGGTTATCGCAAGGCAAAGCAAAAGACCAAAGAGAAGACCAATTGGCCAATCCGGTAGAAGACTCTTCTTTGCGGTTAACGGCCCCAAGCAAATCAGCCTCTCTAATTCTTTTCACCACCGCTCTTGTAATGACTGTCCTTGAATGCGCCTGGCTGAGGCTATCTTCACTTTTGTTAGGTTCGGCAAGTCTAACCTTCGCCGGCACACTAGCCGCCATCATCGCCGGACTGGCCATCGGCAACTTTATGGCCATAAAGCTGAGCAAAAGCAAAAGTGATTTAAAAATATTGCCTGCTGCGGCACTAACTTTGAGCACTCTGGCCTGCTTACTATCGCTGAAATCAATTGCGGCCCTACCCCTAATTTTTCAAAATCTGCGCATTTTCTTTCAACTAGGTCAATTCGAAAATAGCAATTTTCTCGACCTGCCACAGCTTCTAGCCACCGCCATCTTGGTCGTACCCACATGCATTGGCCTCGGTCTAATTTATCCGATCTATACCTGCGGCTTAAGCGGCCTGGCATGGCGGCGGACCTATACAATTGCAGCAGCTGGTGCCATCGCTGGGCCAGCATTATTTTTGATAATTCTGCCTCTCTGTTCTTTAGTAGTTGTAGTAAAACTCTGCATAGCTTTACTGGCGCTATTTACTATTGCCGAAGCTTTGTCGTTGAGAAAACGCTTCAAAGCGCTATCTCTGGCCTGCTCATTTGGCGCCATTTTGGCCCTTACACTGATCACAACTAGCTCCGGGGTGAAAAGCAGCACACTGACAGCAGGCCTGGCATATCTGCCAGCAACCAAGGCGGCTCTAGAGCAAATTAAAAGCGAACAAAAGTATCTTGATTTCAGATTTTATAGGGATGGTACGAACAGTACAATCTCAGTTGAAGAAAGTAAGTTAGCCAATATTCGCATACTAAAAAGCGACGGCAAAGTCGAAGCGACTATTCCCATTGATAAATCTGAGGCAGCCAGCGGCTCAGACCTAGCGACACAAACAATGCTCGGCCTGCTACCGACCCTCATTCATGGTGGCAGCGATCTACGCTGTCTCATTATTGGCCTGGGTAGTGGCACCACCAGCAGTACCGCAAGCGAAAGAGAACAGATTAAGACAATTGATGTTGTCGAAATAGAGCCTGCTGTTGTAGAAGCAGCCAAGTATTTTCAAAGTCAATTACCAGCGAAACTAAATATTATTCAAAGCGATGCCAGAGACCATTTAAAGAATGCCGGGGCCTATGACCTGATCATTTCTCAGCCGTCCGAACCCTGGGTGGCTGGCAGTTCGGCTCTCTTTACAGTCGAGTTCTTTCGCCTCATGCGGCAGAAGCTCAAACAAGACGGTCTTGTAACACAGTGGCTACAACTTTATGGCTTGAGCAATCGTGAATTTCTTTGCGCCTTGAAAACGTTTACTACGGTCTTTCCTGACACTCTAATTTTTCATCAAAAAGGTGCGGGTGAAATACTTTTAGTCGGCGCCAACAGCCCCAAGAGTCTGGCACAAATTGACAGCAGTGCTTATGAGAAAGCCTTTCTCAGCAACAGCGGCCGTGCGGCAATGGCTAGAGCTGGTATCGACAGTTGGGAGACATTCAGAAATGACCATCTCTTTGTGCTCAGCAAAGAAAAATCGTTGTCTGAGATTTTACCGGCAAAGCTCACGGACATTAGCCTCAACTCTGACGACAATTTGTTACTTGAATATTCTAGAGGCCGCTATCTTGCCAACAAGGAAGGAGCAAGCGAAAAGCAATTGGCTGCCAACCTGGCAATTCTTGAGAACAAGAAAAATAATGCACCAATTGCAGCATTTTCACCGGATCAATTACCGAGCCCAGTAGCCCTTGACCGGGCACTAGAGTTGGACCCATCCGCCTATCTATTACTAAATTTAAAGGGCAAAAGACTGCTACAACAGAAGCAGGCTGAGCTTGCCCTTCACTATCTAAATCGCTCTAAAGCACTCAACCCTTCTATTGAAGAAACTAGAGAACTTCTTGCGTTGGCTTTGACATACTTGGGTAAACTAGAAGAAGGACTCCAGGAAACCCAGGCAGCCCATCTAATAAATAACAAAAGCCCCATGCCCTATTTGATTGCTGCGTGCATATATCAAATCGAAGGCAACGGCGCGGAAGCTCGTTTAAACTTGAACAAAGCTAAACAAAACTGTCCAGAAAATGAGATACTAAACCAAATCGCAGCTTTGCAGCTCAATGCTACAGGAACCCTGAAGTCACTCCTGATTAGGCTTTCGCTAGCACTTTAGAACATTTAAAATTGAGTAGCCACTCACTTTTAAAGTGCTCCGGCCAAAGCCCTTGAATAGGTGCACAATGTCATTCAGACTTCTACTGATAGAAGACAGCCCGACACAACTAATAACCATATCTAAGACTCTTGAAGCCGAGGGATATACAGTTATAGAGGCTCGCAATGGAGCTGAGGGGCTAGCTCGCGCTTACAACGAGTTACCCGACTTAATCATTTCAGACGTAGTCATGACCGGTATCAACGGATATCAGCTATGTCGCTTGGTTAAGAGTGACCCAGATCTTGCAGCCACTCCCGTTATTCTACTGACAAAGCTAGATGGCTCAGTTGATAGATTTTGGGGCTTTAAGTCCGGAGCAGATCGCTATATTCCCAAAGAGCCTGGTTTCACAAGCTTGATCAAAGCCACCCAGGAGATGCTAGAAGAGGCCACTCTCAAGCCGCGCTTACGACTTATTGGCGAGCCTTCCAAAACCCTTTCGGCAGAAGACGTCAACAACCGCCTCAACCAACTGCTCGAACGTTTGCTTTTTGAAGCCACCATCGTCGACGAAGTGCGCCGCATCGCCGAGGACGAACTAGATGTCGATGCGGTAACGCAAAAACTCTTCAATCTATTGTCGTCAATTCTCAACTACCAGGCCCTCGGACTAGTACTAAACCAGGGCACTGGCTCAGTCTTACGCGTCGACGCCGGACCAAATTTAGATGAAGCGGCCTTACGTGGATATGTCACCAAGTTAGCTCTGCAGTTGGGCCTACCTCCTCTGCGGGATGAAGTGGCCAAAGGTCACTACCTACCAGACAATGCCTTAACGCAGCCTATCGACATCAAAGGCCAGAGATTGGGGCTACTTGTTGTCGTGCCTTATCCGCAACAGATATTCAAACCAGGTGATCAGAAAGTTGTTCGATTAATTGGCGAACAGTTATCGGTAGTTCTACGACTACTAGAGTTGAACGGGCAGTCGCGACCCAAGAATACTGCAATCAAACAGACCTAATTTTACTTAGACTTACGACGCTTTGAGCGACGATCGCCATCCGGCGGCAGCTTGTCATCGCCGAGGTTAGATTTTGTTGTGAATGGCTTATCGTTAGCAAAAGATGTCTTGAGCTGACGCCGTTCTTTAATGGGGCCGCCCGGCGTAGTCTTTGGTTTCCCTTCACCAGCCTCGGGTTCATCCTCTAAGAGCAATGAGGCCAGCGCCGAAGCAGGAACGGAAACAATCTGCCAGCTACTGCTACTACCTTTTTGTTCGTCAACCGGTACAGGCTGGTTTGCAGCCTGGCTTGCAGATTGGCTTGCAGATTGGTTTGCAGGCTGGCTTGCAGATTGGTTTGCAGGCTGGCTTGCAGATTGGTTTGCAGGCTGGTTTGCATTCTGTTCAGAACTTGGCACAGCATTTAATTCTGATGTAGCAGTCATTTCTTCTTGCTCACCAATATCTAAAGCTTCATCAGCTGCAGCGTTAAGAGCAGCAAACTCTTCTTCCACCTGAGAGAGGTCTTCGTCGTGCTCCAAGCTAGGTGGAGCAAAATCGTCTTGAGCACTGAACCTTTGAACCGTATTAGCTGCGCTAGAAGTATCGGCAGTACTTGAAGTATGAGCTGCACTCGAAGCGCTAGGCACTATATCTAGTGGCAAGTCGTGAGCAGCACTGGCACTATTGTCAGCCCATATGCTAGCAAAGGGTGATTGCTCTGGCATCTCGTCTTGAACTGGAGAATATGAAGGTTCAAGTTCGGCCATGAGGTCGGTCAGCGACTTTTTCTTAGTTGCCTCAGGTCGAGCAAATGGAGAGGGAGACGAAGAAGAAGAGGACTGATCCGAAGAAGACGAAGAATCAGAAGAAGCAGGAGAAGAAGACGACGATGGAGGCGGCAGTTCAGAAGTGTCTGCGCGTGAGTCAGAGGTATCATAAAGTGATGCCAGAGATGGTGCCAAATTTAGCTGAGCCGGCATCGTTACAGCATCTAAATCTGGGCTGGTATCCACAAGAGAAGAGTTGAGATTTTCACTTTCTGCCGGACTATCCCAATCAAGTTGATCTTTCCAAGATGGCACAGCGTTGCCAATATTGAGGGCCGGCGATGAAGAGGCTGTTGGGGCTGGAGAAGAAGAAACAGGAGAAGAAATGGGAGAGGGCGAGCTGTTCAGTAGCTCGCGGGCACGAGCCGGAGAAGGCGCAGGCTGTGAGGAAAGTTCCTCAGCCTGGGTGACAACTTCGCCAGCGCTAGCACTGACGTTTTCACTAGCCAGCTCAGTTTCACTTTCAGATTCATCATCACTAGCATTGAGCGCTTCAGCAACCTCAGCGGCACTATCTTCCAAGGAGACAGTAGCCACAACCACCGGCAAACGCGGCAATGTATCATCCATCTGACTGCGATAGGCTTCCTGCAATTGTACGGCTGTTAGATAAGAGCGAGCCACTAAAATATCACCAAACTCTATGCCACTCTTAGCTCTCTCAAGCATAGACTCTTGAAACTGAGCGGCCGTGATGCCACCAGTTTTTAACAGCTGCTGTCCCAGCAATACACAGCTCAGATCATCTTCTTCGATAAAGCCTTGCTTCACAAGGAAGGCACCAAACATCAATTCAGGCATAGCCTTGTGCATATCTGCGGCGATTTCTAATTCGGTTGTCTCCAGTAGACCGGCACAGAGCAAGAGCTCGCCAATTCGCAACTGGGGGCGATTAGCGACACTAGCTTTACCCTCACCGCCTTCTTCAGAGGCTCCTCTCAAACCCATGCGGCGGAAGTCATAGTCGGTGCGAGTAACGGGATCGCACAAAATATCGTGGGCAATCCAAAGACTCTGTAAGCTATTGAGTAAGTCTTTGCGAGCCTGACCAGCCAAGGTTCCAGAAGCGTGTTGCCGCAAAAGCGGTCTTACCTTGCGCAAAAAGCTCTTGTGAATACTGCCGAAATCTGCCATTTGACTAACTTGCAAGCGCAAGTAAAAATCAAGAATGGCGGCTGCACCAGTAGCTGGTGCCGAAGCCGTGAAACTAGGTACAGGTATCAAGGCAAAACTAGGCACTGTAACGAGCGGAAGAAGCGGAGCTGTTGAACGAGCTGCCGCTGATTCAGCGGAAGGAGCGGCAGGAGCTGTTGGCGGAGGCTCGGGTGCGACAGAAGTCTGAGCTTCAGGCTCAACTTCTGTTCGGTCTGCAAGCGCATTGCTGGCTAGAACTGCTGCCTCAGACTCTAATCCTGGCGCGTCTATGGCCTGAACCTCAGCCGGTGCCTCAGCTGATGCTTCAGGCATGGCCTCGGCCGTTGCCTCGGGCTGCGGGGAAATTATCGGACCCTCGGCAGGAGCACCCCAATCGATATCGGGCATTGGCCTGCGAGGTTCTTTCTCAAGCATCAACTCTGGCGGTAAACTAATTGGCTCTTCCCAGCCCATTTCTTGCGAAGTTTTGAGCAAAATGAAGATCTGCTGATGGGCGTGACTAGACCCAGCCGTATCACCACGCTCTAAGCTCTGACGCAAGGCTGCTGCCAGCACACGCGTCTCAAGCTCAATCCGTTCACGTGACGTGTCCGGCTCTGGCTGATTAGGATAAGCGTTACCTGAGGTCATTTACTAAGTGTTGGCAACTTGCATTAGGTGTAATCTACCCTGATACCCAAAATAGAGATAACGAAAAACAGAAATGGCTGTGATCTCTAAATAGTAATAATAATCTTCCCAGTAGTATTTAGGTATTCACCTGTTTTTTTCTCTTGATAAGGAGTTATAGAAATTAATGACCGCCGAAAATCAAACAGGTAAAAGTTCCGAATACCAAATTAAAACCCCTAACCAGACGGATGACAAATCGATGTCAAACGCTGATTTTGAGCCGCTACTCAAGCTTTTAAGAGTTCATCCTGCCCTAGACGGCCTTCACCTGGACGAGCAACGTTGGCATTTATTAGACCGATTTTGTGGCATTTTGAGTGCTTACAACGAAAAGGTTAATTTAGTAGCCAATACAACACCAGAAGTTCTTGTAAACAGACACATACTTGACGGCCTCACTGTAGCAAGCAACATCTACAAGTCGAAAATGACATCAGGGAAACTTATCGATATTGGCTCTGGTGGCGGATTACCAGCCATGGTGATTGCTATCGCCTGCCCCGATCTTGCAGTCACCATGGTTGACTCGGTTGGAAAAAAGGTGAAATTTCTCAATGACGCTAGCCAAGAGCTTGGCCTCGTCAACAACCGAGCTCTTACGGGCCGGGCAGAAGAGTTAGCACGAGAGAAAGGCGAGCGAGCCAGCTACGACCTTGCCACGGCCAGGGCAGTAGGCACTCTTACCCTGACTCTAGAGTTATGTTTGCCTTTTCTCAAACGCAACGGCCTCTACATGGCACAAAAGACCGGTAGCCGCTTAGAGCAAGAACTAAAAGATGCCAAAGCTATGATGCGCGAACTTGAGTGCCGAGTAGAGCAGACCAAGGTCTTTACCGATATGCCTGGCGTTGAGGACAGCGTCATTTTACTGATTCGAAAAATCGACGACACACCACACTACTACCCTCGTCCTTGGGCAAAGATCAAAGCGAGCAAATAATCTTTAGTCCTAAAATGCAGCCTCTGCTTCTTCTAGGTCTTCGACCAACCAGCCCTCAGCCTGGGCCTGTAGCTTGGCTTTGCCCATACCGTCTTCAATTGCCAACTCAAAGAGTCGACGACGCGAGCCAAAGACATAAGAGGCGCGATTAATCAACGAAGTGATGTCCACATGGTCGTGAGCAAAAATTACTGGATCTAAACGCCGATACCAAGAATCTCCAGCTGGCGCAATTAAGTCGGCCACCAGATTGCCAAGGTCAATTTCTTCTTTCGGCTTCTTGGCTCGAGCAGGCCAGCTGACCATATATCGCTTCAGATCAAAACCTAAGCACTCGACCCGGCCAAGGTAGTAGATATTCTCGTCTTCAATACCAAAGCCGGCCTCTTCCCAGCGATGACTCTCTTCAATCCAGAATTCACGCAAAACTTCAGTAATCGTCTCCATATGAGGCTTGAGGCGCCACATGTAGCTAGTGGGCAAATAGGAGCGCGACGGCTTGAAATCCCATGAATCTTCACTATAGGAAAGCTGATATTGGTGAGTAGTGGCCCAAGCCGACATGAGCAAGCTGGTCCAGACATTATTATCAGAATAAACTTTGGCGTAGCTCTTCTTAAACCACTCCTGCCAACCGTCAAACTCTTCGTACTGATTAGAGCGCTTGGTTAAACCATCGCGCCACTCTTTTTCGTCTTGCAAAGGGTCTTCGGCATGAAAGAACTCTTCCCAATAAGCTGTTACCACAGCCACTTCTAGCAAAGAATTTTCCGATTTGCCAACAGACTCTTCCCAGAGTTTCTCGCAAATCTTGATCGATTGCTCGCACCGAGCATAGGGGTTAGAACTGGCAAATTCGGCGTTGTGCCTAACCCAGTCGATACCAGTCCTGATCAGAAAAGCCGGAAGCATTTACTGCGGTTCCTTTTAGGTGAAATTAGAAATTAACAGACCTTAGAAGCATACCCCAAAAGTCTATAAATTATCTTCAGCGAAAAGGCCAAAATCAACTAGATTTTGCTGCAGTTTTTTTCGCTTGACGAGAATTGGCGAGAACAGCTTGATCTAGCCACTTAATCGCTTGCGAATATTGAGCATCGGCTTCGTACTCTGCCAAAGTACGATCAAGCCTTTGACTCCAGTTAGAATCACCAGAAATTCCCGGCTCATTAAAGCGCTGACTGACACCGAAAAGGTCGCTAATCATCAGAACAGCCAGCCAAGATGGACACTCCATAAGCACTTCAATCATACGGCGATGAAGTTCAGGAGTGAAACTCTCTGGAGGCGAGTCTTCATCCAGACCGAGAAACACCATCAGCCGCTGCACTTCGAGCCACCCCTGGTGACCATCCTCGCCATGCCACCACTGACAGAGCCCCTCATAAAAGCTACGAATGGGTTGATGATCGTGGGTACCATAAGTGACTAGGGACAGCTTTTCATGAGTCTCTTTGGGCTTGAAAGAAAGATCTTCTTCTACCCGCTCGAAAATAGGAATGGTGAAACCAGGAATTTGCAGTTTTTTCAAACACGGCCTGACGTAATCAGGCACCATGCCAAGATCTTCAGCCACCACACCGCTATCTGGCGCCGCCGCTAGTATCATGCGCAGAAGTTTCTCACCTTGCTCGTTATTAAGCTTGGCATTCTTAGCAGGCACATCAGGTCGTTCGATAAAACGCGGAAGTTCTCCACCAGTAAGCTCTTTAGCTTCAGCCTCAGTCAAGCCAACAAATTCATGGTTGCGCTCGGGAATCCATGGAAAGGAGTAGACACGGAAGAAACCGAGCACATGATCGATGCGAAAATAGTGAAAAATCGCAGCAATCTGTTTGACACGTCGCTGCCAAAAAGCATAGTTGCTCTTTTCATGGTTGGCCCAGTTATAGAGCGGGATGCCCCAATTCTGGCCCCACTGGCAAGTGAACGGATCTGATTGGAAGAACTTCTCAGGTGGTGCACCACCCGACCATTGCAAATCAAATAGTTGGGGATTGCACCAAACATCGGCGCTATAGCGACTGACACCAAATGGAATATCACCCATGAGTTCAACTGCATTGTTATCGGCATGAGTGCGCACGCGACGCCACTGACTGAAAGCAACCCATTGCACATAGCTATAGAAGCGCTGCTTATAAGCAATCTCTTTGGCCTCAGCACAAGTTAGTGACCAGGCTCTAGCCTTAGCTAAAGTTGACTGTTCGGCAGGCCAGTTAGTCCAACAAGCATTGCCCTCAAATTTGTCGACCAGAGAACGGAAGAACGCATAATCTGGCAGCCAATCGACTTGCTCCAGACAGAAATCGGCAAATAGCTGCTGCTGGCGAACTAGTTCCTTGTTGGTAGAAACTTTTTCAAAATTCTCAAAAGCATCCAGCAATAAATCTAGCTTTAACTTACGCACGACAGAATACTGCACAGGCCCGGAGGAAAGCTCTTGAACAAGAGCCTCTGGCGCCCGCTTTGACAGCATCTCGTCAGCAAGCCCAGGAACTAAATCTGGTACCAGCGAAATATACAAAGGGTCAAGAGCAATTGAGCTAAGTGCATTGTAAGGGCTATTGTCTCCGCCAGTTTCATTAACAGGCAGAATCTGCAGAACACCTAAATTGTGACGACTTAAAAAATCGATAGCATCTTCAACACAAAGAGTGTCGCCAATGCCTAAATCACCTTTGCGGCGTAAGGCAAATACCGGAAGGAGAAGCCCTGCGGCTTTTTTATCTTGATTAATCCGAGCCATTTTTATTCCCCAGCCTTTGGTGAACCTGTTTAGATGCCAGCGCGCTCAAAAACTCTCTCAATATTTTGTAAATAATTGGCCGGATCAAAGCTTGAAACGATCTCTTCTTCAGTCAAGTGTTCGGTTACACGCTTGTCAGCGAGTAGATTTTCACGGAAATTTCCGCTCTTAGTATTCCAAGCGGCCATGGCATTATCTTGCACCAGCTTGTAAGCAACTTCTCGTGCCAGCCCTTTATCGGTGAGCTTTAGAAGCACCGCTTGCGAGAAAATCACTCCACCAAAGACATCCATGTTGCGAAGCATATTTTCGGGATATACAACTAAACCATCCATCACTACAGCCAAGCGATTGAGCATATAGTCGAGCAAGATTGTCGAATCTGGCAAGATAATTCTTTCAACTGAACTATGTGAAATATCGCGCTCGTGCCAAAGAGCAACGTTCTCGAGGGCAGCCACGGCGTTACCGCGAATCACTCGAGCTAGACCAGTAATATTTTCACTTGCCACTGGATTGCGTTTATGGGGCATAGCGGAAGAGCCCTTCTGACCAGACGCGAACGGTTCTTCTACTTCTAAAACATCGGTGCGCTGCAAATGCCTGATTTCTACAGCAAACTTCTCAAGACTAGCTGCGATCAAAGCCAAAGTCATAACAAACTGAGCATGCCTGTCTCTTTGAATAATTTGCGTTGAAATCTTTGCTGGAATCAAGCCAATCAGAGCCAGAGTGCGCTCTTCGACTTCAGGGGAGATATTAGAGTAGGTACCAACCGGACCACTCATCTGGCCCACCGAAATCATTTCAACAGCTTGCTCAAGGCGCACTTTATGGCGCCTCAGTTCTTCTACCCAAACTGCCATTTTAAAGCCGAATGTAATGGGCTCTGCGTGGATGCCATGAGAGCGGCCCACCATAACGGTATGTTTGTGTTTGCGGGCCTGCTTCAGTACGGCCTCAGTCAGCTTTTCTAATCCCGCCATCAAAATCACGGCGGCACGCTTTAACTGAAGAGCTAAAGCAGTGTCGATCACGTCTGAACTTGTCAGGCCCATATGTATATAACGGGCAGCATCACCGACGTTCTCACCAACCGAGGTTAAAAAGGCGATAACATCGTGCTTAACTTGCAATTCAATTTCGTCAATGCGAGCAACGTCAAATCGAGCCTTACTCTTTATTTCGGCCAGCGCTGCCGCTGGTATTAAGCCCATATCACTCTGCGCTTGGCATACAGCAATCTCGACATCGAGATAGGTTTGAAACTTAGCTTCAATCGACCAGATAGCGCCCATCTCGGGCCTGGTGTAACGATCTATCAAAAGACATCCTCCGCTTCAGACGCTGTAAACGCCGCAAAAACCCTATTGTCCCTGATTAAACAAGCTTAGAGCGAGACAAGAGGCTAAAAATTCGTCAACCGTTACGGCCATGCCAAGAGCAAAGCTGACAAGCAGCTTGCCTATCCAGCAAAAAAAGACTTGAGCATTGCTACAATTGGCCCTTACAAAGTAAAAACCATAAAGAGAATTTGAACCGATGAAAATTTTGATTGCCGCAGATGTTTCCCATTCGTTTGTCAGTACATCGGCGAGCACATCGAATGCTTCTAAAGCTAGTGGTGGCGACTCGGCTGAGCACTGGTTTAACTTAGAACAACTGGCAGCCCTTGTACCACTGGCTGGCTGCGAGGTTAACCTAATTTATGTCAAAGAAGAACTTCCTTCTTACGAGCGTGTCTTAGCAACCCAAGCCGATTTTCCTCAAGATCTCGGAAACGTCATTGAAGCTCAGGCCAAGCCAGTCTTGGCAGAGTTAGCCAAACGTATCGAAGCCGACGGAGCTAAGGTAAAAGTAGAAATAGTCACAGGCCCAGCTGCTTATATGATTGAGCAAGCAGCTCTTGACGAGAACAAAGACCTGGTTGTGGTTTCAACTGGACCTAGAGCCGATGGTCAATTTACCTTTGGCAGCACTTCAGCCCACGTGGCGCGCCATGCACCATGCTCAACTCTAGTCTTGCGCAGAGGCTCTAAGAGAGCGACAGATTCTTCTGTTCTTATAGCCATAGACCTGTCTCTTATACACATCTCCGAGCCCACGAGACCGTACTAGATCTCGTATGCCGTCTTCTGCTTGAA
>CAJXZK010000003.1 GCA_913063055.1 uncultured bacterium
GCTTACAGACGAGCTTGCGGTTCGTCGCAATATCGTGCAGCATACCAATGATATTGTTATCGCAAATTATTTTGCTATACAGTCTTTGATGCAATTCAAGATGTTCAATAAGCCCAGTGATCGCCAGGCCTACCAGGAGTATCTCTCTAAGTATCGCCATGAGCTTGATACGCTAGCTGTCTTGCTCAATGGCCGCGCTGCCGATAGAGAAGTGGGGCTCAATTTGCAGAGAGTTGGCCGCCAGTATTTGTCGGCCCTCGATGGTTCGCAGTTCAGCCCCAACGAGCATAATCAGGTCGGTTCTTTCTTTGATGATCTTGAGCGCAATCGTAAGCTAAAAGATGCAACGGTTGTCTTTCTTACTACTCTAAAAGATGTCGGTCGCAAAGCCCAGAAAGATGTAGAACTGGCTAGCTTGCAAGAGAGTGAATCGCGTCTCGGTTTCAGGCAATTTTGTCAGTTTGTTATTTTTGCCAATAGCTTGTTGGCCCTGGCTATGGCTATTCTCGTAGCTGCATTGATTGTTCGACGAATCAATGTGGTGCGGGCCAATGCCGAGCGGTTGGCTCGGGGGCTGCCGCTGCTCTCGCCGCTCAATTCTGCCGATGAAATAGGCGCCCTCGACAAAACATTTAGGCAGATGGCTGCTGCTCTCGATTCGGCCCGGGAGAGAGAGAAAGAGATGCTCTCAACCATTGAAGAGTCTCGCGATGAGCTGACTATGGTGATTAATAAAATTCCGGCGGCTTTGTTTGTAACTGATCAATTAGGTAATGTTGAGTCACTAAATACGGTGGCAGAGCAACTCTTTGGCATTGATATCAGTTATTTTGAAAATGCCAAGATTGAGAAAATATTTCGTCTCAAAGCAGCTGAAAAAGAAGGGCTGTTTGCCCGGCTTATGCGCGGCTCTAAGCCAGTTGCTTTGTTTGCGGCTGGCCCCGACGGAGAAGTCGTGCCGGTCAACGTTTCGGTGATTGAGTATCATGTGGCAGGCACCGCTAAGTATTTGACTACCCTGGTTGATGAGACCCAGCGCCTGGTTTTGGAACAGGCCAAAGGTGACTTCTTCAATATGGTCAGCCACGATATGCGCACACCGCTCACTAGTTTGAGTGGTGTTTTGCAGATGGCTTTGGCTGGAACCTATGGCCCCTTGCCCGATGTGGCGCAGTCTAAGCTAGAGATTGCTAGATCTAGTTCAGACTTGCTATTGAGCATGATTAATCGCTTGCTCGAAATCGAGCGGATTGAGAGTTCTAATTTTGAGTTGAAGATCGAGCCACTTGATTTTGCTGCTCTTGTGAGGCAAGCGGGTGATCTAATTAGCCCTCAGCTTGAACCAAAAGCTTTGCGTTTAGAGCTGGTGGCTGAGCCTTGTTTCGTTGCGGCCGATAGTCACTATTTGCTTGAAGTAATTCTCAATTTGCTCACCAATGCCATTAAGTATTCGCCTGAGAAAGGCTTGCTGTCTATGTCATGTCGAGTGACGAAAGAAGCAGTTCCGCTCGTGCTCTTTGAATTGAGCGATCAAGGCCCTGGAGTTCCGGCTGACAAAAAGGAACAGATATTTGAGCGTTTTCTGCAAAGTGATAGCAGCCGTGACCGCTCTAGTGGCTTTGGTTTGGGGCTTTCTATTTGTCGGCGAATTATCTTGCAGCATGGTGGTGAGATCGGTGTAAAAGATGCCTCTGCCCGCGGTGCTATTTTCTGGTTTGCGTTGAAAGCCGCAGCTAGCCAAAGCCAAAGCTAACCCAAGCGGTAACCAAAGCCTTTAATTGTAGTAATTAGAGGATTGTCGCTGTCGGTATCGATAGCTTTGCGAATGCGCAGAATTACTGAGCGCACCGCTTCATTAGTGGCGTCTGAATCGGTGGGCCAGGCCCGAGAAAGCAGTTCTTCTCCTGAGAATACTCGCCCGGGATTGTTCATTAATAGCTCAAGTACAGTAAATTCTTGCGGGTGCAGTTTCACTAACTCGCCTTTGAATTTGACAGTTTTGTTGCGCTGGTCGAGTTCTAGATTGCCTACTATTAGTGGCTTGTACTGCAAGTTTTGGGGGCGGCGAAGCAAGGCTCTTACCCGTGCCAATACTTCAGGTAAGGCAAATGGTTTAGTGAGATAGTCATCGGCACCGCTGTCCAATCCTGCCATTTTGTTGACTACAGAATCCATGCCTGTGAGAAAGAGAACTGGTGTATTGACGCCAGCGGCGCGCACTTCGGTGCAAAGATCTAAGCCTGAAGCCTGGGGCAGTTGCCAGTCTAAAATCAAAAGATTGTAGCTATTTTGAGCGAGCTTGGCCTTTCCCTCTTCGGCTGAATGAACTACCTCAACCTCGTAGTCTGCTGCGCGCAGGCAGTCATGCAAGACCTCGGCAATTTTGTTATCGTCTTCCACGACTAAAATATGGGCTGTCATTTATGTTCTGTTCTGCTCTTCTTTGCTACCAATGTTTCGGGTAGAGGCACTCTCTTCTAGAAAGTGCATCATCTAGAAACACTATGCCTCAAATTGCAGCAAATGCATCAGCATTTTTAGGGCCGGCGTGGGAGATTGTCGATTGGCACAGCGCCACTTGAGGTAGAACGGCAATTTGTGGCTGTAGTGCTCCTGTAGCATTTCGACTATGGCGGCCTGCTGTTCCTCGTTTGCTGCTTCGAATGCTTCCACAAGTGGTTCGATGGCTTTTTCATGTTTGAGCCAGCCGAGCAAATAGATGGCCGCCAGGCTTCTTTTGCTAGCTATTAGTGGGCTCGAAGGTGCTCTGCTCGATGTCGACGAGGGTTCTCTGCTCGGCGTCGATAAGGGGGCTCTGCTCGATGCCGACGAGAATGCACTGCTCTGAGTCGTCGAGAATGAGTCTGGCGAGGGTGGGGCGGCTTCGATTTTAAGTTCGCTTACCAGATTTTTGAAAGGGGCGCGCTTGGCTATTTCTTTGAGAACCTGTTTGGCGCGATTGATGCTCAAGTGCCCCGAGCCAGTGGTGACATTCTCAATCATCATTTGCACGATTAGGGCCCTCCATTCGGGGCTTTTGGCGGCAAATTCTAGTACAAGATTGAGTATTGGTGTTTCGCAGGTTTTGAGCTTAGCGGCAGTGGGCATCGTGCTTGAAATTGAGGCGTTCTCGATGGCGCGAATGGTGCGCAGGGCCATGCCAATGGCTGTTTCCATAACGTGCAAGTCGGCGGCTCTGGCGGCAACTGCTATGTACATGTCTAAGCGGGCCTGGGGCGAGAGCTCCTGGGGTTCAATAATGAATGGGGAGCTGGTGACGGCGGCGCCTGTTGTGGCGCTAGTGCTGTCGCTGTAGCTTTCAATATAGTTGGCTACGGCCGACAATGAGGCTACCGCGCCTTCTGAATACTCGTTGATTGACATTTGCTTTGGCACCTTGTTTTGCTTAGCTGCATATAGCGAATGTAATTTGGCAAAATGACAATTACGTTACAGTGCCTCAACGCCGCTATAATCTCTCTGTTGGCTTGGGAGTTTCTGGCTTGTCAAAGGTTCTAGTAGTCGAAGACGATCAATCTATTGCTCAAGTAGTCAAAGACGCTTTGACTGACGCGAAGTACATGGTTGATATGGTGCACAACGGTGCCGATGCCCGGGCCTATTTGAACTCGGTCAACTACGATTTGATTGTGATGGATTGGCAGCTGCCCGATACCACCGGAATTGAGCTGACTACTGAGTTTCGGGGCAAGGGCGGAGCCACACCCGTATTGTTCTTAACTGGGCGAAATAGCGTGCCCGACCGCATTACCGGTCTTGATTCTGGTGGGGATGACTATCTTACCAAGCCTTTTGACATCCGCGAATTATTGTCGCGGGTGCGGGCCCTCTTGCGTCGTCCCACTCCGGTCACTTACAAATCATTGAAAGTGCGCGATTTAGAACTTGACCCGGTGCAGCATGTGGTCAATCTCAATGGTACTGAGATCAAGCTTTATCCCAAAGAATTTTCTTTATTAGAATTGTTCATGCGGCACCCCCAGCGAGTCTTCTCTGGTGATGACTTGCTTAGCAAGGTTTGGCCGACAGATTCTGATGCTTCCATTGAAACTGTGCGCACCACAATTTTACGCTTGCGCCAGAAGATAGAGACAGACCCGGATAATCCTCTGGTGAGGACGATCCGGGGCGTCGGTTATCGCTTAGAGCCGTAGGCTTATTCTTGTTCTTGGGCGCGTAGTTGATCCATGCGAGCTTTGAATGCTGGATTGATTGCTTCTAGCTTTTCAATATTGTTGGAAACCGGCATAATGAAGCCTTCGTATAGACGGTGAGTGTTGTGTCCGGTGGTGATGTTCTTCAATTGACCGGCAAGAAGATTCATTTCGCGTTTTTCTTCTGCAGTATAGTGGTGGTCAATTTTGATGCCGAGCAGACGGCAGGCTACGTGGCTGTAACCCTCATTGGGTCTGAGTGTTGCCATGTCATCTAGACGATTCTTTAGATCGCTGTCGCAGACATCAGTTTTCTTGTTTTGGGATTTCTCCTTTTCGGCCCGGTCGAGTTCTTCTTGTCTCTGCTGTGCTTCGAAATTGCTTTGAGTCTCTGAAATGTCGCCTTTAGCCACGTCTTGATGGGGGGTGAAATCATCTTGAGGGCTATAGCCAGCTCGGCGATCAATTTTGTCGATGTTGATTCCTCTGAAGGGGCCATTTTTGATGGTTGGTTGATCGCCTTTCAATAGACTGTAGACAAAGCGGGCGTTGCGCTCGTTGTAGACCTCGTCTTCTTGGCCATTGGCAGCGCGTTCTTTGTAGTCGTTCAAGAAGGCTTTGTAGTCGCTGCGGCTGAGGCGGCCATTTTCTTTATGAGAGGCATCGATGGCATGCATTAACGCACCATTGTTCTCATACAGTGGTGAAGCGGCATCAGCTGTCATGTCATGCTTAAGCTCGCGTTTGCCCTGGCGATTGTTTTGTCTGTCCCATTTGTTTAAGTCAGCATCTTCGATTGCGTCTCTATCAAATTCCCAGGCCTTTTTCGTGTGGGCAACTTGGTCGTAGAAACTCTTGTTGCTTTTGGGTGATGGTACTGTGCTTCGTAGATTGTCGGCAAAGATTGATTCAAAAGTCATGCCCTGGCCGTTTGCTTGGCTTTCACGCGATTGGGCCAGCACATCTAATACTTCATGCTTGCTAACGATGCCGTTGCCATCTTGGTCGAAGGCTCCTTTATTGTCTCTGACGAAAGCTACAGTCATGCTAGGAAGGTGGCCTGTGCGCTCTAGTTCTCCCGCGACGCTCTTCCAATAATTGTCGTGCTGTTGAATCGATTTGAATGAACCATCATTTTTTGTGGCTTCAAATTCGTTGCGCATGTTCTGCACAGCTGATTCAGGGCCGCCTGCCAGGGCGTGGTGATAAAGTGTTTCGGCGTTCTTTACCGGATCTGGCTGGTCGTGTGACATGTGAGATTCCTCCAGTAGGAAGTGTTCGGGGGAGATTGGGAGGTTTGCGCCTCTCAGTGATGTCAATATAGGAAGCGAATATAACAACTGCATTGCAGTGTTTGTTTTTTTTGGAAATTTGGTTGCTGTGATTTTTTCATCGACCTTAGCCGCGAGCTTAGTAGCAACTTTGGCCGCGAATCGCCGCGACAATATATGGAAGGGTTAGCTGTCACGTCAATGTTATTTAGCGGCAGCATTATGACTGTGCGAAGGCTGTTAAATCGAATCGGCTTTCAAAGAGCCAATGCTTTTAAGCAAAAGCGGCCATCCGAGGCTTTCAGCACTAACAATTTAAAAGTTTCATCGGGGGATGGAAGTGGGGGAGACAGGTAATACTGTCTCTCTCTCAGTTTTGGGGTGTTTGCGAATCTCCTATCGCTTGAGCCGTCAGTATTGTGGGTACAATTTCTTAGATGGTGTCCTTTAGCCTCAGGTGTCACTTCTATGCCCCGCGATACTGTAGCCGGTTTACATAATCACAAGCGTGATGCTGAGCCAGATCATGGCAGAGATAGCGGTGCTGGTGATGGCACGGCTGCAGACCTCTCTTCTGATACCTGGCGGCAGATGCGCCCTGAAAACTCCGTCAAGGAGAAGGGCACAAAGGTTGAGTTTCCTGATCCTGAAAAGGTCGAGAAGGGCAGTACTGTTCCGATTTCAGTTTCGGTCGATGGCACTCCTCGCAATATCTATATGCATGTTCCTGAGAACTATAATGCCGCTGAACCGGCTGCTGTGCTGGTTGTGTACAACGGTTGGGGTGACAAGCCCGGCCCTGGAGGCACCAAGGCTGGCGCTGCTGGCTTAGAAGAGCTTACTGGTTTAAGTAAAGAGGCCGATAAGAACGGCATGTTTGTGCTTTATATGAACGGCAATCCTAAAAAGGATCTCTCGTATAATAACGGCCAATATCCCTTTTCTAAGACTGATGATGTTGCCTACACTACTGCTGTACTTGATCAATTGAACAAAAACTATAATGTTGATTTGGAGCGCATTACTTTGACTGGTTATTCTCAGGGCTCTAGCTTTGCCCACAAAGCGGCTGCTGAGTTACCAGAGAAGTATAGACCAGCAAACCTAGTCGATATCAGCGGTTGGACAACCGGTAGAGAGGCAAAGGTACCTGCTGGTATGAATTTCATGTCAATTCAATCAGAGAAAGATACAGTGGCGCCTGTTGATGGAAGATGGTTTGGCTTGCATATGGATTCAGAAGAAAAGACTTTGCAGCGCTACCTCAAAGGCAATGGCCTTGATGTAGCTAAGGCCGTTGTGGCAGACGAAGCGTCGACCTCGGTGCGTGAGATAGTATGGGATGCCCCATCGGGTGCCAAGATTAAGAGTATTACTATTCCTGGGTTCAAGGGTCACGACTGGCATGGTAGTGTTGGCTCGGAAGCACCTGTTAAAGCCACCAAGGAACTAATCGAGTTTATTCGAAATAAGAGACGTGGAAGTTAAAACCTTGTCGGTTGCGATTATTGGTGGCGGTCCTGCTGGCCTTATGGCGGCGGAGGTGCTCATCAATGCTGGCATTAGCGTGGATGTCTATGAGGCCATGCCGACTCTTGGTCGCAAATTCTTGCGCGCCGGTTTAGGTGGACTGAACATTACCCACAGTGAACCGTTCACTGACTTTTGTGCGCGTTACAGCGATAGACAGAGCCATATGCAAGTGTTTCTCGATGCCTTCCCGCCTGACCGTCTGCGCCATTGGGTGCACGGGCTTGGTATCGAAACTTTTGTCGGTAGCTCGGGCCGGGTATTTCCTACTGAAATGAAGGCTGCTCCACTTTTGCGAGCCTGGGTTCACCGGTTGCGCGCTGCTGGTGTGCGGTTTCATTTGAATCACCATTGGCTTGGTTTTGATAGCGAGGGGATGTTGCGCCTAGCCAATCAAACAGAAGAGTTCTCTTTGCGCCCCAGTTGCACCATCCTGGCGCTTGGCGGTGCTAGCTGGCCTCAGCTTGGTTCCACTGGCACCTGGGTGCCCTGGCTGCAGGAGCGCGGCGTGGAGGTTGCCCCCTGGCTCAGTGCTAACTGTGGCTTTGATGTTAGCTGGAGCCCTCACTTGCGGGAGAAATTTGCTGGCTCTCCTCTTAAGTCAGTGGCGCTTACATTCACAGATTTGCAGGGGGAAAGCGAAACTCGCCAGGGCGAGATACTTATTAGTGAATATGGCGTGGAAGGTAGTCTCATTTATGCTTTCTCGCGGCGCTTGCGTGATTATCTCAATGTCCACGGAGCGGCAACTTTTACTTTAGACCTTCTACCTGCTCGCAGCGCCGAGCGTGTCCTTTCTGATCTGTCGAGGCCACAGGGCTCACGCTCGCTTTCGCGTCATTTGCAGACCTGTCTTGGTAATAACGCTTTGAAGAGGGCCTTGCTTTACGAAGTGCTCAGCCGTGAGCAGATGGCTGATTCGGCCGCTCTGGCAAAGTGCATAAAGGCTTTGCCGATCACTGTGCGTTCTACTCGCCCTCTGGCTGAAGCAATTAGTACCGCCGGTGGTGTGTGCTTTAGTGCTGTTGATGAAAATCTTATGCTCAAGGAGCTGCCCGGGGTTTTTGTTTGTGGCGAAATGATTGATTGGGAAGCGCCTACGGGCGGCTATTTGCTCACCGGCTGCTTTGCCACCGGCCAATGGGCCGGGCAAGGGGCACTACATTGGTTGCAAGATAGTAAGATAGAGTCAGTATTAGCGAGCGGTGAATAAAGTAATGTCCAATGAACCGGGCACTGCCGATGATGGCGCCAAGTCTAGCGAGAGCAGCGAATCTATTGGTACTTGCTTTATGCAAGAGGATGGCTCTTTGATCCTGCGGCTGCGCGCCACTAGCGGCCCCGATGCTCCAGTTGGTGTTGCTGGTGTGGTGGGCACGGCCACTATTACCTATGCTTGCAATGATCCTGCTTATGGCGAAATTCTTGAGCATGTCAAACCGATTAGACCTGGTGAGACCAAGCTGGTTGCGCCGTGGCCCGACTAATTGTTTTAGTTTTTCGCGATTTCTTTCTTGTGAAACTTTCTTGTGAATAGTGTCTTGTGAATAGTCTATTGCTTCATAAAATCGCGAATCAAGTTGTGGAATTGAAACACCCCGGCTTCCCAGGTTGGTGAATAGCGACCGGTGTCGTAAAGCCTTGAGCGAATGCCTCTTTGCACTAGTTCGACAACTTCTTCGTCTTCAATCTCGGTTTGATTTATGTCTTTGGTGGAATAGTTGCCGAAGCGCTCTTCTCGCCAAACATAAGTGAGGAAGCGAATCTTGGTAGTGTTGTGGCTCTGTGGCATAACGATATTGACCGACAAGCCCCAGGGGTAAAAATTGAACATCATATTGGGGAAAAGCCAGTAGTAGAAGGCGGCAATTAGTTGACCGTGATCTGGTGATGATTCTGGCAGATCAAAGGCGTCTTCTGCTTTGGAAGCAACGCCAATTTGGACATTGCAATAGGGATGCAGGTCGGTATGGTAGGCCTTGGTATCAAGTAAGCTCACGAGGGAAGGATGGATGAAAGGAACGTGCAATCCTTCTAGATAGTTTTCGACATAGAGAGCCCAGTTAGCGTTGACGAAGTAGTCGCGCGATAGCTCTGGTGCGAATTTGAATTGATCTAAAGGCAAGAAGGCCAGGCGCTCTTTCATTTCTCCGATGAGCTGATCGAGTTCGATGGCTGGTTTTATTCCGGCGAATAACAAATTTCCCCAAGAACCAAGGGCGGCGTGGGGCAAATTGTCTGCTGCTGTGGGAAAGTCTTCTGCTCCTTCAAACCCTGGTGCTGACTGATATGTTCCGTCAGTGGCAAAGCGGCGACCGTGATAGCGGCAGCGAATAGAGCTATGCTGACAGTTTTCTTCAATCAGGATGCTGCCACGGTGCGTGCAAACATTGGAGAGGCAGTGCAGCTTTTGATTGTCTTGGGTGAGCAAGAGAGGCTCGTTGAGGCTGCCTTCAAGTAAAGTGATGGGTGCCATTGAGCCCGTTTGTGCTGGAGCGCCAAAAACCGTCTGGTTGGTGCCGATAAACTGCCAGGAGCGAGCAAATATTTGCTCAAGGCTACGGTCATACTGGGCCGGGTCGAGATAAAAGTTCGAAGCCATTGTTCTGGCTCGCTCAACTGTCTCTTGGCGAATTTTCTGGCTAGTCATCTATTTACCTGTTGCTTTTCATCTTGGTGAAGGGCAAGCTATTTTACCCTGATTGGCGCTTCTTGATCTTAATCAGTTATTTTCTGAATACCAGGCAATAGCTATGATCGTAGCCGTATCCGCAGTCGTCCGGCCAGGACATCACAATTTCACCGTCAAAGTGAAGCACCTCAGAAACCGCTCGGGCAATGTCCCAGGCTAGTGTTGTCACTGTGCCATCTTCGTGTTTTAGATTTGATACTTCAAGCACGGCCCGGCCATTGGGTTTGAGCTTATCGGCCAATTGACCATAGATTTTAGTGAGATCGCTGAGGTAGGCGTTGTAGCCCCCGCCGTCTGGATCTAATAAGGTGGTGTAAGCGGTAAAGGGGTTCTCTTTGTGGTGTTTGCCCATATACGGCGGCGAAGTTATGGAAAAATCAAGGGCTGGAAGAGCTAGCGAATTTAGGGCTGTTGAGTCTCCATGCAAGGCCAGATGCGGATTTTCGAGAATAGATTGGACATATTGATGGCGCTTGCTATCAAATTCAACGCCGTAGCATGTGCGCTTCAGCCGTTCTGCCACCAGTAATGTCGTGCCGAAACCCATGAACGGGTCGAGGACCACGTCGCCTTCTTTGGTGAATTTTTGCAAGAAATGCTCAACCAGAGCCTCTGAATACCTCACGTCTTGATTGGCAAACTCAGCTGGCAATTGTTTGCTATGGCTATTTGGCAAAGAAAGAAAGGTTTTCAGAAATCACCTATTTAAGTCGACTTGCCAGGCTTTCTTGGCTTTCCTGGCTAAGAATATGGCGAAAATCCCGTTTCCTTAAAACTGAAGGATTCTTCAGCTTTCACTAAGTCAAGAAAACTTTTGCTGGGGACGATCGCTTTTTCAGTTATAGGGAATTATTATAAGGTGCCAGAATCAAAGGCAACCATGAGCGACAAAAAGGTAAATAATGCTCGACGATAAATTTATGCCAGTCAGATCGGCTCTTTTAAAGAGTTTCAGTTTATTCGGTGCTCTCACTTTTGTGTGTGGCACTTTGATGGTTGGCCCTTTCAGCGCCCCGGCAAGTGCTAGCCATGGCCATCATTCGAGTAAGGGCGGCGCTGGCGCTAATGACAAGCTCGTTGTTGTCCATGAGTCGCGGCCCCACGTGGCCCGTGCCGGGGTGTGGCAGACCTATCGCGATCATATTCATTTAAAGCCAGGCCAAGAAAGAAAACAATTGCTTTTGAAATTTAGCAACGGCGCCGAGGGGCGACCCAAGATGACAGACTTGCGCATCTCACTAGCCGGAAAACCATTCGCCACTATCAAAGACTTTGATGAAGCGGGCAACCTCAGTCGCAGCCTAAACGGCGTGATTGGCCCTGGTGATACCATTTTGACTAGCGAAGTATTCGGACCGTCCGGCGCCCGTCTTGTCTGGACACTGCTATCAGAGAAGCCAACCGTAACTTCCGTTCAGCCAAATCCTTACGGCCGCGATGACCTGTTAACTATTCAAGGAAGCAACTTCTCTGACAATAAGCATTCTCTGAAAGTTTCTATTGCTGGTAAGACCGCAGAAGTCGTCAGTGCTGGTACTAGCCAGTTGCAAATAAAGCTTCCTGGGCACATTCCTGCTGGTGACCAAGATTTAGTCGTGACCGTCGACTCGGCTAAGAGTAATGCATTCAAGATTAAGGCACGGCCGAACATTTACTGGATCGACATCACCTCGCAGAGCCCGTCGCAGCCCGTGACGATTTTAGGCAGAGGTTTCTCTAAGGTGTTGGCAGACAATGTCGTCATGGTTGGCCCGCACAAGGCCCGTGTCACTCATGCCACCGATGGTAGTATCACGTTCATCGTGCCTGAGATGCATTTTCCTCAGCATGGCCTGCCGCTGACTGTGATCTCTAACGGTGTCTCGTCCAAAGATGTACTGATTCTGGACGTGGATATAAGGGTGATACCAAACATTTTGGATGCACCTAAAATCGTTAAATAAAGCGGCAGCTCAGTTGCTTCAGCAGTTTAAAGCATCAGATTGGTGCCTGACTTTGCTGCGAGCTTACTTAATGAATTTCTCGATCTTCTGATCGTATTCTTTTTGCACGGCAGCACGAGTCTCAGGGTCTAGATCGTAAAATACCGTACCATCTGGTCTGACATACTTGTGAGTAGTTTCGCCGCTGCCATTGCCCTTTTCCATGCGTTCTTTGCATTCGGCTCGCAGTTCAGCAATTTCCTGATTGGCTTTGTCCATAATTATTTTCTTGCGTCTGGCGGCATCGCCAGATTGACCGCTGTCTGCTCCAGCATCGCTGCTTGCTGATACTGCAGGCGAGCTTGACGCTGAAGAGGAGCTAGAAGCTGAACTAGAAGCGGAACTAGATGAGGAGCCGCTTCTGGCGCTGCCGAGTTTGCCTAAAATTGTCTGGCAATAGCCGGCGGTGGTGGCGTCAGGGTGGGCGTCGAGGCAGGCCTGGTACTCTTGTTTGGCTTGAGCCGATTGGCCGCTGCTCATGAGAATATTGCCAAGGTAATAGTGTGCCTGGGCGAAGTTTGGATAGGCTTTGACAACTTTTTCAAAGCTAACTTTGGCTCCTTTATAGTCTTTGGCGGCATATTGCTTGCAGCCAACTTCAAAATCGCCGGCCTGAGCCGGTGGGGCGACAACTAATGCGGCTAAATTCAGTGCGCCCGAGCTCAGCGCGGTTAGAGCTACTTTGGCTGCTGTGGGCTGATTTAGTAGTTGCTTCATTTTCAATTCTTCTTCTCTTTTGGTTCTTGACGTTATTTACTGAAAGGCTGCTTGGTAGTCATTGAAAAGCTCTTTTTTCATATTCTCAAAATCAATTTGGAGCTTTGGGAAGGCTTTGTTTAGGGCTGCAACATCCTGACTTTTGGCTTGTTTTGGTTCGATTCGCAACCTGGCTAGTGGCAATCCCTTTAGCGCTAAAATTCCTTTGGCGTTGATGGCTGTAAAGGGCAGTTGCATTATTGCTAGTTCTTTTAGGGGCTTGAGCTGAGCGATTCCGGCGTTGGTCAAATCATTGTTGTCACTAATATCTAAGTAGCGCAGGTGCGAGCAAGCGGCTATAGCGGCCATATCGCTATCGCGCAGGTGATTGGAATTGAGAGTGAGACTTTGCAAATTGGGAAATTTCTTCAGCTCTTGCAGGTATTGTTTTTGCAGGTCGTTGTGACCAAGCTTGAGGTTGCGAATACTTTTATTGCTGGAGAGTTTGGCTAAAAATTTGCCTTGGATGCGGGTGCGGTCAACAATAAGTGTTTCAAGATTTTGTAGAGGTGCTAGCTTGGCAATGGTTTCATCAGTAACTTCAGTGCCAGTTAATTCTAAGCGTTTTAGGCCAGTGAAGCGCAATAATTTTAGAATTTCATTTTCGTCAAATATATTGTTGCTCAGTGTAATGCTGGTAACCGCTTCGGCCGGTAGGGTGCAGATTACATCGACTGGCTTTTCCAGGCCCATGAAATCGGTTGCTATAAAGCAGATGCCCTTGCCTTTTGCCAGACGCACTGTGCCGTTAGCTTCAGCAAACTTTTTTGTGGGAACATGTTTTCCACTGTAGTCGGCGCCAGCCTCAGCAACTCCTACGGTGCCGATTTTTCCCCGGGCGGGAAAGTGCAAGACATAGAGACCTTCTTGCGTTTGCTTAGAGCTGCTGCTTGGCGCCGCGTTGACAGAGGCAGAGCCGACAGCCAGGACTAATGCTGCCAACGGGGCTGCTATGTAGTTGACAATATTTCGCTTCATAGCTATGGCGCCTCTGGTGCTTGTCAATTATAGTCGCTCGCCGCTGGCAGAGATTGTTTTTTGCTAATTGCTTGTTGGCAACTCTGCCTGATCTAAAGCGGTCTTTTATAAATCGGTCTTTCATAAATCAGCCTTTTGTAAATCAGTCTTTTGGCTGAACCTTGATTGCCCCTCCGGCTGATGCCGAATCTCTTCAGACCTGAAACCATTGCAGAATAATTTACTTTTTCATCACCTCAAAAGGGCGGGAGTATTGACCATGCAAACTTACGATGCAGGCGACAAGTTGCCAGATGAATATAAGGCTGCCCTGATTGACCTCCTATCGTTTCAAGCTGACTCTGAATTTGCCGGCGGGCAGCGCGTGGAAGAAAACATGAAGTACGCCACTCGACCCGAAGAAGCTTATCGACTGGCCAAGAAGGTGATGGAAGAGATTGGCCATGGTTGGTACTGCTGGGAAATTCTTGCCCCTTTGGGAATTGACGTGAACGCCAGGGTGATGCACTTAGTGCAGAATCGCGACAATCCAGATCCCAAGCAAGTGCGTGTTATTAATGGTTTTCGTAAAGAGAACTGGGCCCCCATGTTTGAGTGTTGGGCTGACGTAGCAATGTTCTCCACTGCTGTCACCCCGGCTGCTGTAGCATTCCTCGGACAGTATCGCCAATCAAGCTATTTGCCCTGGGCTAAAGTATCTGAGCGCATTTGGGCCGAAGAAAAAGGACATTTAGCATTTGGCGTTTGGGCTTCTAAGCGTGTGCTAGAGCTCGATGGTGAAAAAGGTCGCGAGCAGCTGCAAGGAGCTGTGGCCAAATTTATGCAAATTGGTCTCGGTTTTGCTGGACGTCCTGCTGACGATAGTGAGCACTTTGCCCGCTACTTCGAATATGGTTTGAAGATCAAGACCGCACAACAAATTCAAGATGAGTATATGGAAGTCGTGGAAAAACGACTGAAAGAAATTGGTCTGGAAATGCCTAAAGACGTGCAGCCTAACTATGATATGCGTATGGGCTACGCTCAATCTAAGCCGCTTTCGGCTGCTGGTAGCAAGGGCGGGAAATAGACCATGACAGCCCAAAGCCTAGGTGCACAACTAAGTGCTGAAGATACACTTTTGCTTGAGCAGATTGAGAATGGTGGCACCATTAGTTGCTGGCAAGAAGCTGGTGGTCGCTTTAAAGAGCTGGCCACCGGCATTCTTTTGCAGTTTGCCGATTCTCAAATGGCTGGAGCTGCTGGCTTCGCGCCCTATATAAATAAGGCCACCACAATTGAAGACCGGCTCAATATGAGCACCATGGTCTCGCAAAAGTTGAGCATGGCGAAGGAGAGCTATGAGGTCATTAGCGGCTTGAATTTCAATGTCGAGCGTTACCTTAGCAGCCATTGCTTTGAGTCCCGGGTGCTAAGAGACTCCTTCTTGGGCTTCTCTCGCTCGTCGGCTGATAAGCGCCTCAATGCTCTTCTTTACCCCTTAGAAGGCTTTGAAGACATGCTCGTCTTTACCTACCTGCTTGGGGTCATGGCACGTTTGATGTTAGGCGAATTTGCTGATGCCAAGTTCATTCCCCTAAAAGAGTTGGCTTGTAGCTGTTTGCCTCTCGAAACGGCCCACGCCAATTTCGCCCTCTTGGCCTTGCGGCGCAAGGCCGAGTCTCACAGGAAGCAAATCGAGCTTTCTTACAAATACTGGTACCCTCGGGTAGAAACCTCGGCTGGTCCTACTGATTCGCTGCGCAATCATTGGCACAAACGCTTTGGTTTGAAGCACTCTGCAAATTTGGAAATCAAAGAGGAGTGGAAGAAGGAAGTAAACCTTGAACTGAAGAAGCTTGCACTAGAGCTATGAGGCAGCATGTTACCGACCCAGAAATCTGTATTGGTTGCTCGGCCTGCGAACTAGCATGCCCACTTAAGGCAATCAAATCTATTCTTGGTCGTTACTGCGTAGATGCTTCTGTCTGCGAGGGTTGCGGCAAGTGTATTGAGGAGTGTCCAACTTCTGCCGCTGATTGTTTTATCGAAGTGGCTGAGCCGTATTCGCAAGACCAGCAGTCGCAGTGGACGAGTCTGCCATTGATAGACACATAGATAGATAACTACATAGCAGGTTTCCGAATTGCGTTTTCAGATCTGTCCGATTTTCGGCCAAAAATCGGACCATTTTTTCAATGGCAAGTGATAAACGCGGGCTGATTGCCTGTGTATCTTATTGCCTGTGTATCTTATTGTCTGTATATCTGATCACCTGTTTGTGCGTGGCCAATACTGTCATTTTTTTTGCAAAAAATCTGACAGTATTGGAATGTTGAAAAGTGAGTGTGTTCTAGTTGAAGCCAAACCTGTATAGTTGCTTTTGCTGGATTCAAAGATGTTTTCTTTTAAGGATGCTTTCAAAGTGCAGGAAGGCGAGTTAATCAAAATACCAAAGCTGGATGCGCCAGGGGCTGGCCTGCCATTCTTTGAGATGTTTTTGCAGAAGGTTGTGATTTTTCCAATGCTCTGTAAGATAACTACTTTTGATAGCGCCATTCGAATTTTTGAGAAAGAATCAAAGCTGTTGTTGCGCGAAGTGGCACTTATACCTGTGCCTCTGCGAGATAAACGCATTTTGGTGCCCCGGCTGCCCGCCATTGAGGATAGCTCTCGCTTTTGGTCAGCGGCGATGGTACTTGAGCACTTAATTATTGTCGGCAGTCAAATCAAGATAGTGGCGCAACATCTTGCTCGCGGTGAAACGCCTCCAGGTGTAGCTGATGTAGCGGCGGTGAAGCCGCCAGGAGACCTAGCTGGCCCAGTCTGTATTGAACAATTCAAAATTTATAGCGATGACTTTCTCAAGACTGTGCGCTCACTGCGCGGTGATCAATGGGCCACTGCTACTTTTAATCATCCCTGGTTTGGGCCCCTGACTTTGCATAAATGGATGTGCCTGGCAGCAATTCACCAGCGTATTCATCGCCGCCAAATAGAAGCCATAATCAGACTGCTCTAAACAATTCGCAAGTGAGGGCGAATTGTACAAAGTGATATTTAATTGGCAATGTATTTACTTGATGCTTTTAAAGGAAGAAGTCTTTCATTAGTTTGCTGCCGGGGCTGACAGCATACTGCTCTAAGTCGCTAACACCGGCCTTAGCCAATACTTCAGTGTCGATGAAGAAATTACCGCTGCACTGTTCGGCGGGCTGAGTGAAAATCCAGTGGGCGGCATCTGCCACTATATTTGGTGTGCGAGAACATTTGAGGGCTTCATCTCCTCCGAGCAAATTCTTCACTGCGGCAGTGGCTATGGCTGTTTCGGGCCAGAGAGAGTTGACGGCAATGCCCTGACCTTTTAGTTCTTCAGCCATGCCCAGAGTGCACATGCTCATGCCATATTTAGCCATGGTGTAGGCAACGTGTGGCGCAAACCAGCGTTTGTCCATGTTGAGCGGGGGCGATAAGTTGAGAATGTGTCCATTGCTTGCATTAGCGAGGTGAGGAATAGCAATTTTGGAACACAAGAAAGTGCCACGGGCATTGACCTGATTCATTAAATCAAAGCGCTTCATTTCGGTCTCGAGTGTGCCAGTAAGGTTGATGGCGCTGGCATTGTTGACGAGAATATCGAGGGCGCCGAAGTGCTCAACAGTTTGAGCTATGGCTGCTTTGACTTGCTCTTCTTCGCGCACATCGCATTGAATTGCTAGGGCTTTGCCTCCGGCTGCTTCAATTTCTAGAGCGGCTGAATGAATTGTGCCTGGTAGTTTGGGGTGCTTCACCACAGTTTTGGCGGCAATGGCAATGCAGGCGCCGTCGCGGGCGGCACGCAGTGCTATGGCGAGGCCTATGCCTCTTGAGGCTCCAGTAATGAAGAGAACTTTTCCGGCGAGGCTCATTTTTTCTTCCTGTTTTTTGCTGTGGGTGTGACGTGGGTTTCGAAGTCTTCTATGTATTGATTAACGTAGTCAGGAGGCTGCTTGTTGGCGTCTAGTCTGGGGTCGTTAATGACTGGATGCGCTACCATGGTCAGTGGCACCACTCCGGCCCAGTAGGGCAAGGTAAGATCGCCTTCGTCATCATCGGGAGGTCCTTTGCGAATTTTTGCCGAGGCTTCGTCTATCTTTATCGCTAAAACTGAGGTGGCGGCTAATTCTCCGCCGGTGGGCTTTCTTGTGTCTTCAAAGCGCTGTTTCATGATTTGATCTGAAATTACTTTGAGGGCGTGGAGTTTGGCTGCTTTTTCAGTGACTGGCACTGCTTGACCAAAGACCATCACTGAGCGGTAGTTGATTGAGTGATTGAAAGAGGAGCGGGCCAGCACCACTCCGTCTAAGAGTGTGACAGCTAGTGAAATTGGCATGCCCTGGGCCATGTTGTTCATCATGCGGCTAGCGGCAGCGCCATGAACATAGAGCGTGTCGCCGTCGCGGCCATAGCAGGTGGGAATAACCAGGGGTTGTTCTTTGTGCACGAAAGCAATGTGGCAAAGGAAGGTGCAGTCGAGTATTGCGTAGATAGTCTCGCGATCATAGTGAGCTTGGTCGCGCATACGCATGACGCGGTTGCGATCGGTTGGTGTGAACTTGTCGCTCATAAGTGCTGCCTACTTGCCTGAGCGTTATGGCTATTCGTCGCCCAGGCTATGTAAGTCTACCTTGCTTGCTGGGTTGCGACCTCTTAAATACTGATAAAGCCTTTGGGCAAAGCGATAGGTGGTAGGTTCAGCGTCGCGTTTGGGCAAGCGACCGTGCTTGGCAAACCAATCGGCTCGTCCCATTACCCCTTCTACTTGCTGCGGGGTGAGGCCAAGACCTTGTAGCTCGACTTTGCCAGCGGGAGTGTTGTAGGTGTCTACAAATTGCTGCACTTTGGCCACGGTTTCATGGGGCAGCGGTGCGTTTGCTGCTTCTTTATAGAGATATTGATTGAGGTTTTCGTAGCCGCGACGTAGCCCCGGGCGCGGAATTAAATCAGCCTGAGTGGTGGCTGGTCTGAGACCATCGCCAAGATCGATGTTCTTGACAGTGGTTCCGGCCGGAGTTTTTTCAGAGACAAAGTTGAGGATGTGATTGTCCCATTCGCCCATGATCAGGCGTTTGACCCAGGCCTCTTGATAGGCCTCAAACAAAGGTTTGTTCTGTCTAAAATCGTCAAGTACTTTCCTGGATGGCGGTGTGAACATCTTTCTAGGGCCATGGGGATCAACCACTTCTAGCAAGTTCTTGCCCGTGATCTCTTGGACGTAGCCACTATGGGTCTTACCGTTGATTTCGACCGTGCGAGCCACCGATACGGGTAGTGAGTTGGCAAAATCGATTTTTGCTCCAAGGCCGTATCCGGCAATCTCCGATTGTTTACGGTAAGCGAAAGCTTCAATGCCAGTATCTGGTCTGAATAGAACCGGCTTGACTTGACCTTCAGCGGTGGTGATAGTGCCTTTCCAGGTGGTGGTCATCAAGTCACCAATTTCTTTGGTTGGGGTGAAGACCCCGTCGCGCAGGGCGATTTGATTGGCGTCGCCAATTTTTCCTAACTGAAATGGTGTTTGCCTGGCCTCGCTCATGGCTGTAGGAGAGTCTTTCAGGCTGAGGCGATCGTATCGTGCTGACTGCATACCGCCCACTCGACCGGCTGCCGCACCGACTAAACCATCGGCCAGGCCACGACCCATGATTAAGGAGAGGTTGAACTTCTCGTCTGATTGCCACTGCCTTACCAGTTCGTTGCCAGAGCCAGCGGCCGTGCCCATGGCGCCTGCCTGGAAAGTTCTATTCATAACGGAGTCAAAGCGAATGGCGCCACGGGACTGTTGATACATGCGCCCCCAGACCACATCGGCGGCTCCGAATGTGAGGGCGTCAACGGCGAGAGAACCGGGGTTGAGGGCTGTTTTCAAAGTTGTAGACAGGCCGCCTGTAAAATTGAGCTTGCCATCTTTATCTAAATAGTTTTCTCTGGTCAAGCCTGCTTCGGCTGTGCGCGAGACTATGCCGAGCTGAATGCCCGCTCTTGCCGGTGTCAGTGCGCTCGATTCCATCATGGCAAAACTGCCTTTCAGCACTGCCGCTTTACCCAATCCAAGGGTGGCGTCGGTGGCCTGGTTTTGCCAGGTGTCGCCGATTTTGGCCTGGTCGGCCACATAGGTCAAGGCCAGGCCGCCCAGGGCCAGTTTGCCTTTCATGAAGAGGGGAGCGGTTTTAATAAAAGCTTTGCTGTAATGGGTAACTTCGTCTTCGACAACCTTGGCCTTGGCCGGAGTGAAAATCTCCCGGGCAATGGGATCGATTGCCGAGTGCACTGCCGCATCAAGATAAGTCTGCCGCGGATGGCCGGCATCTTTATCTGAATTGGAGTTGTGCGAATCGAGGATGGGCATTGGGTTACCGAATAGATTCTATTACTGTTTGGCCAGGCCGAGTTGATCTATACGAATCGGGCAAAATTTGACTTACCAAAATGACAAATTAAGCCAGAATTTCTTGTTTTATGCCCAAAAGGTCCGTCCGGCCAAACCCGAGAGGTTCTGCTTGGCAACGCCGGGCTGGATTTAGCCCATGTTTTCTATGGTTTGCATTTCTTCTGCTGTCAGTGAAAGACTTTCAGCTGTAAGGTCTTCCAGCATGTGCTGCTGATTGGTGGTTCCAGTCAAAGGCAGCATGCCTATTTGCATAGCAAAGCGAAAGACAATTTGTGCTACACCAGTGTTGAGTCGACGCGCCATGGCATGCACAGCGCCACTTTCGAGCACATGGGGATTAGCCGTGAGCAGGGAGAAACCCTGGTAAATAATGCCTTCTTTGCGGCAAATCTCGCGCACGGCGCTGTCCCAGCCTCGCATGGCATAGCAGCGATTCTGCACTATCATGGGCTTGGTTACAGCCACAGAGCAGAGGGCGTCGAGCTGGTCGGCGCTGACATTGCTAACTCCAATCATGCGCGTGCGCCCTTCGTTGACGTGCTCTTCCATGGCCGCCCACACTTCTAAATCTTGGGGAGTCAGCCCCTGTCTTGAATAGGGGCCATGCAAAACGTATGAATCAAGATAGTCAGTGTGCAGGTGTTTCAGCGAACTAACCATTGATTGGTTCACTTGGGTGGTGAGGTTGGCCTTGGCGTCGTAGGGCGTGCGGGCGTCTTGGCCATTCACTGAAGTGAATTTGGTTTGCAGAAATAGACTTTCGCGGCCAATACCCTTTTGCTTCAAGGCCAGTAAAGCCTCGCCAACAAGGGCTTCATCGTAGTGAATCAATTGATTGGCTGTGTCTATGCTGCGAAAACCAGCATCAACGGCTGTTTCTACTAGTTTGGCCGTGGCCTCTTTCTTCCATGCCGTGCCATACATGATGGCGGGCATGGTGATTCCGTTGTAGCTGGTTATTGGCATTTATCTATTTATTTACCTAGCAATTATTTGCTTGCGCCGCCCACTTTGAGATTGGCTGGATTACTGAAGAGATCTTGCTTCTTGCGCAAAGCGTTGACCACTTCTTTGCTTACTCCCAAGTTGGTTTGCAAAAGATTGGTGGAATTGCTACCGAGCCACTGTGAGAGCGAGATTTCTTGATAGTCGCCGGTATTAAATACGGCTAGTATCTCGCATTCATCGCTGCCGACTGACTCAATATAGTGGCCGTAGCCCATGGGTACATAACCAACATCGCCAGGGCCAAATTCACGAGTAATCTTGCGGCCTTTGCTGCCAAAGACAGTCATGCGTGCTCGGCCTTTAATGTAATACTGCCACTCATCAGCGTTTGGATGCCAGTGCATTTCGCGAATGGCCAGCGGCGCCAATTTTAGAATGGCACCAGACATGGTGGCGGAGATAGGGAAGTCTTTTTGCGTCACTACATTGAATGTTCCACCAGGAACTACCTCTGGTACTTTGGCCCCAAGGCGGAAGCGGTGGGTTAAAGGTGGTGGATTTTCACTGGCCGGTGGTGGGTCTGTGGGCAGAGCTTCGGGCACTGGGCCCTGGGCAATGTAGACTTCTTTCTTGGGGAAATTATTGAAAGTTTCGACCGGCAAGTTGAACTGTTTGGCCAGCACTTCTTTGGGGGTTTGGGCCAACCAGTCAGTCATGCTGAAGGTAGCAAATTCGGAAAAATAGCCGCTATCGAAAACAAGCACGAAATGGCATTCTTCATTGCCCAGGCCCTGAATTGAATGTCCATGGCCGCGGGGGAAGTACCAGACATCGCCAGGGCCAAAGTCTTTCACTTCGGAGCGGCCTTCTGGGTCAATCACAGTGATGCGGCAATGGCCCGCTATCACATACGACCACTCGGCAGCATTGGCGTGCCAGTGAAGCTCACGCAGTCCACCGGGCTTGAGGAACATCGATACTCCGGCCAGCCCTTTTGAAATGGGGAAATTCAAGGCGGTGGCTTCGTGGGATGAACCACCCTGGTAGGAGGTCATGGGCTGCTTTTCCAGCTCATATTTAATTTCAGGCATGGCCTCTTTGGCCATTTCGATAGCTTCGGCAACTGTAGCTATGGTTTTGCTTGAGCCAGGGGCAGCAGTTTTTTCTGTAGTCGCAGCTAGGGCCGGTTGGCTCAGAAGAATTTTGCTTAGAATAGTTTGGCTTAGAATAGTTTGGCTTGGAAATATTTGGTCCAGCGGAACTTGGCCCAGTAAAACTAGATTAAAAGTCAGAGCCAAGAGATTCTGCCAGGGCTTCATCATTATTTCCTTATGCTTAGTTTTTGCTGCTTGGTTTTTGCTGGTTAGATTTCGCGGCTTAGATTTTGTTGTTTAGGCCAGTGAGAATTTTACTTGGCCTGGGGCGGCCATAGCTTCTTGCTATCTATCTTTGTGAGATTCCTTAACTGCAGCACACTTTCCCTTGGTAAAATTTGCCAAAAGTGGCAAGTATAGAATTAAGGCAATTCCAATTTGCGGCAGAAAAATTTTGGGGATCAAATGTCAAAGAATGAGAACGGAAAGCCTGTAATCAAAGGCCAAATAAAGAGGGCTAAGTTTTCGCAGAAAGATTACACTCATCCTGCCGCTGCCTGGGGCGCGGCTGCCAGCGTTGGCCGCATTTTGCTGGAGCAAAAGCAAGTTGTGGAGGGTGTCCGTGCCATCTTCACCATGAACCAGGAGAATGGCGGCTTCGACTGCCCTGGTTGTGCCTGGCCTGATGACCGCAAGGGCCTGCGCATGGACATTTGTGAAAATGGTATCAAGCATGTCACCTGGGAGATGACGGCTAAGCGCACCGACCGCAAGTTTTTTGCTGAGCATACCGTTAGTGAATTGCTCGAATGGAGCGATTTTGCTCTAGAGAACGAAGGGCGCTTAACTGAGCCAATGAGATACAACAGCGCCAGCGATAAATATGAACCGATCAGCTGGGATGACGCCTTTGCTCTCATTGCCAAACATCTGAAAGCTTTGCCTAGTCCTAATGCGGCGAGCTTCTATACTTCCGGTCGACTCTCTAATGAAGCGACATTTCTCTATCAGCTTTTTGCCCGCGAACTGGGCACCAATAATTTGCCCGATTGCTCCAACATGTGTCACGAAGCCAGCGGCAGAGCCATGACTGCTTCTCTGGGCACGGGCAAGGGAACGGTTGATTTAGTGGATTGGCAAAATTCTGATGCCATTTTTGTCATTGGCGTTAACGCTGCCACTAACGCTCCTCGCATGCTCAGTGCTCTGGCCGATGGGGTGAAAGAGCACGATATGAAAATTGTGCACATCAACCCATTGGTTGAAGTAGCGGCCACCACCGCTATTACGCCCCACGAAATTTTAGACATGCTCACTTTTAAACAGACCAAGACTAGCACCCTCAATTTGCAACCGCGCATTGGTGGCGACTTTGCCATTATGCGTGGCATCGGCAAATATTTGCTGGAGCTAGCCAAAGAAGACCCCAGTGCCATTGACAATGCTTTTATTGAAAAATATACGGCTGGTTTTGAGCAGTACAAAGCTGCATGTGAAGCAACTTCTTGGGCCGATATTGAGAAGCAGTCAGCTTTGATGCGAGCCCAGATTTGTCAGGCGGCCGATATCTATCGAAAGGCTAATAAGGCCATTATCAGTTGGTGTTTGGGTATCAGCCAACAAGAATATGGTGTTGATACCATTCGCGAAATAGTCAATGTGCTTTTGCTTCGAGGCAATCTTGGGCGTCTCGGGGCAGGACCTTGCCCTATTCGTGGTCATAGCAATGTGCAGGGCAACCGCACCTGTGGCATTCACCATTCGCCTTCAGAAGCCTGGTTAGCGAAGATGGACGCTGCTTGTGGTATCACTTCGCCTCGCGCCAAGGGCTTTGATACGGTGCGCACAATTCGTGCCATGTATGAAGGCGATGTGAAAGTATTTATGGGAATGGGTGGCAATTTCGCCATTGCTACTCCCGATACCAATCTTACTTTTGCGGCCTTGCGCAAATGTGATTTGACTGTGCAAGTCAGTACCAAGCTCAATCGCAGCCACTTAGTTGTGGGCCGCGACGCGCTCATTCTGCCTTGTCTTGGTCGCACCGAAGTGGACATGCAAGCAGAGGGCCCCCAGCAAGTAACTGTAGAAGACTCAATGAGTATGGTGCATTTGTCGAAAGGCATGCGCGAGCCAGCCTCGCCTCATTTGCGCTCAGAACTGGCAATAATAGCGGGAATGGCTCGGGCTACTCTGGAGAACTCAAAGACTCCATGGGAAAAATATATTGGCAATTATGATTTGATTCGCGACAAAATGAGCGAAGCAATTGTTGGTTTCGAAGATTTCAACAAACGTGTGCGAGAGCCTTTGGGCTTCCGCATTAAGCAACCTGCTCGCGAACTGACTTTTAATACCCCAACTAATCGCGCTAATTTCTCGGCGGCGACTTTGCCTGATACTTTGCTGCCACCAGGTCGCCTCATGCTTGGCACCATGCGCTCTCATGATCAGTTTAATACCACCATATATTCAGACAATGATCGCTATCGCGGCGTGAAAAATCTGCGTACTTTGTTGCTTATGAATAAAGATGATATGAGTGAGCGGGGCCTGAGCGAGTTTGATTTGATTGATATCACAAGCTTTGGTAAAGACGGCTCGACCCGCAGCCTCAATGGATTTCGCGCGGTGGCCTACAACATTCCTCGCGGCTGTGCCTCAGGCTATATGCCTGAATGTAATGTCTTGTGCCCACTAGGTGATTACAGCCCCCAGAGTGATCAACCAATGATGAAGCAGATTGTTATTGAAGTGAAGGCCGCAGCCAATGCCGTGAACACTGCTACAGCAAACAATGGTGCTCAGTGAAAACCAAGGAAAATACGCAATCTAGCCACTGCAGCGAGTCAGTTAAGACGGTTGAGTCAGTTGAGACAGTTACTGTTGCTACAAAGCGTATTGAGGCTTCGACTTGTCGCGATTTTGAAGATGTACTTGCTGTTGAAGAACCCTTAGAGATCCATGTTTCTGTTCAGGCTAATTCTGGAGAGGCCAATTCTTGCCATGACACAGTCCAGTCGGTGGCTGTCACCATGCGCACACCGGGAGCCGACAAAGAGTTAGCTGCTGGATTTTTGTTCACCGAAGGAATAATCTCGCAGGCCGAGCAGATTGCCGAAATCATCAACGACAAGTGCAATGTTGTAATTGTCGCCCTTAAAGTTGGCGTCGAACTTGACGCCAAGCTCTTTGAACGCCATTCGTTTGTGGCTTCTAGTTGTGGTGTCTGTGGCAAAAAATCAATTGCTGCAGTGAAGGTGAAACGCCACTATCAAACAAACCCAGGCCAGCCTGTGGTCTCCTTCCCGACTATTGACGGCCTTGCTGCCACCATGCGACAGGCCCAGTCTTCTTTTGATTCTACTGGCGGCATTCATGCTTCGGCTTTATTCAATAGCAAGGGTGAGCTTCTGGCCTTGCACGAAGACGTTGGCCGCCACAATGCTCTCGATAAAGTAATTGGCTCGCAGTTTTTAGCCGGGCGATTGCCTTTGAATGAGAGCATTTTGATGGTCAGTGGTCGCGCTAGTTTTGAGTTGGTGCAGAAGGCCTCTCATGCTGGCATTCCCATCTTGGTGGCGGTTGGTGCGCCGTCGAGCCTGGCTGTCAGCCTGGCTCAAGAGTGTGGCATGACGCTAATAGGATTTGCGCGCGATGGCCGCTTTAATATTTACACTGGCACTGAGCGTATCGTAACTAGTGGTTTTTGAAAGAGCGAATTTTTCAGTAATTAGAAGCAGCGAAATAGACAGAGGCAAGAGATGCAAGCAGAAGTGAAACGACGCAAGATTGGTAATACACAGCTAGAAGTTGCTCCCTTAGCCTTTGGTGGCAATGTTTTTGGTTGGACAATTGATGAGCCCACATCGTTTGAATTGCTTGATGGTTTTGTCGATGCCGGGCTCAATTTAGTCGATACTGCTGATGTCTATTCCGCCTGGAAAGAAGGAAACGTTGGTGGCGAGTCTGAGACTATCATTGGTAAGTGGTTCAAGCGCAGTGGTAAGCGCAACAAAGTTGTGCTCGCTACTAAGTGTGGCTTTGATGGCAGCACTGATAAGAAAAATCTCTCAGCAGCGCACATACACAAAGCTGTCGATGCCTCGCTAAAGCGCCTGCAAACAGACCACATTGATTTATATCAAGCCCACGTTGACGATGATAAAGTGCCCCTGGAAGAAACTCTGGAAGCTTTTGATCAATTGATCAAAGCGGGAAAAGTAGGAGCAATTGGAGCATCCAATTATTCGGCGGCAAGACTTGCTGAAGCCCTCAAGGTTAGCGAAGAGAACAGTTTCGCTCGTTATCAGTGCTTACAGCCAGAGTACAACTTGTATGCCCGGGCTGGTTACGAGAATGGTTTAGAAGAGTTATGTGTGAAAGAGAACATCGGTGTGATTTCTTATTTCTCTCTAGCTCGCGGTTTTCTTTCTGGCAAATATCGCTCCGAAGAGGATCTGGCCCAGAGTGCGCGTGGGGAAGGGGTGAAGACTTATCTCAATGAAAGAGGCTTCCGCATATTGGCCGCTCTTGATCAGTTGGCCAAAGAGTATTCTTCCAAACCCTCTCGCATTGCTCTGGCTTGGCTCATTGCTCGGCCGAGTATTACAGCGCCAATTGCCAGCGCTACTAATATCAATCAGCTTGAAGATTTGATTGCCTCGACCAAAATCATTCTTGCTCCAGCTGCTATCGAGCTTTTGAATGAAGCAAGCAAAGAGCTTTCGGCTGTTTAGTTTAGGGCGGCTATACTGCCATGCTCTTCAAGCATTAGGTCCTAGTAGATCTCGTGATCTGGATCTGGAAAAAAACTTGGTGCAGTTCGAAACCCAGTATCGCTATATTTCAATACTTCACCTTCCTTGATCTGCCGTTTGGTATTTCTGTAACAGGCACTAAGACTGGAGTGAAAATTGTCTATCAAGGAATCGTTAGTGTCGTGACTTAGCTCAAAGTCTTCAACATCATCAACTGTGATTTCTGTCTGGTAAGGGATGTCGTGCTTAGCCCGGACGGCAAGGTATTTCGTATCAATGTACACAGGATTGTACGGTTCGTCGTGCCGAGTTAGGAAAATAGCCAAGGGAACGAGGCCTATGAACTCTGCTAACAAGATGATTCTTAGAAAATTGCGAAGCATTGGTCACATGAGCTCTTTGCATTAGAAGTAGTTTTAAGATAAATACAACGCCAACGCAGAGTCAATACGTACAACACGAGCTGAGATCCGCATGCTTAGCACCACGGATTGAGGACTTTGAGGTCGTCGAATGCAAAGTCTTTGACGTTCCGCGTTACGATGGTCATGCTGTGAACTATTGCTGTGGCCGCAATCAGTGCGTCTCTGTCTGAGCGCTTATCTGGGACATGCATTTTCGCGCATGTTCGCGCAACTGCTGTGTCTACCGGGAGGATGCGATCTGCAAACGTAGGCAATACGTAATCTTCAAGCCAGATTCTTAGAAGTCTTCCTTGAGCTATATCTTTTCTTTCAATTAGTAGAACGCCAATTTCAAGTTCTAATACAGAGATGCTTGAGAGAAATAGAGTCGAGTGCGGAGTGACTTTAGCCCAGCTTAAGACGTGTTTGTTTGCTTTGCTGCTTTTCGTCTTGCGCATCTCTGAAACTACATTTGTGTCTAGCAAATACATCAGGACAAATCTGCTGGATGAAAAACATTATCTTCCAGTTTCGGCGGCTCAAATTCGACATTTTCCATACCAGGCATTGCCAGCAGGTCTATGATGTTCAATGTCTTTCCTGTCAACTTCCTATAGTCTTCAATTGTTAGTAGCACGTGAGCCGGTTTGCCCCTGTCAGTTATGAACACAGGACCTTTTTTTGCTGCTTTTTTTGCTTTACTCGAGTCCTGGTTGAATTCCCTACTCGAGAGTGTTGTGAAGTTCACTCGCCCATCCTCAGCTATTCTTAGGCTAATGTAGGTATGTTACTACATTAGCCGGCTGGTTGGCAAGCGCTGTTATTGGTGCGCAGTACATCTGGCGGCACGTTAAGAGGTATTGTCTGTTCTTTCGGTCGCTCCTAATTTTCCACCACCCACCGTTAATTGATTGTGTAAACGAGGTTCCGGAAAGGATATTTAAGGAGTCGAAGGTTTATGAATTATAAGCTCGGCGCACAGTTTGCCCTTTCTTTGTCACTGCTTATTGCCTCTGTCTATTGTTGCCAGAATGCCCAGGCGGAGCAGTATCGACAAGCTGATGTGCAAGCTGCCATTAAGGAGCTTTCTAGCGAAGATCAATGGGCTCGCAAGAGCGCAGGCTTTCATCTAAGCGAGATGGGGCCTACTGCTAAAGATGCTGTGCCCGCCCTTACTCAGGTTTTGCTCAGTGATAATTTTGCTGGAGCGAAAGGCGAGGCTTCTAACGCTCTCGGGCACATTGGCCCTGATGCTGCCCCGGCCATACCGGCATTGATTGCCTTCTTGCGCAGTGCTGATGGCGGATATGAAAGAACCTATGCCGCTTCAGCCCTCGGTAGTATCGCCAGAAAACCAGAACTGTGTGTACCGGCTTTAATCGAAACAGTGCAAAACGATTCTGAGCCGGTGGTGCGACAGCTTGCCGCCCGTGCTCTTGGTGATTTTGGTGCGGAGGCCAAAGCGGCGGTGCCGGTGTTAATCGAATCAATCAAGAACGGTGACAGAGACATGCGCGAGGCGGCAGCCAATGGCTTAGAGCGCATTCCCTGCGCTGCTAAAGATGTGCCAGCGCTGACAGCACTGCTTGGCGATGAAATTGATTCTGCTCGCCTCGCAGCCGCTAAGTCGATTGCTGGTGCCGCTTCAGAAGCCGTCGCTGCTGTACCAAAACTGAACGAACTACTCGCTGATAGCAATCCTAGTGTCAGAGCGGCTGCTGCTGCTGCCATCGCAAAAATTAAGCAGTGAATTTCCTCTACTCGATTGCTTTGATTGGTCGAGAGAGTAAGTCTATATAGTTACTTGTGGAGGTCAGTTTAGTTGGGGTGAAGTCTTTGCCTAAGCTTAGACGGAGCAGTGACGGTTGCATGGGCGTATTGGTGCCTGGCCATAGAGTTGTGGCATCTAATCTAGTGCCGTTGAGGCGGATGGGGCGCACCAATATTTCATGACTGCCGCGTTGATACTCTGCTTTCAGCAGGACTTCCCATGGTTTTTCCTCGCGCAGAACAGTAACAGTTTGGTAGCGTATGTGGGCTGAATTTACCGTATCACCAAAGGCTGAACGAAGTCCGGGGCCAACTCCAGAGAGTGAGCCCAGTGAATATTCTCGTTCTTTGAGCTGGCGCTCCATTAGCCCGCTAAGGGCAGCGCGTGCTCGTTCTCTAGTGGTTTCTGCAGCAGGCAAGAATTGTCTCAAGGTCTCGACTGGAATTGCATGGCTCTCTTTGTTAGCCCATTCACCAATGCGGCCCGTTCTCAGTACTCCCACCACCTTGCCTTGCATGTCTAAGAGCGGTCCCCCTGAATTTCCCGGGGCTACATTCATTGCCAAATTTATTCGATCTTTTAGCGGCATTGCTGGGCTGGCTTGGGTGCTATCGATTAGATGGCCTTTTGACAGATAAAGTTTGTTCCAGCCGTGCGGGTGGCCCAGTGCCACAAGGGTACTTGCTTCACTTTGGCTGGCAGAGGTAAGCATCGGATTGCTACCTAGTTCTAATGGTTTGAATGCTCTTCTAGCTCCCGACCCTGCGATTTGCAATAGTGCCAGGTCGTTTTCTTTGTCGACTTTTACTACAGATGCTGCAAATAGGCGACCTTTAGAATTTATCACCGAGATATCCACTGCATCATCGACGACATGGTGATTAGTTATGAGCATTCCTGGTCTAACAGCAAATGCTGTTCCTTTTCCCGTCCTCTCTGTGCCGCGCACAATCTCAATTTTGCCGACCGACTCGGTTCCCCGGCTGTAAAGCTTGGCGAGGGGAGATGACCTACTCATTAGCAAGGCCGAGTCGACTTGAGCTGCTTCACCAAATTTCAGTAATGGAATTAGAATTTCAGTGGCATTCTCTGCCGCCTGTAGTCTCAGGCTGCGACCTCTCATGGCCACTATTACGGCTAGAGAAGTTGCTGCAATTCCCACCCCTGAAGCCGTCTCGATTGGATGCTCAGATAGAGCCAAAGAGGCTTCTGTCAGCCAACTAGGCTGAGGTTTGGATGAATGAGGTTGTTGGATTTGATCCACTGCAAACCTGCGAGGTCGTGGGATGGTCTAGAAGCTACTAGTGGTTAGCGATAAGCTCGCCAATTTACTATCTAGCCAACATTATGCCGTGCGGCAATTGGCTTTTTCTGGGCTTTGACTTAGTGGAAATGCCTTTAGATTCCGAACCTTTTTTCCTTCACCGGGTTAAGTTGGAAATTGCAAGTTGACTAGCAGTGATTGAAGGCAGTAACTTCATGTTTCTGCCAGCGGCGCGTACTCTTCTTCGCTCAGGCCAAAGGTCCAGGCTACTGCCTGGCGGGCCCGCATCATATTCGGTGGCACACGCAAGAAATATTCTTTAATAGTGCCGTCTGGTTCTGGGGTGGAGTTTTGTACCCGTACTACGAGAATAGGCTCATCGCTAGCCAGGTTCATGCGATAGAGTATGCCGCAGTGATCCTGGTGGATTTTTATTACCCGACCTTCGCGCAGATAGTTGTCTAGGCCATAGCGTTCAATCAAGACTCTTCGCACTTCGGCGTTGGGTTCCGACTCGATTAGGTCGAAAGTGAGGGGCTCGGGTAAGAGCACGACATAGGCTGGCACCAGTACTCCATGCCAGGCATAGATGCCCCAGCCATCGCGAAACTTCATGGCCATTGCTGTTTCGTTATGCAGTCGGCTGCGGTTGTCGCGGTGTAGTTCAACTGGTCTATCGGTCAGAATGCAAATGTTTTCAAAGGGCCACCACCAGCCGCTTGTGCGAGCGAGCTTGGTGAGGCCGTTGAGAGGTTCAGTGCCTTCTACACCAATCTGGCTGACAAAATCATAATAGGCCAGCCAGCCGCTATCGTGTTGACCAAAGCCACCGTCCCATTTCTGTAGTCCAGCAAGCACGCCGCTCATTGATGGCACCATCTGCCGCAGGGGCTCGGCGACATAGCTCCAAACTTGTTGATGCAAGGGTTTGACTAATTCGTGGTAAACCTGGTCTGCTACTTCAGCTGAAAGTTTGTTGTCGACGACTGCTTTTACTTTGTCTTCTGCAGTAGCGCGAATTTGCTTATAAACGGCCGCTCCGGCCATCTTGCGCAAGTATTTCCAAACATAGATACCGAGATTTTCAGCAAACAAATCTTTGACTTGTTTCTCGATAGCTACGCCATGTTTATCAATAATTTTTTGCGTAGCATTCTGGCGAATATTGCGCCGGACAGCCTGCCAGGTCTCGGCCCCAACCATTTCACCGACAGCTTTTAAGCCCTGCTGCCAGACTTTGTCCCAAACGTCTACTTGACCCGTATTGAGTTGGGCGGGCCAGTCGACATCGCTGTAAAAAAGTTTCATGGCTGTGTTACCCGCCCAGGGCGATTGCAGCCAGATAAAGAGTCGTGGCGGTTCTAAGCCCGCAGCTTTGTAGGCCTCAATGGCGGCGGCTTCAGCCTCGGCACGGTCGGTGGGTTGGGTGGAGAATCCGTATTCTTTCCACTTAGTCAGGGTATCTTCAAGAAGGTGCTGGTCCGCTGGTGGCAACCAGAGAATCTTATTGGCGGATTTGTCAGCGTTATCAGTGGAGCCGTTAGCGCTGTCAGTCGATGACATCTCGCGGTGGAGCCTCCGGTACATACTCTCTTTGCTGCACAACGCGATAAACGCCCTCTGGCAGCTGAATTGTGCCGTGTTCTTCGTGCACTAAGTTGCAGCCGCCCGGTTTGGTAACGACATAGCGCTCGCCTTTGGCGGTGAAGAAAGAAGCTGTATCGGTGCTAATGGCATGGGCGTGGCCGGTGACTTCGCCATATTGCAATATGATTCGCTTTTCGCACTCTACTTCTCTGGCCTCGGCTGGCAGCTTGTCGATCTTTTGGACAAGCACATCGCCTTGTCTGTAGGTTTGAAATTTGACGGCGGGGCGGTCCGCTCGTCCTGTTTTTAGCAGCATATAGGTTCTCTCCTATCTCCTAAGTCCAGGAAATTTTGACTAGTAATAATGTGCCCAGTGGCCGCTGGCTTAAAACCGACCAGTCGGTCACGTTTTACAAATCAACACTCCCTCTCTGTTTTGCTCAGGTATTTGCTTAGTTATTTGCCTTAGGCATTTGGATTAGTGCAGAATTGCCTTGATGCCATAGCGCAGAGCATGATTAACTGTACTCCTGGCCACCCGGCTGCCAGTGCGCTTAGCTTGGGTTTGAATTGGGTGCGCCTTTGGAGTATTGCCAATCATGGGCGCGCTGCCTAGGTCTGAGCCCTCGGCAATTTTGCCACTAGCGTCGAGAAATTGTTCGTGTTTGTCGTAAATGGGCTTGCCATAGTCGGCATAACTGGCGACATCAAAGCGCTCATAAGGCTCAAAAGGATGAGCGGCTAAGCGCTGATGCATGACAATATCTACGCTTTTGACGTTTTTAGGCGGGGTTTTAAGGGTGACAGGATCAATGGCCCGGGCACTGTAGAAGAAGTCTGAGTTTGGTCGGTTTTTCAGTTCATACTGCAAATCAAAACCTTGCAGGTGGCTGCGCCCTCTCATGGCTTGATCGTGGCTATTGATGTGATCGAGCTGCAGTTGGCTGAACTGCATTTGCTTTTCTTCAAGGGAAAGACTCTTGTCTTGCCAGACTTTGCTCAGTTGTTTAGCCAGGGTGAGTTCTTTGGCCAGGTCTTCGGCTTTCCAGTAGCCAGGCAAGCAGGTCATAATTGTGCCGTCGGGTGTCAAAACAAATATTTGTAGATTGTGCGGTCCGGCGCCATTGGTGGTATCTACAGCTGTTTCGTCTGGCTTGTGTTTGCCTGAAGCTCCAGCGTATTTTTTATTTTCGATATTTGTATAGCCCACGACAAAGTCGTTCTTGAGCATTGAGAAAACTGGTTCCGAAGAGAGCGACACGGCTCTCAAGCTATTGCCGGCACTTCAGGTACTGCCGTCTATTTTGCCCAGCATGTGCACCCAAACAATCAACTTGCCTTCGCGCTCAGCGTCTGCTTCGGCCTTACTTAGCGATTTGTACCAGGTCATCTCTGAAGTCAGTTTGTGCACATTGGCTGAGCAAATTTCTCCGCTTAACACTGCTTTAGCGTTTGCCTCTGAGCTGCCTAATACTAAATTGCCTAAGCCTACATCGAAAGATTGCAGCACCAGGGCGGCTGTGGCCAAAGTGGAACTAATTACAAATCTTCTAGTCTTGGTCATTGTTATTCTCAATTGTTATCGTTCGCTCTTGTCGTTTTTAGCCCCTGACTTATTGCAGGATAACAAGAAATCGTGACGTCCATGTGAAGAGCATATATCGAGCATTGCTGATTGCAAAGTGAATTATGCGCTAATAAAGGAATCAGGTAAGGTTAATGGGTAAGTATAGAGAGATACGCAGGCAACCCAAAATCATTCGTTTGCACTCTGTCGATTTTGCAGGTGCGAAGAGATCAGGTCAGAAGCTTTGAAAGACTCAGTGTCTGAAGGTCTGAAGAAATGCGCGTACTGCTCGTAGAAGATAGCTTAGTGCAAGCCGAAGTCACCCGTAGCAAGTTAGAGTTGCGAGGGGTGTCGGTGATTTGCGTCACTACCTTGAATCAAGCCCTGGAGGCTTTGCAAGAGCCTGGGATTGACGTCATTTTGCTTGACCTTTCGCTGCCAGACAGCGCTGGGGTTGATACGTTCTATCGCGTGCGTTCAGCGGCACCGGATATTCCTACTGTGGTCTTAACCGGTATCGATGATCAAGACGTGGCCATGATGGCCCTGAAGAAGGGTGCTCAAGACTATTTGGTCAAGGGGCAGGCCAGCGATGATTCGGTTTATCGCTGTCTTGGTTATGCCATTGAGCGCAATAACGTAGAGCTGGCCCTGATTCGCAGTGAGAAGCGCTTGCGCATTATTGTCGAGAATACATACGATGCTTTTATCTCGATGGATTCTCACTGGCGCATTACCGATTGGAATGCCCAGGCTGAGCGAACATTTGGCTGGAAGCGCAATGAAGCCTTAGGGCGGCCACTCTCAATGATTATTCCGCAGCATCTTCGTCGCCAGTACACCCGCGAAGTATCTACTTTCTTTAAGACCGATGAAGAAGACGAGTTCTCACGCATGACCAGCGAACTAATGTGCTTGCACAAAGATGGTCATGAATTTCCCATTGAGATGGGGATTTTTAGAGTCAAAGTCGATAACGGTTGCATGTATTGTGCCTTTGGTCGCGATATTACTGAGCGCAGGCAGCTTAACGAAGAACTCGAGCGCCGAGTGCAACTGCGCACTACTGAATTGACTCGCTCAAACGAAGAATTAAGACAGTTCGCCAAAATCGCTTCCCATGATTTGCAAGAGCCACTGCGGGCAGTGCAGGGTTTTGTCAATCTCTTAGTGGAGAGTACTAAAGGGCAGCTTTCTAAAGACTGTGAGGAGTTTATTGAGTACATTCTCGATGGTACTCAGCGCATGCAGCAGCTAATTCAATCGGTCTTAGCTCACTCTAGTATCACCAATCAGCAATATGATCCCCATTCGGCACCGTCAACTGATGTCGATGGTGTTATCGAAGAGGTGTTGGCAAACCTTGATGCTTCAATTAAAGAAAACAACGCCACCCTTGAAGTCGATAATTTGCCTGAAGTGGCAGTGGACCGCTCGCAACTGATTCAGCTATTCCAAAATCTGATCAGCAATGCCATCAAGTATCGCGGTGAAGCTGACCCGCAAATATTTATTACAGCAGAGAGAACAGTCGACGAATGGCTATTCTCTGTGCGAGACAACGGTATCGGTATAGATAGCAAATATGCCGATCGCATTTTTGATATGTTTGCCCGCCTGCATGGCAAGACGAAGTACAAGGGAACAGGCATGGGCCTGGCCATTTGTAAGAAAATCGTGGCATTGCATGGCGGCAGAATATGGGTGGAGTCAGAATTAGGGCAGGGATGTATTTTCCTGTTCACTCTACCAGCCGCAAGAAGACCCCCGAGGAGAGCAGCCATGGACAATAATATCGATATTTTATTGGTGGAAGATACCCCATCAGATGTAAGGCTGACTCAGGAAGCATTGAAGCGTTCTGATTTGAAGTATGCATTGACAGTGGTGAATGATGGTGTGGAAGCCATGGATTACTTGAATGCGGCCAAGAGTTCGCAAACTCAGAGATTGCCTGATCTAATTTTGCTCGACTTGAATATGCCGCGTAAAAATGGTCATGAAGTGCTTGAGGAAATTAAGGCTGACGCTCATCTGAAGGGCATCCCTGTAGTGTTGCTGACTGTTTCACAGCGTGATGAAGATGTCATGGAAGCGCTTAAAACGAAGATGAATTATTATCTGGCGAAGCCAATTACCTCCGCTAAACTTTCAGTTTTGGTGCGAGCTATTTGTGAATTGCAAGCTGAGCATGCCGGCGGTGAGCGTCATCCTGCTCAGGAAGAGACTCATGTGCGCTTGGTTTTGGCGGGTAATCCTCATACCTCTATTTCAATTTTGACCAAGTTGGCTGCCGATGAAAGTGCCAGAGTACGAGCCCGCGTTGCTGAAAATCCAGAGACACCAGAGCATCTGTTGATGAAGCTAGCTGAAGATGGAGATGCTGACGTGCGGCAGGGCGTTTCGGAAAATCCAAAATGTCCTCCGGCTTTGCTTGAAAGACTGGCAAAAGATGATAATGAAGACGTGCGTCTGGCCATTGCCGGCAATCACAAAGTGCCCAATGCCATTCTTAGCGCTTTAGCCGAAGACCACAACACCTTTGTGGCTGCCGCTGCCAGTAAAACCCTGACTGAATTGGCCAGTGGGGCGAGGGCTTAACTGCCTAAGTCGCTTAATTGCTATTGCACCTTGCCTCGGGCGAGGATGGGCCAGATTTCTTCAATGACACCATTGCGGATGCCGTAATAAGTGTCAAAGAGGTTGACGGTAGTATCGATATGGCTCGGTATCATCTCCACTCTGGCCCCAATAGCCAGCGCTGTATTGCTCGCACTGTATGTGAGGATGCCGTGTTCATCGCCTCCGGGGCGGTAACTGGCTGCTGGTTCATTTTTGACTTCAGCGTTGCCCATATCGTTTGACAGCGATTTGAGGCCGGCATCAATCACTGCTCGTTCCGGCACCGGTCTGCTGATGACCGTAGAGATAACAGTGAGAGCGTTGGCATAAAGCGTGCCGATGGCGTTGCGATAGGCGACATCCATAAAAACAAAGCTACCCGGTTGCACTTCGGTGATAGCCTCAAACTGGGCGCATATTTCTGCCGTGCCAGTACCACCAGTGGTGACTATCTCAAGGGCAATTCCCTCGCCTCTAATTAACTTGGCGGTATCGCATAAATTGTTCATGGCCTCGCGGCAGAGGCGCTGTCTCTCGTCATTGGCAAGATGTTGTAAGTGGCCTTCATAGCCTTGTATGCCAACTAAATGCAATTTTCTAAGACTAGAAATACATTGAGCCAGGTGCAGGGCTTCGCTACCCGGCGCTACCCCGGCGCGATTCTGGCCGACGTTCAGCTCTAGAAGTACTTTTAGCTTTATCGGGTCTGTCATATTACTGATTGCCGAGTTGAGGGCTATTGCACCTGCCTCGCTATCCACCACTACTTTTACATCAGGATAGTTGCTTGCTAAATTGAGCAAGCGCTCAATTTTTACCTCTCCTGCTACTTCGCTAGTGATGAGCAAATCGCTTATGCCTGCTTGCGCCATCACTTCTGCTTCACTGACTTTGGCCACACAACAACCAGTTGCCCCAGCATCCAGTAATTTTTGCGCAAGGTGTGGTGATTTGACTGTTTTGAGGTGGGGCCGCACCTTCTTACCACTGGCAGCTAAGCGCTCCATTAACCTGGCAATGTTGGCTTCCATGGCCGGCAAGTCGATGAGAATCGAGGGCGTGTCTAGGGCGTCTATGGTGTCGCCGATTTTGGGTTTATACATTAGAACCTGTCAGATTTAGGCGGCTGTAGCTCGTCGTCGAGAATCTTAAGTTGTTGTTTTGTGCGCTTAGCTTCCTTTTCATTACCTGAAAGCTCATATAGCTTGATTAAAGCTGCATGAAATTGCCTCGCTTCCGGAAGGCCCTTTAGTCCGGCTTTGCAATCAGCAATGCCTTTGTCGTACTGTTTCGTTTCGGTATACGCCTGTGCTCTGCTGAGTAGATCACCATAGTAAGAGGTAGTTTTTACTGGCGCTTTGCTAATTAAGTAGTTGAAATCTTCTATTGCTTTTGGCCAGTGCTTAAGGCGTCTGGCAACCAGAGCTCTTTGAGCGTGAATTAGGGTGTTAGTGGGATAGGAAACTACTAGTTTATCCATCTCTTTTTCGGCTAAATCTAGGTTGCCTTGTTCCATGAGAATCTTGGATCTGACCACGAAATATTCGGGGCTAGAATTGAGCTTGATTGCATAATCGACAGCACTGAGAGCCTCGTTGAAACGCTTCAGGCTCTTGAGTATTTCGGCTTTCAGAACATACGGATAGTCGCGCTTGCTGTTTAGCTGGATTGATTTATTAATGCAGGGTAGCGCTTTTTCGCTTTCTTGAATGCCTTGCAAAAACGCGGCCTTTACTTGCCAAAGCATAGCGTTTTGGGGATCTATCGAGATGGCCTGCTCTATGTGCTTGATCGCCAGTTCTTGGGTCTTTAGGTTTTTAAATTCTGCTATGGCTTTGTCGTGTAATGCCCAGGCTTTGGGGTTGGCGAATGCGACCTTGCTTGGATCGTTGAGCGCTGTCATGACTGAAAGTGATAATAGGCAAACTTTGAATCTTGAGCTTTTGTAGTGCATCGATATTTCGGCCGCTCTAACCAACGTGTTTGTGATATACCAAATAATAGGTCGTTTTAATAGCGTTGGGAATCTCGGGCACTGCATGAAAAGTGAATCAATAGAAAAGCTGGAGCAATTTCTCAAGCTTCAGGAGAATATGCATGGCCCTGATAGCAGGCAGGTCGCTAAAGTCTTAATTAGGCTAGCCATAGCCTTCATGGAAGAAAATCGCTTGCTAGACGCTGAAGCGAGCCTGTTGCGTGCCCTCGGTATCGAGCAGGCCTGCCCGGCACCTGATCAAAAATTGCTTGTGGAAGTGGGCAAGCAGATTGACCGCATTCATCAGAAGCTTGGCGCTCGCCTAGAAGATGATATGGAGAGTCTTAAGGTCAGTACCGATCGTATTCCTGCACTTACACCAATGTTTGAGCCGACCCAGTCTTTCCCACCTGGTGGTGGGGTGATGAACTCGCATCCCAGCAGTGCGGCCTCAGATGTAGGCACTAATGCTAGTACTAATTCCACTGCCAATACTGATGCAGCTGCCCATTCTCACCATAAAACTGAGCCGATTGATAAAGCAATTGTGGCTGCGCAACTGCAAATTCGCCAAATTAAACAGACCGGTGGCAGCGATACTGTTGCGGTGGCCGATGCCCTGACGCGCTTGGCTGATCTCTATTGTCGCAAAGAGCAATTGAGTGAGATGGAGCCGCTTTTAGTCGAGGCCTTGCGCATCCGAGAAAGTATTTGTGGTAGCGCTCACTTGAGCGTGGCTACCGATTTGAAAAATCTTGGCCGTCTCTATTATTTCAAGCAGCGCTATGATCTCGCTGAGCCTAATTTGAAGCGCGCTCTTTCTATTCGTGAAGCCGCACTTGGGCATTATCATTCTTATGTAGCCGATGTGGCCGAGTGGTTGGCTAAAGTTTATAGAAAAACAGGGCGGGTGGAAGAGGCTAAGGCGATGGATGCTTTGGTGCTTGAAAGTCGCACCAATTATGGTTCTGATTGGGAAAAATTCAGAGTTGGCGGTGTTAAGGCCCTGGCTGCAGGCAATGTTTTGGAAGCGCAGGCCATGTGGTTGGGCGCCCTTGATGAAAGTAGTGATTTTAGATTCGATGACCCGCGTTTGAGTACCACTTTAGAGGGATTGGCCGAAGTTTATTGGCGGCGGGGAAAGTTCGACAAAGCCGAGCCGCTCTGCAAGCAAATTTTGCAGATCTCAGAGACATTGCTGGGGCAAGAGCACACTGATGTTGCTCTTGCCGCCAATAATCTCGCTCTTCTCTGCGATCGCCAGGGCAAGTACTCTGAAGCGGCCATGCTCTATCAACAAGCGTTAGCCATCAACGAAAAGATTCTTGGGCGTAATCACCCAGATGTAATCGGCATTCGCGAATGTCATGCCAAGGCCAGGCAGATGGCGCAGAAGCAAATTGAGATGAAGCTGGAGCGGGCTTGAGCGCTTATTTGCGTTCTCTTGGAAGCTTTATGATAGGGAATGGCTCGCCGATTCGGTCCATTATTAGTTGGCCCTGCACAGAGGAAGACATCGTAAGTTCTCTTTCCTTTAGTTCAAATACAACTGCAAAGCCTTGTCTGCAGACCCAGTTGTTTGGCGGGACATCAAAGGGAAATGTTTCTTGAACCGTTTTCAGTATTAGTTCATCGAGACTGGCTGAATTGGTTGTCTGTAGAAGGCTTGCGGACTCTAGTTCGCCAGTTTCTTTTGTTATCACTCGGCAGTAGGCGCGTTCAAGATTGGGACAGTCTTTCAGCCAAATGGAGTTTATTTCAGCGATTTGTTTTTTGCTTTTGAGTTTGCTGTCGAAGGCGCTTAGCCATGGTGCAAGCTCTTCTCTGGACGCCTCTATGCGTGGATCGGGCGGCGCCCATTGACTGCCAAATACTGTTTGAGTAGTCAACGGGCACGCCGATACCATCAGGGCAATTACTAGGATCTTACGTGCTGCAAGAATCCAGGTTTTCATTACTTCCCAGCAGCTGCCATTTGCTTGAAGGCTTCAGCAGCTCTTTTTGGCATGTCAGCTTCTGCTACATCTTCGACGTGCTGTGCTAGAGCCCAAAGGTGACCGAACGGATCGGACAGTTGGCCGTAGCGATCGCCCCAGAACATGTTCATCAGAGGCATTTTTACTGTGCAGCCAGCTTTTTGGGCTTTGGCGAAAGCAGCATCAACATCTTCGCAATAGATCATCAAAGAACCAGTTACTTTTCCGGCTGTTTCTGGGCTGACGCAGCCGCGCTCGGCGCACTCTTCACCCATCATAATTACAGAATCGCCAATTTTAATTTCGGCATGCATTACTTTCTTACCATCAGGCATGGGCAAAACCATTATCTGCTCTGCGCCGAAAGCAGCTTTGTAGAATTCGATAGCCTTGGTGGCATCGCTGACAATCATGTATGGGGTTACCGTGTGCATACCAGTTGGGATCGCCTTGACTTTGTTTGTCATTTCTTCTCCTGATTTTTTGTCTTTCAACGCTAAGTTGTGGTTTAGAACCTAAGTGAATTACAAACTTGTAGCCGGTCGGCCAAGTTGGTAATTTGAGGAGGTAAGCATATCTCTCGTATGTCTAAATTTCAACTATCTGAAAGGCAAAAATCTCTAACCGAGCTCGTATGTTGTACTGCCGTAAATTTGGCTGTAATCAAGTGCTGGGGCGGGTCCAAAATACATGCGAGCACAGCCGAAACATTCGCTGAGCTTGTGTTTTGCTGCTAGGGCCATGGCCTCTTTATTAATCTCCGGCACGTCTAGATAAACCACTTGACCGCTTACTTTGGCAGTCAGTGCCCGGTAGAGTTGGTCGGCTATTGCGGCGTTAGTGGCAAATAGTGGGGCTATCTTAAAGCCTTTTTGACAGGGGCGAATCGTACCGTATCCTAAGATCTTGGATGCATCTTTGTAGACCAGGCTATGGCTATCTTTCATTTTTAGCCAGGCACGGAGAAGGCGCTGGCGTTTGAAGCCGAACCAGTATGTGTCTGCTTCGATTAGTGCTTCGATCTCATCATCCGCTACTGGTTTAATCGCTGCGACGTCGCAGCTATCGCTGTTATTTTCAGCGACCCCTTCCATACGCAAGGTGCGGTGACTAAATACAAAGCCTGTTTTGGCGTAAGTTTGTTGCATATTAAAGACGCCATCGATACCAATGGCGGTGCCTGGATTCAATCGTTCTTTGAGAGTGTCGCGCATGGTGAGCCAGAGTTGTCCGCCCATGCCTTTTCCGCGATACTCTGGTTTGACAATGAAAAATCCCATAAACCCAAATTGACCATCATAGCTAACGGCTGATCCTGAGCCAATCATTTCGCCATTGTGCTCTAAAGCAAAGTAACCTTCCGGGTCTGTTTGCCAGAAGACATCAGGGTCAGGAAGGCCGGGATTCCAGCCTTCTGCTGCCGCCCAAGTAATCACGATATCAAATTCGGCGCGGGTCATTGGACGTATCTTGCAGTTTGTCAGTTGTGGCAACTTTACTACCTCATTTGTCTCTTGTTTTTTAGTTGCGAAATGGTGCTATGTCAAATACTTCGTGACTGACCGATTTGATTTTAATCTCGTCTTGTTCTGCTTTCTTTAATTGACCAGCTTTGCGGTAAGCGTTGGCGCGCTTCGCATACAATTTTGTCACTATGTTGGGGATGCGTTCTATTTCTAGGGTGTAGTCAGCGGCTGCGGCATTGTAATCTTTTAAAATCATGTAGGCATCACCGCGCATTTCGCGCACCTTACTCATTTTGGGTTTAATTTTTAGGCAGTAGGTAAAATGCTCCACTGCTTCTTTGCCTTTGCCTAGCTTTAAATAGAGCGTGCCGATTATGCGGGCCGTGTTAGTGTCATAGCGCTCTGGGTGACCCTTGAGATAGCCGAGTGCATCTGCTAATGCCAAATCTGGCTTCAACATTGACTCGTAGGCGTGGCTGCGCAGGAGCATATAGTTAGAAGTTAGTGGCGTACCCAAGTTAATGGCTGCGGTGTAATCTTTGGCTGCTGTTTCATCATCTAAAGTGTTTTCGCATAGCCTGGCGTGCAGAAGAAGTGGATCGACCTGCTTTGGATCTAGTTTTATTGCCTTTGCTGAATCTTCTAGGGCCTCTTCATAGCGCACTAGAGCGGTTAAGGCCGAGGCTCGGCGATAGTATAGCTTCCAGTTCGTTTGACAGGCTTTGATTTGCTTTGTGGTTTCAGCTACTTCTTGCTTGGCTCTTTCTTTAAGACGCTCTTCGGCGCTTATTTGAGCTATAAGTTGTGGTGCGTTTATGGATTTTCTTTGCTGCTTACTTATATTGTTAGCAAAACTATTTTCGGTGCTGTTGCTCAGGGCTGACACCATGAGGAGCATTAGACCTGCATGTTTGCAGCTTTGCCTATTGCTCTTGTGGTGAGGAATTCTGTTCATGAAGCCGTTGATTCTCACTCTAATAGTCTATCAATGCTTTACCAAAAGAATCGGCCTTGGTTTGGTCGCTTTCGGCTGCCCTCGTGTTTCCCATCTTCTCATGAATTTTGGCACGGTTGCGATAGAGAATTGGCTGCTTCGGTTTCAGTTCAATGGCGTTATTCATATCCGAGAGCGCTTTATCGGGTTGGTTGAGAGCTAGATAGGCTTGGGCTCTATCGGCATAAGTCTGACTGTCTAAGGGGAAGTTCTTCAGCTCCGCGCTAAAGGCTTGCACTGCTTCTTCTAGTCGACCTTGATCTACCAAGGCCTTGCCTAAGTTGCGATAGGCATGAAGGTTCTTAGGGCTTTTGCTGGCTATTCGTGAATAGTCGCTGATAGCCTTCTCTGATAACCTAATTCTTCGATAGGCCTCTGCCCTCTCGACATAGAGTCTTTCAAGATTTTGGTCTATTGCAATAGCTTTTGTATAGTCTTCAATTGCTTCGCTGACTTTGTTGTCGAGCATGAGCATGTTTGCTCTGCCTTCGTATGTGGTGGCGGTTCTGTCCCCTAGTTTAATTGCTTTCGTGTAGTCTGCCAGGGCTGGTTTGTTATAGGTGAGAAAAGCATTTAGCTTGGCCCGTAGAGTGTAGGGCCAGTAGTCTCTGCTGTACTGTGCCACTAGTTTGTCGCAGCGCTCGAGGCAGTGCTTGTCTGCGCATTGAGTAAATTTTTGGAACTCTCGACCGATGCAGTGGTCCAGCATTGCGCACGATTCTGAGTCTTTGCCTGACAGCTTATAGGCCTTGCTTGCAGCTGAATGCATGCCGTCTATGTAGTTCAGATCACTGTTCGTGTGAAATAGAGTTTTATAAAACCTCGGATCCTTTCCGTTTAGCTTGATGGCCTTGGTAAGGTCTTGTCGCGCTAAATTGTTTTTGCCAACACTATGTAAATATTCACCACGACGCCAATATCTATTAGCATTATTGCTATCCGCGCTGATAGCGCGTCCGAATTCTTCTATTGCTTCCTTGGGCTTCTTCCATGCGGCGTAGGTCTCTGCCTTAATCTCGTAGACGACGGCCTTATCTTCGTAGCCGAGTGCCAAAGCTCTATTTGCGCTTTCAATACTCTCTTTGAAGCGGCCTGCTAGCCGCAGGCTATTGGCTCGGTTGGCGAAAACGTGAGGGTGTGGACGTTTCGCTAGCGAGAGATCGTCATAAGCTAGTTGGGCTTTATAGTCGCCTGCCGTTTCAAACACTTCAGCGATTTGGAAGTAGCACGTGGCTTCGTCAAATTTTTTGAGCATTTCGGCAATCAGTAGTTTAGATCGCCCCTTTTGCCCTAGTTTATCGGTGAGGTAGACTCGGGCTGCATACGGTCTACTTTCGTTTGGATGGGCCTTTATATTAGCCTCTTGTTCAGCAAGAGCTTGCTTTAGATCTTCTGTTGTTTGCGATTTTAGTGCTTTCAACAGCAAAGGGGTTTTCTCATTGCTGCTGTGGCTTTCTAAGGCACAGAAAGAGAGTAGTATCGGCAGAACTAATGATGCACACGACCATCGTGAGCGCAGAGAATAAGTAGATCTATTCATCCGCTAGAATCCTTCCTCATCTTCGCATATGACTGGTGGTCTAATAGATTTTAGCGACTGGCGGTCGGCTAATATCCTCAAGCTTTCGCGCTGCGCTTGTCTAATTGCTTCAGTGTTGGTGGGATCGAATTCTTTGTTGAATTGCGCAATTTTTTGCCAGATTACCCCCTTAAATTGAGTGTCATGATAAGTCGGGTCCGCCATTGCCAGGGCAGTGCTGAGGTTGGACATTATTCTTTGTTTGAGCGCACTAGTAGTTGCGCTGTCTGAACTTTTGGGCGATTTCTCTGCGGCTTTAAGTTTAAGTTCGTAGAAATAAGCCAGTGAATAATGCAGCCTGGGCAAGAGTTCGGCACGAATTGAAGGGGCTACGTCCCCTACCGGTGCCGATGGTTCGTGGTCCGTCTGACTAGCCATTAGTCTTACTAGGATATCTGTTATGGCAATGGCTTTGTCCACCTGCCCCGACTTGGCCAGAGCCATGGCCAAATTCGCTCGCAATATGTAACGGTCTAGAACTAGGCCATTCCTTCCCCTTCCTGTTATTTGAGTGAAATTGGTATCAGCTTTTTCCAGAACAGTGGCTGCCTCTTTGTACTGTCCGGCCGCTAGTAGAGCTGATCCAAGGGCCGCTTGTATTTTCGTCGCCATGTGCGCTGGTAGTGGGCTAGCGCTAGAATTATTGGCTTCTTTGTACAACTCCTTAAGTTGCGCGATAGCTTCTGCTCTGAGCTTTTTCGCCTCATCCATACTGCCAGTACCGCCTTGAGGGTAAGCGAATGTGGAATTGCTGAGGGCGCTATGAAGCTGCAGCACCAAGCCATTATGAGGGCCGGCCAGGCAGTAGGCCAGCTTGAGTTTTAGTATGGCACTGTCGGCTCTATGCTCTTTAGAGGCACTCAGAACTGGAGCGGCCAGTCGATAACTGTCAGCAGCTTGGGCGAGTAGGCCTGAATCCATTAGGCAGTCACCGCGCCAGTTGTTAACTTCTGCTCGTTTTGTGGCATCGAGGTTTGGGTGCTGTAGTACCTGGTCGTACAGGTTTAGGGCTCGATTGATATCGCCACTTTGTTGCAGATGACGAGCGTAATAGATTATTTGACCTGGGGGCACAGAAGCGAGAGGCTTGCCTTCAATATCTTTCACAGCCAGGTCTAGAAAATGCAACCTCTCACTGTAAGATGGCGCGATTGATGGTATTGCACTCCACAAGAATTCGTCACTGTCAATGCTGGCAATCAAGCGGGCGCCTTTGCTCTCAGGTTGGTATAAGTGTCGCACCAGTGATGGCAGGACGCGACCATCATGTTGTAGTGGCGTTTGGGTGTTCCAATTTTTTGCTTTATCGCTATAGCTGACGTTGTCTACTCTTATGGGCTTTCCCTCAAGGCCAAATGGCACGCCCGCGATATGCCCCATTGATTGCATCTGCTCTTGAGTTGGCTTTTGTCCTGAATTGAGGAAGTTGAACATCATTAGTGAGCAGGTCACCACCGATAGCAGTCCCACCGCAGCATAAGTGGCAAGTCGCACTGGAGCTGGCGCATCGGCTTTCTGCTTTGTCTTGCCAACGGCGGTTTTTTTCATGAAAGATAAATTGCCGATATTGCCGTGCAACATGATATTTATGTCGCTCTGCATTGCTTCTGCGCTGGCGTAGCGGTCTCTTGGTTCTCTCGCCATTGCCTTAGCGATAAAGCCGTCCAGTACGCTGGCTGATACTTTGCCCGAGGGAGTTCCGCTTAATTTTGGTGGCTTTTCTGAAATATGCATGTGCAAGACGCGCAGTAAATTGTCTGCCTGATAGGGGGGATGGCCTTCTAGCAGTTCGTAGAAGAGGCAGCCGAGTGAGTAGATGTCACTGCGACAGTCAATTGGATCACCCAGGCATTGTTCGGGGCTCATGAAGTGCGGGCTGCCGAACATGTCGCCTGTACGAGTTAAGACACTAGTGTCGTTGACGATATTGAGCTTGGCGATGCCGAAGTCTACGACCTGCACCACTGGCTTGCTGTCTTTGTCAAAGCAAATCATTATGTTGCTGGGCTTGATATCGCGATGCACTATCTCTTGCGAGTGGGCGTGGGCCAGAGCCGACAGGGTTTGACTGACGATGCTTAATGAGTCTTCCAGTGAAAACTTGTGTTTGGCTTCGAGCAGTTGGGCCAGTGATCGCCCGGCGACCAAATCCATAACGAGGTAAGGTTCACCTTCGTTGTCGACGCCGTAGTCGCGCAGTCTAACAATATTGCTATGGTCTAATTTGCTGATGGCAACTGCTTCTTGCTTAAATCGCTTCAAAATGTTGGCATCTTTTGTGCGCGGCTGGGCTAACAGTTTCACTGCTACTTCTTTGTTTAACTCCAGGTGTTTGGCGCGGTAAACCGTACTCATGCCGCCCTCTCCAATGCGCTCAAGCAACTCATAATGCTCGGCAATGATGCGTCCAATGGCGCCGTCGGCGGCGTTATGGGGCGATGCCTCAGGGTTTGTCGCGTCAATCGAGCGAGAAGACTGACTAGCAGTCGTCTCGGGAGCGTCATTGGGGGCTGCCTCTGCTGCTTCCGAATCTAAAGAATGGTCGTCCACCACAAGCTTCGCTTGCTGAGGAATTGCTTCCTTGTCGCGGGTGGGTTTCATGACAAATTGGTCCTTAGTAAGCCTGCACTATATGTGCCCGCTTTGCTAGATTATTAGCTAGCTGACCGTTTGGGGAGTTAATCTGGCTAGCCAAGGGGAAGTCCAAATTTATTAGCCCTCCTAATTAGTAAATCTATAGATGTTAAAGTAGTGTTTCGCGAAAGGCGATGCTGCATGCTGGCAATGGAGATGACAGTGAAAATTGTTCCAAGTTTTGCTCATAGTCTTGCTCTCAGCTTAGCCCTGCTAGTGATTCCTACCACTGGTATTGGTCTTGCTGGTTTGCCGCCGGCCTTTGCTTCTGAGCCCCCTTATGCCAAGTTGCTAGAAAAGGGCGAACGTAGTCTGAAGAAAAAAGACTATGAGAACGCTGTGGCCACTTTCACTAAAGTTCTCAAGGACCATCCGGGAGTCTACGAGGCTTACCTCAGTCGAGCGGCCGCTCGCAGTGAGTTGAAAGACAACGATGGTGCCCTTGCTGACTACGAACAGGCGCTTAAAGCTAACCCCAATGTCGTAGAAATTTATCTTCAGCGTGGCGAGCTTTTGGCTCGTCTTGGCGAGAAAGATGCGGCTGTACGTGATTACGGCGAAGTCTTGCGCCTTGACCCCAAAGATATGCGAGCCTTGCTATTGCGGGCTCAGGCTTTGAAGGAGAGTGGTGATTTTGCTGGCGCAGCAAAAGACTATGACCAATATCTCAAATTTAATTCCAGTTCGCTTCCTGTACGTAGAGAGCGGGCTGAGTGCAAGCTGCAGGTCAATGCCTACAACGAAGCCATTGCCGATTACGAGTATATTCTCAAGAAAGGCGGCAGCAAAGAGTTTGACGTGCACTATGAGTGGGGTGAAGCATTAAAGCTCAAAGGTGATACCAAGGGCGCCACCGATCAGTTTAATCAAGCGATTGCCTATTATTCAAAGAACCTCTCTCGCTCGCAGAAGAAAGGTCTAGACTATGTTTATCGTGGCATGGCTTATTACCAGCTTTCTCAATTGGAGAAAGCTCTCAGTGATTTAGAAAATGGCGTGCGATTGTTGCCAGAAAATGCCATGGCGCAAGCACGATTGGCCCATGTGCAGTTGGCCAAAGGTGACAGCACTGCTGCTCTGGGCCATCTTGACGCCGCTCTCAAGATTAACCCTAGTCTGCAGGGAGCCTTAGTGGATCGTGCCACTATCAAAGTTGCTCAGGGCAGCTATGAAGATAGCAAAGCCGATCTCGATAAAGCTCTGCAGACTACTCGTAACGCTGAAGGCCTTTACTCTCGCGCTATGACGCTGCTTGCCTTGGGGGACGTCGGCGGCGCTGCCGATGACCTGAGCGAAGCTAACAAGCTTAACCCCGCTCTGATGGAAAGCAAGCGCAAAGAGCTCGCTGCAAAAATTGAGACTGGCTCTGGAACGGGTGCCAACGCTGATCAGGCTGTTAACTACAGTCGCTTGGCACTGTTTGATTTAGCTGTAGGTGATCTCAGCTCGGCAGAGCGACTGGTGCGGCAATCGATTAAGCTTGGCCAGGGTAAAGGCGGTACTGCTAGCGGTGCCAATAGCCTTTTGCTGCTTGGCC
>CAJXZK010000004.1 GCA_913063055.1 uncultured bacterium
GCGCACACGATTGTGCATGATGCCGGTATGCCAGAGTTCGCGCATGCCGGCGTCAACAATGGGGTAGCCTGTCAGGCCTTTTTGCCAGGCCTTTAGAGCTTCTGGGTTTTTCTCCCAGGGGAAGAGTTTAAAGTCTCCTCTAAGGGGCTCTGTAGGCGTTTGAGGGAAGTAATAGAGCAGGTGGTGTGAAAACTCCCGCCATCCCACTTCGCGCAGGTATGAAAGGGCTGCGGCCTTGCTCTTTTCGTTTTTGAAGTGCTCAGCTTTTTCTTTGATGATAAACCACAGGCTGCGTGGGCTGATTTCGCCAAAGTGAAGGTGCGGTGACATGCGTGAGACGCCTTCTATGTCTGGCCGATTGCGCATTTCTGAATAGTCATCGAGGCCGTCGTTCAAGAATTTGTCGAGTTGCTTGAGCGCGCCTTTTTCGCCGGGCATCCAGGAATCGGTGATGCCTTTTTCCCACTTAATGTGGGGAAGCAGGTGCAAGTCTTCCAAGCTGCTTTCGAAGCTTAGTTTATTGATTTCTTTTGAGCTCAATTTTTCCGATGATATTGTCTTCGGCGCTTCTAGGGGCGGTTCAATTTCAACTTGTATCTGACTAAGGCAGGTACGCCAATATGGTGTGAAGACCTGGTATGGTTTGCCCTCTTTCGTCGCCACCTGCCATGGCTCCAGGAGCAAGGCCCCGTTAAAAGTTTCAACTGTTAGGCCTTTGGCTTTGAGAGTCGATTTGATCTCCTTGTCGCGGGCAATCGCTGCTGGCTCATAGCGACGATTCCAGAAGACTGCGCCAGCGCCAACTTCTTCAGCCACAGCCTCGAGGATGCTCAAGCTCGACTGCTTGGGCTTGTCTTCGCTATTTTGCGGATCAGCTTCAAATATGCGCAGTCTTGATCCGTGCTTTTCGATTTCTTTAGCTAGTGCCTTTAACGATTCATTCAGCCATACCTTGGTTGCGCCACCCGGCGGCCACATGCCTTCTTCATCGGGCGCCCAGATATACACCGGTATGACCCTGCCTTGATTCTCGACCGCCCAGCGAACAGCTGCGCTTAGGCCCGGGTTGTCAGATAACCGTAAATCTTGGCGAAACCAGAAAATGGCCGAATCGTGCTTCATTCTTAGTCTCTCTTGGTGCTAACTGTGCGCTGACTTTAAGCTCACTCGGTCAGTTTAGCTCGGCAGTAAGAACATATTGTGAACATTAGAATTAAAGCGCTTCTGAATTTGTTGAAATAGTAAAGCAAATTCTTTGCTTGGTGTTTCGTGCAACAGCGTTGCAACAGTTTTACTTTAGTCTAAGCACTAGCAGGCTTCAGGGAAATTTGGTTGCTGCGCACTTCTTCTCCGAGCACCGTATTTGGTGTGCTCGGCTATCGCCGTTGGTTCGCTGTATTTGGCCCGGAGATTGGCTCTGGCTCTGCGTTTCGCGCGAGCGGCGCTAGGTGGGTCAAGCGAAAATTTGTTGTTCCGAGTTTGTCTTGTTTGTTTCTCGGGGCTGCTAGTTCAGCTTGTAGAGCTGGTCTAGCTTGCGGAGCAGCTTGTTTCGTACTAATCTCGAATTGTTTTTCGATTATGGCCAGATCTGCTTGCTTATTGAGCGTCGCTTTAGTTAACAGTAAGGATATTCATCGCCAATGATTTTCAAGAGAAAACGCCGGAAACAAAAAAACACTTCCTCAAGAACAAATTTGTCCCCGGCAGAACTCTGTTGCGTAGTCACGCATAGTTCGATGAACAACCTTTTTAAACGACTGGAGTCTCTTATGTCTGATTTAAAGAGTACCTTGACTGTGCTTGTTCTGTTGGATGCACAAACTGGCGCTTCGCCACGGAAGGTGCTTTTCGAGCCTGGCAGTCCAAGAACTGTGCTTGTGATCTTTGATGATGCGCCACCGCAATTGCATGACCTGACCAAATGCCAATTGCAGGGCAATAAAGAGAGTGGTTATGTGGTAGAGCTGAATGCCAAGTCTCTGCGATCGACATTCTTCCGCAGCACGGCTGGAGCTGCGGTCTATCACCCTTGCGCTAGTCAGTTGGCTTTGAGCTTTGTCGAAGACTGCTGTATCTATCGCATTGATCTGGGGCGAGACCAGTTGCTGGAGCCGATATATTGCCAATTTGCCAATGCTGATGAATGGCCGGTCAGTCTTGCTTACGGTGATGAGGGGCAGCTACTTGCTGTTGGAGGAAGTAAAGGAACGATTCTGGTATTTCGTATTTCCGCCGATGGCGAAAGCGAGTTGGAGCTTAGCGCTTCAGTCTCCGGTGCAGCACAAGAGTTAACTTTTAGCGTTGTCACCGGGGAGCTTTTGGTCGCTACTGATTTCAATTGTCTTTTCAGCATAGGTCTGGCAGACGAGGCAGAGCCAGTTAGTTTGGGCGCACTTATTGATGACCAACAGCAGATCAACAATATGTGCCTTAAGACAATCACTTGTGACTCCAGCACCGGCCTGATCGCGTATGCTGGCGTCGGTAATCAGCTGTTCGTTTCGAATCCCCTCAGGCATAAAGGTGTTCGTCCTAGCCTGAGGAGTATGAACCGAATTAGCTCACTGCAGTTCGTGCCCGATTCGAATACTTTGGTTGTACTGGGCGATGGAGGCATCGAGTTGATCGAGTTCACGCTTGATGACTTCCGCCTGCCAGTCTTCCAGCCCAAGACCATGCGCTTCCAGCCAGCCTTGGAAGCCGTTGGTTGTCATCACTTTGGCGACTTCTTGTTTATTCTCTCAGTGCTGCCTGAGTGAAATGTAAGACGTTAAACGTTAGATAGCTTGTGTCAATAGTCGTTAATTTCGGAAGGGTTACTTCCGGGGGAAGCAGAGGCTTTCCTTTCCATTTCAAAACCTTTTCTGCCGAGGCAGAAGGATAGATCATGAATCAACAAATCGAAGAGAGAACATTGCGGCTTCAAACCATCAACAAGGAGCTTGAGAGTCGCGGCTTGAAACCTTTGCGAAAGCTCGGCTTGAGCACTGAAGGTGAAATTGAGATTGTCCGTATTGTCGAAATTTACGAACATTCTCGTCGCTTTTTTACCGATGTCAAATTGGCTGTTGTATTTCCTGGTGGTGCAGCGGGTGAATTCACTGTGCGCTTCAATGCCAATGGTGGAGTCAGTGACGGTGCTGTGATAGTTGTTCTAGTCAACGGCAAATTTGCCTTGGTCAAACAGTGGCGCTTGCCTCTCTGTCATTGGACCTATGAGGTTCCCCGCGGCTTTGGCGAGAAGCTAGATCAGGCGCAAATTCAAGGCCAGCTTGGTACTCTCAAAATCGGTGATTTGCCGCTCGGCACCGTGGCTAGAGAGCTGGGTGAAGAGGTGTTTGCTGGCGCTGTGGTTGCTTCTGTTACTCACCTGGGCAACGTCGCTGAGAACTCTGGTACAAGTGCCGTGGTTCCTGGTTATTTCCTGGTGCAACTGCAAGTGGATCAGGCCCGTTTAACTGCAAGACTGAGCGGTTCTGAAGATAATCTCAAAGTTTGCCTCTGGTCCCGTGAAGAGGCGATGGCGCAGATTGGCTCGAAGATTGCCGACAATCATTCCATCGTAGCGCTTAGTTTGGCGCTTCGTTACATCGACAGTTTGCCACGGCCTTAAGGGTGGAGGCAAAACTTTAGAGCAGTGGTGCCGGTTGTGGTGGTGCCGCTGCTCGATATTTCTGTGTTAGACAGGTTTTCACTTTTAGTACTGGACAAATTGCTATGACCAACATGACCAAGGCTAGTTTTGACAAAGGTATTTGGATTTTTGACCGCAAGGAACTCGTGGTCTATGCTGGCACCTATGCTCATTTCTATGGGAGTTCTTTCTACGGAGGTCTTCCGTATATCGTCCGAGCGGAGGAGTTGGTTCGGACAGTGGGAATGGATGCCATAGTCTTGAATATCAAAGGTGAGGGCGAGCTGCAGTATCCGGTGAAGGATGCACCCGACTGCTGGCGTAAGACTGGATTGGAGCGGTGGAAGGGTTTCGGCACTGATTACGATAATCTGCCTGAAGGCAATGTTGAATTGATTGGGCCCTTCTATCCTGATGATTCCGCCGAGATCGAGGAGGAAGTTGAGGGAGGCTCTTGGTTTTACGTAGCGTTCTTCCGGGTTCCATAGTGTCAAGGGGTTTAGAGATGCGGCTTTGCGGCCGCATCTCTTTTTTTTCTTGCTTCGTTTTGTGTGCTTTTCTCAAAGAGTCTTAACAGGCTCTCTTTTACCTTCTTTTGTAAAGTGAGACTAGTGATGACAAGGCTCCGAACGATTGTGTCTGCTGACGGTTCCTCGACTGGTATTTGCCGCGCTGCATTCTCGGCGAGTGGCAGGTATTTGGTCAGTATTGTTGGCCCCTGGCGCGAGCTTAAGTTAGCCCGCCTCACGGGCGATGGTGTTGTGCGGCGCTCTGTACCCAGAGCCCATAACCTCACTGTTGCTGTTACTCGTGATTTTCTAGATGATGACGGACGTAAAGCTACCGAGCTGCTATACGGTAGCGACGATTCTGGGAAGGTGCAGCGCTATTGTTTGCACAGTCGTCGGCAAGTTGCTCCGCTGCCATCTCGTATAGAAGCCGGTGAGCTCTATAGTATCAAGACTAGCCGTGACGGCCGCTATGTCGCTCTTGGTAGCACGGGCGGTGTAGTGGAAGTCTGGAATCTTGATCTTAATGAGCCGCACTTGGTTTTCGATGCATGGCTCTGCGACATGGGCAACATTGTCGATATTACCTTTTCGGCTTCCAACTGCGAGCTGTATGTCTGCGGAAGTCAAGGCGGCATCGTCCGTCTTGAAGTTCTTGGACAAGGAGCGGCACGACTTGATTCTGATTGCAGCTGGAACTGCTTTTCGATCGCTGCTCAACCTGACGGTCCAGGGATGGCATTTGCTGGTGACGGTAACAAGGTTTGGCTTTTGAATGTTGAGAATGCCCAAGCCGTTTGCATGTCTGACTCCGTGCCATTTGCTTTTGAGGTTGGTGATACCGTCACTGGTGCACCTTATTGGTATTTGCCAGGCTTCGTGAAATCTCGTCTGGGTTGTATCGAAACCTTTGCTGGAGGCCTGATTCAGCAGCTTCTCTTTCTCGATCAAGACACTCTGGCCGTGCTTGGTGAGTCGGGGGTTGAAGTATTTGATCTGCCGTCAGGGAAACGACAATTGCGTCAGCCGCATAGCAAAGATCGACGAATGCCGGCCCTTGGTGGCCGCGCTGAAACTGCTCTAGTGCTTGAGTGCCTCTAGGGCTCTTGTTCGTGTTTTGAAAATTTTCGTCTCTTTTTCTTGGAAAGAATATCGTGCAAGAAAAGAATAATAGCTCATGGAAAAATCCGCTCCTCAAGCTGCTTGAAATTCCGATTAAGGGAGTGATCGGGTTCTTCATGCTTTTCTATTTACTCTGGCTGAAGACGGCAGAGCCACTGCGAAAGCAGGTCTACGATGGCAATGCCTGGCATAGAACTCTCGGTGGCATGGCCGCACTGCTTGCTCTTGCTGGAAGCCTGATTTCGTTGTTCGCGATTGGCGGTCCGCTGGCCGCGCTTTTGAGTCTGCTCGTTGCAGTGCTCACCTATAGCCACATCTTTCCTCTGCTTTACCTGGGGGGTGTTAAACCGGCAAAGAAGTTGCTGTGGTGGGTCAGCAAGCTTGTGGCCAGAGTGTGGAACTGGCTATTGGCCAAAGTAGCAGCGGTAGTTCGCTGGTGCTGGAAGCAGGTTGCGGCGTTCTGCAACTGGGTTGGCAAGGTTGTGACCAGAGTTTGGAACTTTGTCGCCCGAGTGTGGAATTGGCTATCTGTCAAGGTAGCTGCGGTTTTTCGCTGGTGCTGGAAGCAGGTTGCGGCGTTCTGCAACTGGGTCAGCAAGGTTGTGACCAGGGTTTGGAAACTTGTCGCCCGAGTGTGGAACTGGCTGTCTTTCAAAGTCGCAGCGGTACTTCGCTGGTGCTGGAAGCAGGTTGCGGCGTTCTGCAACTGGGTTGGCAAGCTTGTGACCAGAGTCTGGAACTGGCTATCGGCCAAAGTGTCACTGGCCTATTTCTTTGTCTTGCCTTACCTTGTCGGTATAGCGAGTATGCTCGCCAATTTTTGGACGGGTGTTATCACAATCGCCACTAATGCTTTTTCTGGCATAAGCACGTGGACTGCAGCCACTTGGTCTCGGCTGGTTTCTGCTACGAGCGGTTACCTGGAACGTCTGAGCAATCTTGCTGGACGACTATATGAACGGCTGGCGATTTGGGCTGAAAAAACGTGGGAGGAGGTTGTTGCCCGTGCGAATGCTATCAGCAACTGGTCGATAGAAATTTGGGACTCGCTCTCTCGACTGTTTGAGCGACTGTCAGGTAAAGATAAACCCTAGTCGCAGTTATAAGGCTAGCGCCTGGGTGTGAACTGCTGGTTGACTTGCTTACGCCGAGGCAGCGGAATCATTGATTCCGCTGCCTCGTTTTTCCAGGTGGTCTTTTCCAATTTTAGAAAAACGCCTTTTATACTATATAAACAAGTATGTAGCCTTGGTATATCTCTTGGCGCTTACTTTGAACTTATTTTGCGATTTTGCCCCCGCAGTGAGAACATATTGTGAATATGAGATTCAAAAACCAAATGGTTGGTAAAAGACTCTTATGGAGTACCAAACATGGCAGAAGCAAAACCTGTACGCATCGGCGAACTTTTAACGCGAGCTGGTGTACTGCGTAAGCAAGATTTGCAGGAAGCAATTGAAATCTCTCAAGATACCGGTCAAATGATCGGTAAGGTCTTGATCATGTCTGGCTTCATTACCAAAGAAGATTTGCAGGCGGCCGTTGAGGCCCAATCTCTTGTGCGGGATGGCAATCTCGAGTTTGAGTTGGCACTGTTGGCTATCGCTACCTGCTCGCGTGAAAGGTTGTTGCTTGACCAAGCCCTTGATCAATTGGGTTGGCACCCACAGCAGTCTCATCCTTCGGCTCGTTTGGGCGAATTGCTTTTGGCTGCTGAGGTCATCAGTGCGGAACAGTTAGATACGGCTTTAGAGCAGGTGAGAGAGTCAATTACCCCTCTCGGTGCTGTGTTGATTCAGTCTGTTGTGATTACGAGAGACATTTTAGACTTTGCCCTGGCTGTTCAGGCTGACATTAGGGCGGGAAAAATTACCAAACAGGACGGCGTTTCGCGGTTGAGTTCACGGGTTAAGGCCCATTCTTAAGGCTGGAAAACCGTGAAAGCGCATTGGCGCTCTCGAGCACTAGTGATTTTCGAAGTCAGTCAAGCCTAAATTTAGCATTGCCACTGCGGGCTATTTGCCGCCTTACTTTTTCTGCTTTTGCTCGTCGCTGCTCCCCGACGCGAAATCTTTGGCAAGGTCAATAAGGTCATTTCTGTAGGCAGTAGAAATAATTACGTCCTTCAGGTCTTTGGTGCGTTTGTAGCCTTTAGGATATTCAAAATCGGATGCTTTGTAAGGTACTTTTTTCCAGCCGATAAATTCTACTGTGATCCTTTTTTTTGTTTCGCTTTCTGAGCGTGAGAAATTGAGCCATGGAACTGCAGATTTCTTGCGCCTCTCGATATCGCGTTTTTTCTGCTGTTCAGTTAATTTCTTTTCGGGCTGTTCTATGCGGATAGGTATACCCGAAATATTGGCAGTGTTGAAATACCGTGCGATTACTTCCGGTATTTGTGGTGCCCCTTTGATCCCTTCAGGCACCCAGTAGGTTGAGCCATCCTCCATTCTGAGCCTGTTGCAAGGCAGTCCTTTTATTAATTCCGCACTTGTCGATTTTGGCTTCGCTGCCACACGTGTCGAATGTGTAGGCAGAATGGCTAAAATAAGGGAGCGATCGAAATTTTTCAGGTCAGTTATAAATTCTAGTTTGTCACCAGGGCGATAGCATGAAATTTTCCAAGTGGGGGCTGAAGCCACAGCAATTCCACCGTTGCCGGTATTTTCTATTCTGATGGCGTCTTCCGTGACAGAGTAATTATATGCGCCAGAGCCTGTGTGCAATGTTTGAAAAAACCATTGTTCTCTCGCCATGGCTGATTCTGCCAGGGCGGGAGAGAGCGATAACAGGATTACGGTGGCCAAGTGTTTCTGCCATGTGTAGCCTAGTACCATGCGAATTAATCAATCTCCAGCAATGCCTCAAGATAATGATACTGCTCTTTCTATATCATGTGGTCATTTAGCCGATTTACCACAAGCAAATTGGGCTGTGCTATCGGCACTATTGAAATAGATTTTCGGTCATACTATCTTTTCGAGCAACGGGGTTAGAGTTTCTTTTATGATCGCGCGCAACCGTGTACCAGAGTTAATGGATGACCCAAGTCTTGATTTCGAGAGTCATGCCGCTGCTCTGCGTGGTTTGGCACGGCTTAATGAAGCGAGTCTCAGCCCTGCTTCTATCTGGGCTGAAATAAAAGACGAGGCGCGTTTAGCTGCTAAGCCTTTGCGTATTCTTGATATTGCCACTGGTGGCGGAGATATCCCTATCGCTTTGTACCACAAGGCTAAACAGGCTGGGCTCACTCTTGAGATTGTCGGCAGCGATATCAGTTTAGATGCAATCAAGTACGCTAAATCGAATGCTCTGCAGAAGAAGGCCGAGGTGCAGTTTGTCCCTCTGAATGTTTTCGAAGATCAGCTGCCGTCTGGTTTTGATGTGGTCATGACTTCGCTCTTTACTCATCATCTTGATCCTGATGATGTGGTTGCGCTTTTGGCGAAGATGAGTTGTGCTGCTCGTTTGAAAGTGATAGTCAATGACCTTGTGCGTAGTGAGCTTTCCTATTGCTCTGTTTGGTTAGCTACTCGCCTTTTGAGCCGATCGGCTGTTGTGCATTACGATGGGCCGGTCTCGGTTAATGCTTCGTATACGGCCGCTGAGTTTCTCGATATGGCCAGGCGCGCCGGTCTAGTAGAGGTTGCAACAAGTGGCAGTGGCGCTAGTTCTCTGGTGGTAAAGTCTTTCCCTCCTTGCAGGCAGTTGCTAGTGTGGCGCCGAGGAGCTGATGACCATGAGCCTTGTTAGCTCTGAAATATATGACGCTGTGATTATTGGTGCTGGCCCCGCCGGCTCTTTGGCGGCCTTGCACTTGGCTCGCTCTGGTAAGAATGTGCTTTTGCTTGATAAAGCTCACTTCCCGCGCTCTAAAGTCTGTGGTTGTTGCATTAATCAATCGGCCCGAAGAGTCTTGCAGCGCTCAGGGCTAGACGCCATTTTGGTACAGGCTGGTGCGGTTCCCCTGAAGCAATTGCAGCTATTTGATGGTGCTCTCAATGCCACTGTTGAGGTGCCGGGTGGTCATGCCCTATCGCGAGACTATTTCGATACGGCCCTGATTGACGCTGCTGTTGCTGCGGGGGCGCAGTTCTTACCAGGAGTGGCCGCCAAAGTTTGTCAAAGTAACGCGGGAGGCAGCCGTGTGCAGATTGCACAGCATGGTTTGCCAGCTTTTGCAGAAGGCTTAATGCAGGTAGTCGAGGGCAAAATCACTATTGTTGCTGATGGATTAAATGGGCACGCTCTCGATCAATTGCCACAATTTGCCTCAAGCGTTGCTGCTAATGCCAGGTTCGGTTGTGGCACCACTATTGCGCCATCCAGTTCAATCAATTCCTACTATCAGCCCGGTCGCATCTATATGGCTTGCCATCAGGGCGGTTATGTTGGTCTGGTTATTCTAGAGAACCATGCTATTGATATTGCTTGTGCTTTAGACCGCTCTTTTGTGCGCCAGAAAGAGAGCTTGCCGTCGGCTGTAGCTGAGGTTCTTGCTCAGTGCCGTTTGCCTTTGCCTGTGCCAGCAGAGCAGTTCGCCGGCAGTCATTGGCACGGAACCGATGCGCTCACAAGGAAGCGTAGCAAAATTTCGGGTCAACGTATTTTTGTCATTGGCGATGCTTGCGGTTATCCTGAGCCACTGACTGGAGAAGGCATTGCCTGGGCGCTAGAGTCGGCCGAGGCGGTTGTACCTCTGGCTCTGGCGGCCATTGATTGCTGGGGTGATGACCTGGCTGTCCGCTGGCAGCAGGTGCACGGGAGGCTTGTAAGTAAGCGTCAATTGAAGAGTCGTTTAATTGCTTATAGTCTGCGCAATCCGCTGTCTCGATGGGGCGTCTTACAGGCGATCTCAATTTTTCCCATACTGGCGCAAGCAGTTGCTGCTAGTCTTACTCACCAACCAAAACAAAGTGTCGTTAGCAAATGAACTCATTGAAACAAATCACTACTTCTAGAATACTGGCCATTGGTACAGCATCTCCAATTGGCTCTATGAGCCAAGCGCAGTCTTGTCACCAGGCTCAAGAGTTTTTTCAATGTGATGAGAAGCGCGGTCGTTCATTGCGCATGCTCTACAAGCGCACTGAGATTGAAAATCGTTCGTTGGCCGTGATCACCCAAAAGAGCAGTGCTGGCAATTCAAGCAATTCAATTGATAGAAATCTTTTTCCCTCACCGAGTAACTCTAGCGATAGAGGGCCTGGTACTGCCGCTCGCATGGCACGCTACAATCTTGAGATTGGTCCTCTAGCATTGGCTGCTTGTCGCTTAGCTCTTGAGCGAGCGCAGGTCGACGACACTGAAATTACTCATCTGGTAACGGCCTCTTGTACTGGTTTCGCTGCACCCGGATTTGACCTGGCTTTGATCAAAAACTTACCGCTTTTGCCCCATTGCCAGCGCACGCATATTGGCTTTATGGGCTGTCATGGCGCGCTCAATGCCCTGCGAGTGGCTGATGCCTACTGCCGCGCTGATGCCAATGCCACGGTTTTAGTTTGTGCTGCTGAGTTGTGTTCTGTGCACATGCAGTATGAGTGGTCGGCACAGAGACTGGTTGCCAACGCCTTGTTCGCTGATGGTGCTGCGGCAGCGGTTGTGAGAGCTTCTGCTGGTTTAGTCGCGGCTGCTTCGGTTCCATCTAGTATGGCCTCTTCTGCTTCTATTTCTACCAACGCCTCAGGAGCCTGCCGGCCCCAGTATTTGTCGTCTCAATCAGTTGTCATCGCTAGCAGTTCAGAGACTATGAGTTGGGAGATTAGTGACAATGGCTTTGTTATGACTTTGTCTGCCGAGGTGCCAGATTTAATTGAGCAGCATTTGCCGGCTTTTTTAGAAAAGTGGCTAGGGCAGTCGGGTCTGTCTATCAGTGATGTTAAGAGTTGGGCTGTTCATCCTGGTGGCCCACGTATCTTGCAAGCGGTTCAAGATAGCTTGCAATTAGATGAAGAGATGCTTTCGGCTTCTCGATACGTCCTTGCTGAGCATGGCAATATGTCATCACCAACGGTGCTATTTATTCTGCAAAGATTGCTTCAGCAGGACGACAAATTTCCTTGTGTCATATTGGGCTTTGGGCCAGGCTTAACGGTAGAGGCTGCGCTATTAGGTTGATTTATTCGCTATAATTGCTAAATTAGAGAGTTTAAGGGTGAAATTTACCCATCGGTTGATGACTTTTGTACGCAAGAATCTAGCCAGTGAGTGTTCAATATGCCTGACCCCATGATGACTTGTCCTAATTGCGATCGCAAAGACCGCACCAGCTTTAGCAAGTGTCGCTTTTGCCATACCAGGTATGACGCAATTATTGAAAAGGAAAAATTTAAGTTAGACCCCCGCCTGATTGGCATTGTCTCTTTTGTTGTGGTCTTTGGTGCTGCCTTTAAGTGGGTTGATTATTCATATAAGCAGCAAAAAATAAAGAGCATGGAGCCAATTGTCACCAGTATCAAAGCGGCAAATAGACCTAGAGTGATGGAGTTTTATGCTACTTGGTGCGGCCCTTGCAAAGAGTATGAGCCAATAATTGAGGCAGCCCGAGTAAAGTATGCCGGGCGCGTAGATTTTGAAAGGCTCAATGTTGATGATAAGGCTAGTGCTGACAAGAAGCAGGCCCTAGACGTTAAGGCAATTCCCAAGACTTGCTTCTTTGACAACGAAGGAAATGAAGTTGAAGAGGTTGTCGGTGGGCTCGATCAAGATAAGCTCGAAATCAAAATTGGCAAGCTGCTACTGCCTAAATAGCTTTCTAGTTTTAGTCGTCGCTAAAGCTACTGTGCATGATTTTGCTGGCCTTGTCGGCGTCTTTGCCGCTGACCACACAGGTCAATTTCATTTCGCTGGTGGCGATCATTTTGATGTTAATGCCTGCCGCACCAAAGGCTTTGAAGACTGTCGCTGCTATGCCTGATTGACCGGCGAGACCGGCGCCAATCAAGCTCACTTTAGCGATATCTTCGTCGGCAATGACAGCGGTGGCAGAAAAGTCGCCTTTAATTGCTTCCAATACAGTTATGGTCTGGGCCAGGTCGGTGCTGTGCACTGTGAAGGTGATGTTGTTGTGGCCAGCCGTAGGGTGGAAGGCCTGCATAATCATGTCTATGACAATGTTGTTGTCGGCCAGGGCTTGCATGATAGTTCCGGCAATGCCAGGCTTGTCTGGCACGTTCATAATAGTGACGCAGGCTTGATCTTTGTCTACTGCTACACCACTGATGCTGCGATAAATTTCCACCTTTTCTCCTTCGTTTGCGCCTTGGTCGATTATGGTGCCTTCGTGCTCTGGTTTGAAAGTGTTGCGCACACGCAGGCGCACTTTGTATTGGCGGGCTAATTCGACAGCTCGCGGGTGCAGCACTTGGGCGCCCAGGCGAGCCATTTCGATTACTTCGCCATAAGAAACCCGTTTTAAAAGCTTAGCTTCGCTAATGACATTGGGGTCGGCGGTATAAATGCCGTCTACGTCGGTATAAATATCACAGACATCGGCGTTGATTGCCGCTGCCAGAGCGCATGCTGTGGTATCGCTGCCGCCTCTGCCTAAAGTGGTAATGTCACCATCGGCGGTGACGCCCTGAAAGCCGGCTACCACTAAAACGTCGTGGTCGACCAGGGCGCGGTTGAGATTGTCGCTGTTGATGTCGACAATGCGCGCCTTGCTGTGTACTTTTTCAGTGAATATGCCAATCTGTGGAGCTGTGAAAGAACGAGCGCTAATGCCCATTTCTTTTAGAGTGAGTGCTAGCAGGGTGATTGAAATTTGCTCGCCGGTTGAAAGCAGTGAGTCAAGCTCGCGCTTGTCTGGACTGCGGGAACACTGCACGCCCAGCTTCAACAGATAGTCGGTGGTGTCGCCCATGGCTGAAACCACTACTAAAATCTTCTGCTGGTCTTCGCTGCCTATTCTAAGGCGGTCGCGAATAATTTCGGCAACGTGCTGAATGCGTCCCAGGTTCTTTACCGAGGTGCCGCCGAATTTCAGCACTGAGGTTTTGACATTATTCATACTGGGCCTGCAATCCTTTAGTGTCAACTCTCAAATCAAGTATCTGTGGCTTGTGCTGGCGCTTTTCTGCCCAGTGCTGCAGATAAGTTTTGATTTCAGCATGATTTCTTTCATGCACAATTACCAGGCTGGATGATCCGGCCCCGCTGAGCACACAGCCTAAGGCTGGCGTTGAGGCCAGGTCGCGGCGCAGAGCTTGAAGTTCTGGTACCAGGTGTATGCGATAGGGTTCGTGAAGCTCGTCTAGTAGCGCTTCCCTTAAGGTGTCTTCGTCTTGGTTTACTGCGGCGGCAATTAAGAGGCCGGTGCGTTGGAGGTTTTTCACTGCTTGGCCCATGTTCACCCGTCGGGGAAGAACTCGGCGAGCCTCTTGGGTAGAGAGTTCGTATGGGGGAACCACCACCAGGGTGCGCCATTGCTCCGGCCAGGGTAAGCGTTGACAGATGGCCCGGTTGCCTTTTTGTCTGTATCCAGAAACAATGAAGCCCCCAAGAAGGCAGGCGGCAACGTTGTCGGGGTGCCCCTCCAGGCGAGCGGCACTGGCCAGTATTTGATCGCGGTCGGGTGCCGCACTGCTGCTAAAAGCTTGAGCGGCCCATAGGGCTGCCAGAATGGCTGTACTGCTACTGCCCAGCCCACGTGCTAGGGGAATATCTGTTTCGATGGAGAGAGCTATATCGTCGGTTGGTCCTGAATAATTCTGACGAAATTGTTTGAAGATCAAATTGTCTTCGTTGTCTGGAAGGCTTTGGGCGGCTGGTCCTATCAGGGTAATCAAACTTTGCCCAGCAGCTCGTTTTTCTGGTAGCCGCTCAAAGGTTACTGTTGTATAGACCGAAAGAGCCAAGCCGAGAGTGTCGAAGCCCGGCCCTAAATTTGTAGTGCTGCCAGGCAGGCGCATTGTCAGTTTTTTCAATGGTGCCATATTGTTATTGTTACCCCTTGCTCAAATTCGTTAAAGGCCAGTCACAGTCCGATGGATTGCCGCAGTGCGCTGATTTCGGCTTCTACTGGGGTGAGATCGACGGTGGTTACTTTTTGAGCGGTGTCTGGATCTTTTAAGCCATTGCCTGTCAGTACGCAGGCGACGGTGGCATCGCCGGGTATTAGGCCTGAGTTTAGATGCTTAATTAGACCAGCCAGGGAAGCGGCACTGGATGGCTCGCAGAAGATTCCTTCGGCTGTGCCCAGCATTTTGTATGCGGCCAGAATTTCTTCATCGCTGACCGAGTCAATTTTACCCTTTGACTCAGAAGCGGCTCGCACAGCTTCTTGCCAGCTAGCAGGATTGCCAATGCGAATGGCTGTGCCAATGGTCTCGGGGTTTTTGATTGGTTCGCCGCGCACTATAGCGGCTGAACCTTCCGCTTCAAAGCCGTGCATGCGAGTGATATTGCTTGCTGCTGTGATGCCTAATTCGTTGTAGAGCTTAAAGCCGCGCCAGTAGGCGCAGATATTGCCAGCATTGCCTACGGGAATGCAAAGATAGTCGGGCTGGCGCTCTAAAGCTTCTACTATTTCGAAAGCCGCTGTTTTTTGACCTTCCAAGCGGTAGGGGTTAATCGAGTTAACCACAGTGACCGGAGCTTGCTCAGCTAGCTCGCGCACCAGCTCTAGGGCACGGTCGAAGTTGCCTTTGATCGGCACGATTTGAGCGCCATAGTGTATGGCCTGGGCTAGTTTTCCCAAGGCGACATAGCCATGGGGCAGTAAGACGTAGCACTTCAATCCAGCTTTTGTGGCAAAGGCGGCTGCTGAAGCACTGGTATTACCGGTGGAGGCGCAGATTACCGCTCGCGCTCCTTCTTCGACTGCTTTAGAAATGGCCAGGGTCATGCCCCGGTCTTTGAAGCTGCCAGTAGGGTTTAAGCCTTCTAGTTTGAAATAGATTTTGAGCTGGGGATAGCCCAGTAGCTTTGGTATGTTGCTAGCTTGAACTAAGGGGGTATTGCCCTCGCCCAGCGAAATTAAAGGGGTTTTGTCTGTGACCGGTAGGTGCCTTTTGTACTTCTCAATTAGACCCGTTTTCTTGCAAGTGGCTGGGCAGTTGTATTGCTCTTGAATTTGCTCTTTGGTTTTTGATTGCATAAAGTTTTTAGCCTGCTTTATAAATGCGAATGGCGCTAGCTACCGAGTCGAGGAAGGGACATTCTTTCAGATTGGTCAAGGCAGCGTTCATATCGCCTTCGCGCACGTCATGGGTGAGAATGACGATGGTGGCTCGCCCGTCTTTGACACCGCGTTGAATAATGCTTTGAATGCTGATTTTGTGATTGCCAAAGATTGTACCGATGGTGCCGATTACGCCTGGTGTATCGGCTACCGATAAGCGCAAGAAGTAAGGGCTTACCCAGTCGTCAGAGGAGGCTGTGTTTGACCACTGGCTGGTTATGCTCGGCTGGAAGTAACTAGCAAAGTCGGGTAGCTTCAAGGCGCTTTCTAGGTTGATAATGTCGCCCACTACTGCTGATGCTGTGGGGAGGCTGCCAGCACCGGGGCCGACCATGATGATTTCGCCGACAGCGTCGCCGGTAACAAGTATGCAGTTGTTTGAGCCTGAGACAGCAGCTAGCGGATGACTAAGCGGTACTAAGGTTGGGTGCACTCGCACGGCTAGTGACTTTTCTTCTGTACTGGTTTCTTTTCCATTCGTAGTACTGCGAGCGGTGCCTACCAATTTGATGCGGTAGCCGAATTCTTTGGCTAGGGCTAAGTCTTCAGGGGTAATTTCGCGGATGCCCTGGCGATAAATATCTGTTGGTTTGACGAAACGCTGGAATGAAAGCGCCGCTAAAATAGATAGTTTGTAGGCGACGTCGTGTCCGTCTACATCGGCGGATGGGTCGGCTTCGGCGAAGCCCAGAGCTTGTGCTTCGGCCAGAGCTGTCTCATAGCTTAGGCCTCTTTCTTCCATATTTGAGAGAATGAAATTGGTTGTGCCGTTGAGAATGCCTGTTACTGCCTTAAATTGATTGGCGCCAAGACCTCGCTGGATAGTCGATATTAGAGGTATGCCGCCAGCTACAGAAGCCTCAAAGAAGATGGTCACGCCTTTTTCGCGAGCCAGGGCAAAGAGGCTGGGGCCATGCTTAGCTAGTACTTCTTTGTTTGCGGTGACAACGTGTTTGCGTTTTTCTAGGGCTCGTTTGATATAAGTCAGTGCTGGCTCTTCACCGCCCATGACTTCTACTAGAACTTCAATTTCGGGGTCGTCGATGATTTCGTTGACATCGGTGGTGATTGGACAGGTGGTGGTGGTGGTTCGCTCTTTAGCCAAGTCACGCACTGCAATTTTTTTCAATTGTAAGTGCTTGTGTTGGGCCAGTAGCTTAACAACGCCGCTGCCAACGGTCCCTAGTCCTAACATTCCGAGCACAACCCGGGCCATAAATTAACTCCAAATCGCCAACTACATTACCTTGGTGGGCAATTATCCCTTATCCGTTTGCCCTTGCGGCCAAACAGTAACAGTGGCAGTTAACATATGAAACTAGATGTTATGTATTAGTAGCCCACTGGCGGCTGTTAGTCAGCCTGCTCTTTAATTTGTTGATTTTGCCCGGACTGATTTTGCTCGGGCTGCCCGGCCAGTCTTTCTTGCGTGGCTTGAATTTCACTTGAAAGGGCGTTGTTGGCGAACTGGTCAAGAATATCGGTGGGTATGCCAAGGGCCTTGGAATTGTCACGCATTTCCTGGACCTGGCGGGCGAGCTCCCGTGACTCCTTAGAGGCGCGCGGGTCTAGGGTGATGGCTTTTAGCTCTTGAGTTTGGCTGAGCTTGCGCACGCGGGCCTTCTTAGGGTCTTCGACGACTCCTTCCTCTTTATTCTGGTCGCTGTCTTGAAACTCTGACACTCTGAACCTCTAATCCCTAATCTGTGCTGCTAAGTACCTATTGTAACCCTCTGACATTTTGCCCGGAAATTATTGTTTCGAGCATGTTCACGTCTTTTTTATGTATTGGCAACTATGTTGAACTCAGCTTTTAACGCTGTTGCCGCCAGCTTTCAATTTAGTAAGAGTGTGAATATGAGAGAAACCGATACCGACGCTACCCGTGAGCGTCATTTTACGAAACCGGACGAGCGCTCTAGTTTAGCTCCGGGAATGGACCTAGTTTCGCTGTCAAAACCTGGCGACAATGCCAGTCACGAGAGGCAGGTGGGTGGACAAAACAACACGCCCAGTGATAACAAACGCGTGACCGGGGTTAAACCTGAAGACTCCGTGACTCATTTGGATTTCAGCCCAGACCCCTACAAGAGCATAGATTTATCTAAGCCTTCGGATCAGTCTAAGCTTTCAGATGCAACTAAGCCTTCGGATCAGTCTAAGCTTTCAGATGCAACTAAGCTTTCCGATCAGCCTAAGAGTGTCGATGAACGCCTTGCTGCTGGGCGCAAGGCCATGGAGGATTTGGCCGAGAAGCATATGACCAAGTTCTATCCCAGTATCTATGATGGTAAGCAATACCAGTATGCCCCGACCTTTAAGAAAGATATGGAGAAGTTGGAAGGGCGCATGAATGCTGGTCAAGTTTCGAAGGAGGAAGTGGCTAAAACGTATGAGTCGATTGCCAAAATGGTCGATAGTCCTACCGATGTTACTTCGCAGGGCAAGCGTTTGCAGCTGGCTAAGAATATTATGTTTCATGCTGGCGATCCCACTAAAACAGATCAAGGTGAATACAACACTTGTGCTCTAACTTCGCAGCAGGAGCGGCTCTTTACCCGCAATCCAAGTAAAGCTGCTGAAATCATTGCTGAAGCTGCTACCACTGGTAAATGGGTTGCTCCCGATGGTAAGGAGATCAAAATAGATAAGGCCAGTTTGCAGCCACGTCCAGGCAGCATTATGGGCCAACCTATTGATGGTGAGCGTAGTTATGCCACCCAAGTCTTAAACAATGTTTTGGCTAACGACATTCACCAACGCAAAGAAAAGCCTGAAAGCTATGTGCAGTACCAAAATCGCGACAAGCAAGGTCGACGCTTGGGTGAAGAAGACAATGGTGAGCGTGTTTATGATGCTAAAGGAAGAGAAGTACGCGATCCCGATGGTAAAAAGTTGCGAGCACCTCAAGTTGATGACGTTGAAGTAGCGGCTCAGATCAAGAGACTGACCGGTGATACTGGCGTAGTTATGGTTAATAAGAAAATGCTAGAGACAGATGATACCAGTCAGAAGCGCAATCCTGAGGCCGCTAAAGACGTGGTGCTTTTGTCGAGCGAAAAACAGTTGGCTGAGAGTTTAGCTAGATTGAAGGAGCAAGGTAAGTTTCCAGCAATTATCGGCCTTGATGGTGCTGACCGCGTTTTGGGCGCCGGTTTGCCGAAAGATCCGCGCATGCCCAAGAGCACAGAGTTTGAAGGTCATATGCTTTCAGTGACAGACTACGATGCTGTTAAAGGAAGAGCCCGACTTTCTAATCAATGGGGTCAGGCCAGCGATCGCTGGATGAGTATCAAAGATCTCTATCGCGCCACCGATCCCGAGAGACCTAGACGCTAATTTCGGGAGTATCAGTTCTGAGCTAGAAGCTAAATTGAAATCTGAATTAAAATCCAAATTACTAAGCAGCGGGTTTTGGTGCGACAATACATGGTGCTCCAGGTGACCCTGCACTCTTATTGTTCGATTCAGACAGTTTAATTGAGAAAGCTCAATGCAGATAAATGCCTGACTTCAACCTAGACGCTAGCAAGCACACTTTGGAAGTTGGTTCTTTCATTGGTGGTACATATCGTGTGCTCGACTTCATTGGTCAGGGCGGTATGGGCTTTGTCTACAAAGTAGAGCATCTGATGATGGCCAAGGTTTTGGCTCTTAAAGTTTTGCGCTCAGAGCAGGTCTCAGAAGAAGTGTGGAAGCGCTTTCGCATTGAGGCCCAGGCCATTGCCCGGCTTGACCATGCTAATGTTGTGCGCATTTACGATATGAGCCAGACTGAGACTGGGCTGCCCTACTACACCATGGATCTATTGGTCGGCGAGTCTCTGGCCGACTATCTTGATGAATATTATCGTCTGCCTGTGAAAGAAGCCTTGCCGATATTTCGCCAGGTTTGCGCCGGCCTTGCCTATGCTCATGATCGCGGAATTATTCATCGCGATATCAAGCCAGGCAATATCATGCTTCTTAGCGATGGTCGAGAAAATGCCCCACCGGTAGTGAAGATTGTCGACTTTGGCATTGCTAAATTGTCCTCTTTTGATAATGGCTTTGGTCAGGGATTAACCAGGCCCGGTGAGGTTTTTGGCAGTCCGCTTTATATGAGCCCAGAGCAATGTTCGGGGCAGCAACTTGATCATCGCACTGACATGTATTCTGTTGGTGTCACTATGTTTCAAGCTTTGACCGGTCGTCCGCCCTTGGTCGGAAAGACTGCCATAGAGACTACGGCTATGCATCAGTCTGTGGTGCCGCCAGCTATGGCCGAGGTCATAGATTTAGAAGAAGACGAAGAGCCCATTGTTTTTCCAGCGCAATTAGAAGAAATTGTGGCGCGTCTGCTGGCGAAGTCGCCGGCTGATCGCTATGATTCGTTGGCTGATGTTGCTAGTGCACTTTTGGCTCTGGAGCGCGGTGAGTCTCGAAAAGACAGTCAGGGCAGTGAAAGTCGTAAGAGAAATGGGAATGGAAATAAATCTGCGCTTGCAGAAGCGACCCCACGCCCATTTAGTTATGGTAGAAAGCAGGTGCTGACTTCTGGGCAGTCTGATACCGATTCAGCTCTGGTTGGTGCCAATCAAACAAAGATATTGGTCATGGCGGCCGCGGTAATTACTTTGATTGGCGTGGCAGCAATCGCTGCTTATGTGTTTTCAATGCAGAAGAAACACGAGCAAGAGTTGGCTGCTCACATGAAGATACTGAGTTTTGACAGAAATACCGTAAGCCAAAATTTGAGTGTTTTGCGTGACCTCAATGAGGGGAGTTTAGAGGCGCATGGGGTGCTCGGTCAAGATAAGATTCAAATGATTGAAGACTATTTGGCCGCTCATTCTGGATTCTATTCAAAGCATGCTACGGTTGGTGGAAAGCGGGTTATAGTCTTCGAATTTCCGACCAAATTTGATTTGGGTGGGCTTGCCTACTGGTCTCCCACGAATCTGCGCGTAAAAGATTACAAGGCATCAGGAACTGTCACTGTGCCAAGGGATGTTGAGCTGCATTTTAAAGCATCGCCCGCCGTAATTGCTTATCCTGAGCTGCTTAAGGGCTTTCGATCTGACGAGCTAGTTGAGCTCTGTTTCAATGAGCGGAAAGAAAGAACAGTAAAGCTTTTTCCAATTCTTCAGGGCTATACCAGGCTCAGACGCCTGGAGCTGCGGAGCTCGAACCTGGCTCGTTCTGATGTAGCGGCGCTAGACAAATTGACTGCCTTGAGAGAGCTGTGCCTCGATAAGTCAACCCTAAGCGGAAGGGATCTAGCTCAGTGCAAGATTCTACCCAACCTCACTACACTTGGGGCAACAGGAGTAAAGGAGATTACCCCGCTGCTGAAGAAATTAGCACAGTTCGGTAAGTTGGAAGCTTTAGAAGTCAGCCGTGTCAACCTTACTAAAGAAGACTGTGGATACATTTCGCAGCTGACTAATCTGTGGAATTTATCTCTTAAAGACACTCCAGTAACTGACGAAGACATCGCTCAATTTAAGAATTTGAAGAAGCTCAGAGAGCTTGACTTGAGTCGCTGTAACAAGCTTACTCTTAAGTCTATAGATACCTTGGCGCAGATGAAAAGCCTAGAACAGATTCGGGCAACTGAAGCACTGACGCAGGCAGATAGTACAACGAGACTGAGATTTGCCCTGCCTAGACTAAAGGGCTTCGATGTCTACATGTGAACTCTTGTGAGCTAAAATCTGAACTACTCCAATTTTGAGTTTGGTGAGACAATACATGGTGCTCCTGGTGACCCTGTGCTCATATACTTCGATTTAGATAGTTCATTTGAGAATGCTCAATGCAGGTAAATGCCTGACTTCAACCTAGACGCTAGCAATCAAGGCACTTTGGAAGTTGGTTCTTTCATTGGTGGTACTTATCGTGTGCTCGACTTTATTGGTCAGGGCGGTATGGGCTTTGTCTACAAAGTAGAGCATCTGATGATGGCCAAGGTTTTGGCTCTTAAAGTTTTGCGCTCAGAGCAGGTCTCAGAAGAAGTGTGGAAGCGCTTTCGCATTGAGGCCCAGGCCATTGCCCGGCTTGACCATGCTAATGTTGTGCGCATTTACGATATGAGCCAGACTGAGACTGGGCTGCCCTACTACACCATGGATCTATTGGTCGGCGAGTCTCTGGCCGACTATCTTGATGAATATTATCGTCTGCCTGTGAAAGAAGCCTTGCCGATATTTCGCCAGGTTTGCGCCGGCCTTGCCTATGCTCATGATCGCGGAATTATTCATCGCGATATCAAGCCAGGCAATATCATGCTTCTTAGCGATGGTCGAGAAAATGCCCCACCGGTAGTGAAGATTGTCGACTTTGGCATTGCTAAATTGTCCTCTTTTGATAATGGCTTTGGTCAGGGATTAACCAGGCCAGGTGAGGTTTTTGGCAGCCCGCTTTATATGAGCCCAGAGCAATGTTCAGGGCAGCAACTTGATCATCGCACTGATATGTATTCTGTTGGTGTCACTATGTTTCAGGCTTTGACCGGTCGTCCGCCCCTGCTCGGAAAGACTGCCATAGAGACTACAGCTATGCATCAATCTGTGGTGCCGCCAGCTATGGCCGAGGTCATAGATTTAGAAGAAGACGAAGAGCCCATTGTTTTTCCACCGCAATTAGAAGAAATTGTGGCGCGTTTGCTAGCTAAGGCGCCGGATGCTCGTTATGATTCACTGGCTGATGTAGCTAGCGAATTGCTGGCACTAGAGCGAGGCGATGGGCGTAGGTCTGCCGATAGTATCGGCGGACGGTCAAATTTGGACTCAGAGGACTCTGGCCGTCGAGCTGCTTATGCGCAGTCTTTCTCAGGCAGTCAGATTGATACTGGTGGCGATGGCAATGCGGAGCGCCAACGCTCACGAATAAAATTAGTTGTTTTGGCAGCCGGATTGCTTCTCGCTTGTTCATTGGTGGCAGTTGCCGTCTTGCTCATGCAAACCAAGGCGGCGTCCATAGCGAAGGTCGACACTCCCTTGCCCGAGGCAAAAATTGGTCCTTATGACATACCGGTACCTGCCGCTGCTCTCAGTCAATTAGACGGAAGTATTGATGGCGAGGATTCGAGTGAGAAGCAGGTTGATGCCAAAACAACCCAACAGATAAAGGCTTATCTTTCCACTCACACAAAGCCATATTCGAGCTTCCAGACTGTCAATGGCAGGCTGCTTCGGGTCTTTAGCTTTCCCTCAGAGTTTTGCCTCGGTTCTTTTGTCTTCCCACGAATAGGGATTCCTAGCTATACCACTGTTGCTGCCATTGGCCGTGTGACACTCCCTGCCAGTGCTGCTCTCAGCTTTCACTGTGCGGAGCCGGTCAAGGCATACCCAGACTTGCTGAAGTATTTTCGCGCTGATGAGCTGACAGAGGTTGATTTTAATGAAGTCACAGTTCTTCCTGCTCAAGTTCCAGCTAATCTTAAGCGCTTCGCTAGATTGGGGCGCTTAGAATTGAAAGGCACCACTCTTAGAGCGGCCGATATTGAATGGCTCAATGAGTTAGATTCTGTTAGGCAGTTAGCGGTGGACGATTCACATCTCCCCGGCCCGGCTCTGGCTCAATGTAGACTTTTGCCGAGATTGGTAAACCTCGGCATTTCGCGCATGGATGACCCGACGCCAGTATTGAAAAAACTGACTGAGTCTAATAATTTGAAAGTTTTGGAGGCTAATTTTGCTCATCTTGAGAAAGAGGATATTCTCTACATCTCTAGATTGAAAGGTTTGACAGAATTATGTTGCAAGGAAAATCCGATCGACGATGAAGACGTAGAGCGCTTGGCTAATTTGAAAGAGCTTAAATCCCTTAATCTGGCTCGCTGTAACAGTATTACTCCTAAGGCCTTGCCCTCGCTATTTAAGATGAGGAAGCTGGAAGAACTAGTTCTTCCTGATACTTTTGCTGACAAGGAAAGCGAAAAACTTTTGCGTAGCCGATTGCCTAAACTTATTAAGTATGGTGAGTGACTAGACTAATTAATAGATTAGCTAGCGATAGCCGGATGAACTGTGATTCTTGAAGAAGTCCCAGATTGCTTGACTGGCGCTGAAATCTCGTGAAGTCTTGCCTACGGTTCCCTCGGGCAAGTACTGTAAGCCCCCGGGCCAAGTATGGCCACCACCCTCGATACCATAGACCACTACTTCACTGCCCTGGAGGCCGCCTGAAAATTGAGCATATTTGACGCGAGTGCCGTCGTTGGGATCAACATCTGGTAGGTCGATAGTACGCGGATTTGGTTGACAGCGATTGGCCTTTACCCAGTACTGGGTGGCTTCTTTTGCTGATATAACGCTGCCTCTATCGCGGAAGGTTTTGTAGTGAATAGGGCCGCCGTTAAAGGGCACCAGTGGGTCGCTCATGCCCAAGATGTATAACATCGATACAGGCTTCGTTGGCCTTCCTCTGCTGTGCACGATATCTGGCAAAGTGGCTCCGACTGAGGCGCAGCCAGCAAATTTGCCAGGAAGCATGAGGCATAAGTATTGACTGAAAAAGCCACCATTGGAAACACCAGTGACATAAACGCGGCTAGGGTCTATGTTCCAGCGTCGCTCCAGGTGCTCTAGCATGTCGCTGACAAATTGCACATCGTTATAGCGATCGTGTCCATCGATGTTACGGCCATCATTCCAGTGTCTGTTGATACCTTGGGGATAAACAAGAAGAAAACCATTCTGATCGCTGATGGCATCAAGTCCTGTCAGGGCGTCCATTCTGCTGCCTAGGCCAAAGCCGCCGTGAAAACACATAACCAGCGGCATCTTGCGATTGTAGTCATAGCCTTTGGGCACGTGTACATAAAATTCGCGCTCAATGCCTTCACTGCTAACTACTTCTCGAACTAGTGTGGCATCTGGTGGAGGTAGCTGGCCATTGGCTCCAGTTATAAGGCTAGGGTCGAGTGGTTTGTTTGAGACCTTGCTCTTTTTCGCTTTTTTTTGATTTGGTTTGCTGTTCGGGTTAGTGTTAGGGTCTTGGAGCATTGTGTTCTGGCTATCGGTTCCGCCCATCTGGGCCGTGGCAGGCTGGCAGATTAGAGAAAAGCTAATCACTAAACTAACAGCCAGGCTAGTCGCCAAGCTAGATTTTAGGCCAGAAGTAGTTAAAGACACCGCGTGGTCAAAGCCATTGCTCATTTGCTCGGTTTCTTTTTCGCCGCTATGTCTTTTTTCGCTTTAATCACGATGCCCTGGGTTAGCGGCTCCATGTACTTAGACAAGTCAGTGTCAATGCCAACTGTCTTAAGGCCAGCCGAGACCACTCCGTAAACAGACTCGCTGTTGAGCATGATGGCCGCTACGATTAGTAGTGTGAATGCCAGTTGAATTAAGGTTTTGATGGTGCGCCATCTGCCTTCGTTGTATTTTCGTGATGCTTGTTTATTTCCCACTGTCTGTCTCGATTCTTCTTCTATGTGTGTTGCAATACTTGGGTCAATTACGGCGTGATCTTTGGGTGCACCTACTGCGGCCATTATTGGTGCTAAATCTAGTTGACCAGTTTTTGGTCGAGCGGCACTTTCTGTAATACGCTCAGGATGAGCGTCTAAAATAGATTGTGATGCCTCTGGCAGGTTGGGTAAAAGAGCAACAAGTTTTGTGGTGGAAAGCCATAAAGCCTGGTTTAGCTCTGCGGTGGGTTTGCGCATGGGATCTAAAATGGCATAGTTTCCGTCGCGCACCATTAAGAGTTTGCGCACCGCCCCGTATCCGCTTTCTCCTGTGACATTTATGCGCGCTCCGACAATGAAACCACCAGCTGAGAATAAAATGCGCCCCTGCAAATCTGACTGATTGTCATTAATGCGCAAAATGGGGGTTTGGCAAGATTTAATTGCCACAACCGCATTGACGACGTCGGCCACCGGTTCATCTTGATTGATAGTTCCTTCAGTGATTACGTCCATGTTCCCTACTTGAATTGATCGTCTTGTTTCTTGGTCAGATAGCAAATTAGTCTAACAGACAGCTCTTGCTATAGAATATATGACTATGAAAAAGCGCGTTATGTGTGTGTTTGGAACGCGCCCGGAAGCTGTCAAGTTGGCTCCTGTGGTGCATGCTCTTCGCCAATCAAAGAGTTTAGAACCAGTGGTGGCAATCACTGCTCAGCATCGTGAGATGCTCGACCAGATGATGCGCTGGTTTGATGTCAAGGCCGACTATGACCTCGACTTGATGAAGCACGGTCAGACTTTGGCTGAGCTGACAGGTCGGGTGTTGAACGGCGTTGATCAGCTGTTGTCAAAAGATAAACCTGATCTTCTTTTGGTGCAAGGTGACACTACTACAGTAATGTCGGCTGCCCTCGCTGCCTTTTATCAAAAGGTGCCAGTGGGCCACGTAGAAGCTGGCTTGCGTACCAATGATCGCTATAATCCTTTTCCTGAAGAAATGGCCAGGCGGCAGACTGGTAGGCTCGCCACGTTGCACTTCGCCCCGACAGCCCTGGCTGTAGAGAATCTAAAGAAGGAAGGCATTGTCGACAATGTTTTCATGACTGGCAACACTGTGATTGATGCTCTACTTGATACTGCTGGCCGTTTACAGGCTGATCAAATTGATCCTGCCCTGTATGGCAAGGTTGATTTTGCTAAAGCCAAGGTGCTCTTGGTAACGGCCCATAGGCGAGAGAACTGGGGTCAGGGCATGGATGAAATTGCTTTGGCTTTGCGGCAAATTGCTGATGAGTTTCCGGATGTACAGGTGCTGTATCCCATCCATAAAAATCCGGTGGTGCGCGAATCGATTGAGCCGGTATTCGCAGGTCACGATCGCTTGCACCTGGTAGAGCCTCTTGATTACGTGCCCTTTGTGCACGCCATGCAGCGTTGTCATTTTATTCTTACTGATTCTGGCGGAGTGCAAGAAGAAGCCCCTGCCCTTGGCAAGCCGGTGCTGGTTATGAGGACCAATACTGAGCGTCCTGAGGCAGTGGCAGCTGGAGCTGCCAAGCTGGTCGGTGTCACTAAAGAGACCATCGTGGCTGGCGCCAGAGAGCTTTTATCTAGCAGCGATCTCTACGCCAAAATGTCTCAGGCTGTCAATCCCTTTGGCGATGGCCATGCTGCCGAACGCATAGTAGAGTCGATTGAGCGGTACTTCGCCAGCTAGCGACAGCATAAAACAATTCTATCTATCATTTAAGTTTGGGCTTAAATAGGCGGTTTGGCGCTATGATTGGCGTTAAGATTTGCAATGAGAATTGCATTAGATTAAGGGTTTATATGGGAGAGAGTGACGTGAGCACCTCAGTTACCGAGCACGATGTTATGCCATTTGGTGAATTTCTCAATGAGGAGCACCAAGCTATCAGAGAAGCGATTCGCGATTACGCCACTCGTGAAATCGCCCCAAAGGCACATGAGGTTGACCAGAACGCTCGTTTCCCCATTGAGAATTTCAAAGAGCTAGGCAAGCTTGGCTATCTTGGTCTCCCCATTAGTGCCGAGTACGGCGGCGCTGGCGCCGACTATCGCTCTTATGTAATCGCTGTAGAAGAAATCGGTCGCGCCTGCGGCTCCACAGGCTTGAGCTATGCTGCTCACATCTCCCTTGGCACTAATCCGCTCTATCTCTTTGGCTCCGAAGAGCAAAAGAAGAAGTATCTACCGAAGCTTTGCTCTGGCGAGTACATTGGTTGCTGGGCTTTGACTGAACCAGGTACTGGTTCTGATGCTGCAACCCAGAAAACCACCGCTAAATTGGTGGGCGATCACTATGTTTTAAACGGCACTAAGCAGTTCATCACTAACGCTACTGATGCCGATGTTGCCATCATCATGGCTATGACTGATAAAAGTCAGGGCCGCAAAGGTATTTCTTCCTTTGTTGTAGAAAAAGGCACACCAGGTTTCTTTGTCAGTAAGGTAGAGAAGAAATTGGGCATGCGTGGCTCCCCCACAGCTAGTTTGACCTTTGAAGATTGCAAAATTCCTAAAGAGAATTTGATTGGTCAGGAAGGTGAAGGCTACAAACAGGCCCTTACAACTCTTGAAGGTGGTCGTCTTTCTATCGGCGCTCTCGCCCTTGGAATCGGTCAAGCCGCTTTTGATGCTGCCTTGAGCTATGCCAAACAGCGCGAAGCTTTTGGTCAGCCCATTGGTAAGTTCCAAATGATTCAGGCCTACTTGGCCGATATGGCTACTCAGCTTAGTGCTGCTCGTTTGATGCTCTATCATGCTGCCTGGATGAAAGACCATCACAAGCGCGTCACTTTGGAAGGCTCACAAGCCAAGCTCTTTGCTTCTGAAGTGGCTTCAAAGGTTTGCAACCTCTGCGTGCAAATTCATGGTGGCTACGGCTATATCGTTGACTTCCCCGCTGAGCGTTTCTTGCGCGATGCTAAGCTTTGCGAAATCGGCGAAGGTACTTCTGAAATTCAACGACTGCTACTTGCTAGACAGTTAGGGCTCTAAGTTCGATTATTCGAGGCTTTTCGTCCATGAGCTCGTCAGAAAGTTGGGTATGTGTTCGCGGCAAAACCATAGAACAGGTGCTGACTTTGCTGCGCGAAGAAAGAGAGCGGCTAACTTGGGACAATATCTATTGGTCTACGATGTTGATGGTAGATATGCAGAATGGCTGGCTGGTTTTGCACTGTTTCCCCGATATGTTCTTTGTCGATAGACCGGCTTTTCTTGGGGCTCTGTCGCAGGATGGCGAGATTGTAGTCTGTTGTGTAGAAGAACACGTCATGTGTAGCTCGGCATTTGAGATGCGCAATGGAAGAAAAATTTGGGAGATTTCTCATGACTCGCAAATAGCATTGAATCATTTAGATTCTGAGGGAACTTTGCCGGATTGTTTTGATGAGATTCGCTCTGCTTCTGCGGAGAGAATGAAGCCTAGAGGCGGCAATCTATTCTGCGTTCCAGTTGACGTCTGCAAAGAGATGACTGGTTACCACCAGAGCTTGCATCCACTAAAGACTGTCTATGTGCCTATCCCATTTTTGACGAGTTAACAAATCGATTACATGCGCTGGTGTAAGCTCACGTTATAAGACCTGCTGGAGCGCTTGCTCGCCTCATTGATCGCGCCGAACGACTTTTAGTTGTTCGGCTTTTGTGCTTTCTTTGTGCCACTGCCGGCGGTATCAAAGCTAGCGTAGCTAGTGAATGGGTATGGAGCTGTGAGAGGCTTCTTGTGGCCTTTTTATAGCTTTCTTATAGGCTTTTTGTCGCCTTCCTACGTACTATCACCAGGTTATTTGATTGTGCTTGAAAGCTCTAATGGTCAAAGATAACGTTATCTCTCCTCTTACATAAACCCTGGTGTTAAACCGCTCGCGCCCTATAACTCCTCACTGAACCTGCTTTCTCTTGTGACTCTGTCACAGGGAGCGATGCGAGGGTTTATAAACCATGGTCACTAGTTTCTGGAGAGCTGAACTGTCGCAGCATATAGCAGCTACTCTGAAGATTGAGCTTCCGGGTGCATGAGCTGCTAGGCTTATCTGCAATACTGCGAAGTAATGAAAGGGAATTCCATGAGTTCAGTGAACAAACCCAGCGCCGTTAACGTCAATCTTGTTGCTCCTCCCGTGGCCAAGAAAGTGCCCCATGTGATCCGTCTACACGGCCAGGATGTGGTCGATGACTATGCCTGGATGCGCAATCTGCCTGTTCAGGACCCCGATCTGATTCCTCACCTGGAAGGCGAGAATGCCCACGCCCTCTCCTACATGGCTGACACTGCCGAGCTGCAAGAGACTCTCTACCAGGAGATGCGCTCACGCATCAAGGAAGCTGATCAAACCGTTCCGGCTCGCCGTGGTCGCTGGTTCTATTACTCTCGTACCGAAGAGGGCAAGCAGTACAGCATCACCTGCCGGCGTGCCGTCAAAGAAGGCAGCCCAGAAGAGATCATCCTCGACGTCAATGTCTTGGCCGAGGGCAGCTCTTTCTTCCAGCTCGGTTCGGTGGCCTTCAGCCCCAGCGGTAATTTCGTCGCCTATACCTACGATAACAAGGGCTTTCGTCAGTACACCCTGGTGGTGAAGAATCTGCGCAACGGAAAGGTGCTGGATACTACAGCCGAGCGCGTCACCTCGGTGGTCTGGGCCAACGACAATAAGACTCTTTTCTACACCAGCGAAGACGCTGTCACCAAGCGCTCTAACCGTCTCTATCGGCACAAGGTCGGCAACAAGAGACATGAGCTTGTTTGTGAAGAACCGGATGAATTCTTTGAATTGCATGTCTCCAAGACGCGCACTGGAGCCTTCATCTATCTCAATACTTCCAGCCATACCACAGCTTCGTCGGCCTACATTCGAGCCGACAAGCCGCTCTCCAAGTTCAAGCAGATTCTGCCCCAGCAGCACATGGTCACCTACGAGGTCGACGATGACGGCAAGAACTTCTACATTCTCACCAACGAGCAAGCCAAAGACTTCCGCTTGCTCAAGGCGCCCGCCCGCTCGCCGTCCAAGTGGAAGGAAGTGCTGGCCCATCGTCCCGGTATCAAGATTGAGGGTGTGGACGTTTTCGCCGACTACCTGATTGTTTTCGAGACCGACCAGGGCCTTGGTAAGATTCGCATCCAGAAGTTGTCGACTGGTGCGGTTCACTACATCGACTTTCCCGAGCCAGCCTACGCTGTTTCGGGTGCGGCCAACCACGAGTTTGATACTGCAGTCTATCGCTTCAGCTACAACTCGATGGTGACGCCGCCTTCGACTTTTGAGTACGATCTCGAAAGTCGCAGCACTACCGTGCTCAAGACCCAAGAGGTGAAGGGATACGATCTCACTGCTTACAAGTGTGAGCGCATCTTTGCCACCGCTGCTGATGGCACTCTTGTGCCTGTCTCCTTGGTCTACAAGGGTGACCTCAGCGCCAGTCGCAAGTGCCACCTCTATGCCTATGGCTCTTACGGCATCACCATCCCCACGGGCTTCAGCAGCGCTCGGGTCAGTCTGCTTGATCGTGGCTATGTCTATGCCATCGCCCATATTCGCGGCGGCGGCGACATGGGCGAGACCTGGCGCGATGACGGCAAGTTGCGCAAGAAGATGAACACTTTCACCGACTTTATCGCCTGCGCTGAGCATCTGATCGCTAAGGGTTATACCAGCCGCGAACAGTTGAGCATCGAAGGCGGCAGCGCCGGTGGCTTGCTCATGGGGGCTGTGCTCAATCTGCGCCCTGACTTGTTCAAGGCTGCCATCGTCGACGTGCCCTTCGTCGATGTCATCAACACCATGCTCGACGAAACTCTGCCACTGACCGTGGCCGAATTCGAAGAGTGGGGCAACCCGAAGGTCGAGGAGGACTATAACTATATGCGCCTCTACTCGCCCTACGAGAACATTCAGGCGGCGCATTATCCGGCTATGCTTGTGCAGTCGGCTTTCTACGATAGCCAGGTGCCTTACTGGGAGCCTTCGAAGTACACAGCCAAGCTGCGAGCCACTAAGCTTGATAGCAATCCGCTGATTTACAAGATATCGCTTGAGGCTGCAGGACACGGCGGTAAATCGGGGCGTTTCGATGCCTTGAAAGACGTGGCCTTCGAGTATGCCTTCTTGCTCAAGCAGCAGGGTGTAACTCTCTGAATTAAGAAGCCGGAATTGCTCGAGCTCCATACTTTTCAATCATCTAGGGCTAGGTGGTTAGCTTCGCCCTGGTGTCGCCTGCGGTGCCTGGATTCTTTCGGGAATTCAGGCACCGTTTTTTCTTTGCCAAGTTTTTACTCAACCCAAATAGAAGAAGTGGATCAAACCCAATGAAGACAATCCTGGGAATCTTTGGCGCTGTCATCGGCACCGTTGCCCTGCTCGCCCTCGCCAATCTCGTCTGCTATGGTGCTGACGCTAACTATGTCGGCATCATCCCGATCTCGGCCATTCTCGGCTTTCTCAACGGCGGGTATATCGCCGTTGCCATGCCGAGCAAGTCGTTTGGGGATAGCCTGCGCGGGCATTTCATTCTCGGTGCTACGGGCATGGCGATAATCTTCGCCGTGATCATGACTGTGCTCTGCCTCACTTTTGGCATGGTCTTCAGCATGCCCTCGCTGACCGAGCTTGTCACCAAGCTCGTCTTGATGGCTGCAATTGGCGGCATCAGCGGCCTCTGCTACCGGGCTTTTGCCTCTTTGCGCTGATTTTAGACAGTCAAGGAACAGGGCCGTTAATGGCCCTGTTCCTTTGATTATGCCTTGTTATACCCCTATTTTCTGTTTGTTTTAATTATACTATATGCAGTAGTCTACGTTGAGTCACTGCTCAAAAGTCCGGTTAGTGAGCGCGATTCGGGGCACGGTATGTGGTGGCGCAACAGACACCTGGGGCCCAAGTGGAATTGCTCCAATCTTGGCCTAGTTTAAACTCTTTATTTTCAAAAAAAAGCAGTGTACGACCGGTTTGTCACCGGTCTGTGACCAGGGGAAGGTGTAAATGTCTGTGAAAGGCAATAATTTTGGTGGTCATTTGAGCTTCGCTGGCGCTGGCAAAATGCAAAAGATAGAGGTGATCAGGGTTGTTTTCGAAGAGGCTCACAATATCAACGAGCGGTAGTTCGGCCTCTCGTGCTGCACTTGTCACCAACTGCGGGGCAATCCCTGGCAGTCGAAGTAGCATGTTCAGTCCGCCACAGTCATTTTGAGTTTCAATTGCTGCTCCAAACGCTTTTTTTAGCTGAAATAGAGCAGAGCGTCTTCGTGCTGCAAATGTGTTATTCCATTTTCTGGTATGAGTCTGCAGATAGCCGCTGTTTAGTATTTCCGCCAGGGTCGTCTGCAGCATTGCTTCGGCCACTCCTTCGCTTAGTGCTTTGCCTCGTAGCAATACTGGTATCAATGATGGTGGCGCCACTATAAAGCTGGCGGTGGTGAGTGGATAGAGGATTTGCCAGAAGGTTGAGACGTAGATTACGCGATCGTCGGTATCCAGCGCTTTTAGCGTAGGGATTTGAGCGCCGCTGTATGAAAAGTAGCTATCAAAATCATCTTCGATGATATAGCTGTTATTCTGCTGCGCCCAGTGCAGCAGTGCTTGTCTCCGCAAGAGCGACATTGTCGTTCCGGTCGGATCTTGATGAGCTGGAGTGACGTAGACAATTCGGGGTACTGGATTTTGTTGATTCAAAATCTCCATGTCGATGCCTTGAGCGTCGATCGGAATGGCGACCAGTCGCAAATCATGTGCTTTTGAAAGTTGCTTTATGGCGCCGTAGCCTGGATCTTCGACGGCAACCGTGTCGCCTTTTTCTAGCAGTAGTTTGAAGAGCAGGGCTACGGCCGTTAGCGAAATATTGAAGACGATTATTTCATCAGGGTCCGCTTCGATACCCCGCGCCGTATGCAAATATTTTTTGAGCGCTGAACGCAGCTCTAGGCTGCCTGCAACATCGACTTCGTATTTCATGTTTCGCAATGTTAGTGACTGGCACTGTTCTTGCAGGATTTCGCGCCAACGTTTTACAGGCAGCGCTTCTTTAGGCACAGCGCCGAAGTTGAGCTGGCTGAAATCTATTTGCGGGGGCGTGAATGCTGCGTCGGTAGACAGCGCCTGGCCAAATTGCGAAAGCTCGATCTGTCGCGAGACGTTCTTCCTTTTATAGACAGTCGACAGTCGCTCTTTGACAAACGTTCCACGGGCCCCGTCGCTTTCGATATAGTTGTGAGTGACGAGAAAGTTATAGGCGCGAACTGCGGTGTCGCGCGAAATATTGAGACGTTGCGCAAGCATTCTAGTCGATTCGAGAGTTGCACCTTGCACCAGCTTGCCATCGTCAATAGCGGCAATAATATCGGCGGCAATGGCGCGATAACCAGGTTTGTCAGAACTGCTTTTTTGTACCATACCAATAGTGTACCCATTGGCATACCATTATATCGGTTTGCGAGCTATTGTTTGCCAGATTCTATAAGTCCCATGATTGCACTTAAGTCATTTCGCTAATCCATACCAATAATAGTATTTTTTGCCATACCATTAAGAGATATGCCAGTTGTGGTTTGGTGTAATCTTGTCGCTTGGGCTTGCCAAGTGGATCGCAGGGGCGTTAGTTTAATTGCGTAACCACCTTTTCTTCATATCGAGCAGTGCCAGAATAATTTCCACAAATTCCAGTCCCTTCTCTAAACAGAGCTTTTTATTCCAGCAGTGCGCTGACTCTATGGCACTCGAAAAGGTTTGCAACTTCAACGAACCAACAGCACGAAAGGTTCAACAATGACAAACGCTTTTTGCTTCGGTCTAATCGTGGGCCTGGCTCTCACCGTCTGGCTGCATATCGCTTATCGTCGCTATAGCGACAATTTCGCTGGCATGATAAAAGCCTTCTTGTTGGCTCATTGGTTGGCGTTTTTGCCAGGCCTTTATTTCACCTTCAAGGACATACAGAGCTTTCGCTTCATGTATATCAGCGACGATTTCAGGCTTACCGCTTCATACATCATCGGTTGCGTGATCGTCACTGCTGCCAGCTTCATGGTGCCTGCCTATTTTCGCCTGCCGAAACTTCCTGAATAACTGTACAGGAAGAGTGCATTTCGCCATGCTTGATCAATGATTGGGCATGGCCATGTGCATTCGTTGCGTCCATATTTCATGCAAACCGAACCCTGAACTTAAACGCGGTGATTGATCACCCGGACGAAAGATTACGTCGATGAACTTCATTACTTCTGTATCGCTCGGCTTGCTCAACCTGTTTTTCTATGTGTTGTCGCCGATAATCCAGGCAAATCTAAATGGGGCCGAATTGAGTGCTATTCACCTAATTGCCTTGGCATTGACGACGGTCTTTTTTGTGGTCGGCGCTGCCGCGCACATGAAGATTCTGACCGAATGCCCGAAGCTCGCACAGACGGATTGGCAATTTATCCTTCACGGGGTCACTACAGGAGCTTCTTTAATTCTTATAGCCGTGGCCTGGTTGAACAGCCTTTGCGGTAACTGCAGTTACCAAGCTGAGTCCATCAGCTTGTTTCCCCGTCTGCAACTTTTGCTGGCGTTCCTTCTGCATGCGGGGTTTGTGATCAAGGACATACACACTGTTGCTAAAGGGGTGCAGGCGGTGGAACGCGCAGAGGCTGCTGAGAGTTATGCAGTAGAACGTGAATTGGGCAGCGCCGAAGCCATCAGGCAGCCTGCTATTGTCGCGGATGCTAGGAACTCCGGTAAGGTCAAGGTTCTCGAAAATGCATACGAAGACGTGCGCAGCAGCGCCGGTATTCTCGAATCTGTTACCCAGAAGTTTGGCTCGGAGCGCGAAGCCGAGGCAAAAGACTTTGCAAAGCAGATCGTGGCAATGTATGTCGAGCAGTTCGAAAGGGAACAGCTGACAAACGAGAGCGCCAGAATCGTGTTTGAAAGCGTCATCGATTACACCATCATCTTTCGCGCAGAGAAAATACTGCGCACACGAGGCTGGCGTCTTTCGATGATTGACCAGCAGTCGTTTATTCTCGGACCCTGCGCTCCGGCTGAAGTGGATGGCTTCGCCGGAGTGTTTTCGCTTTAAAGTGAACTCTCAATCAGCCAGATAAGAAAGAAGACAATTGGCGCACCACCTGCACTGCATGTGGTGCGCCAGTTGCTACCGTAAGGGGTTGCGCTAGTCAATATAATCACTTTTTTTACACGTTTTATTAGTTCATATAGTTATTAAGGAAGCAAATCTCATTTTATCTGTTAGTTTGAGACACATAAGTCTTGAATGGGTAAGATAATGTAATCGTTCTAGTACATGGATAAGCTTGTCAAATGCCGATTTTGATGTTGGGTGAGGTTGTCACAGAGCTAAAGCTGACTTCTGCTGCTGAAGTCGACCGCGCTTTGCGTTTTGCTAAAGAGACCGGCAGTCCGCTTGGTCAAGCTTTGGTGGCTCAAGAAATCATTTCACCGGTCGTTCTTAAAGCCTGTGTTCAAGCTCAATGGATGCTGAGCGATCAGCTCCTCACGGTGGATGAGTGTCAAGCAGTGGTTGCTCTTGTGCAGCGTCGCAAATGGTCTTTCAACGACGCCTTATTGACTCTTGGTTTTTACTGCGAAGATAGCAAAGGCATTCGCCTTGGTGAGTTGCTTAAGGGGGCTGGCCTACTTTCTCCTGAGCTAGTAGACAAGGCTTTAGAGCGCGCTAATTCAGCGTGCCTTCCCCTTGGTAGAGCGATTGTCTCTTTCGATTTTCTGGAACAAGCAACCGTTGATAAAGTGCTCGAAATTCAGAAGCGTTTGAGGCAAGGCGAAATTGTTTTGGCTGACGCTTTGCAAGAAGCGAGCAAGCTGAGAGTCAGTTCGCAGGCATTAAGTAAAACCAGTCGCATTTTGTCTCGTCTTTTGATTGACGCTGAGTTAGTTAACGTTGAAGATGTTCAGACCTATCATACTGCCGCTGTAACAAGCGGTCGCGGTCTGGCTGATATGCTTTATCTCTATTCTAATTTGCCTCCACAAAAGCTGTTTGTGGTTTCAAGTATTGCTAGAAGAATTGAGTCGGGTACGCTCAGTTATCGAGACGGTATGAAATTGATAATGCAGAACAAACTGCATTGCGAAAATACCTCTAGCTCTCAGGCTAGCTTGTTCCAGGCCGGTAAAATTTCCTTTTACGTCTATTTGCGCATGCTCGACTATCTCAATGCTGACACAGCTCAAGGGCTAATTAGCTACATGAGTGCTAATAGAGAAGTGGTTGAGAGTTTGTTGTCTGAGCATGAGAAGACCTTAGATAAACCCCTCAGTGCTGAGTTTTTGAAATCATGGAAGGCCAAAATCAGATTTTGTATTGAGAGTGATAGCTTGCTTCACAGCTGCTTGCTTCACGCTTTTCCAGACAATCGCGAGAAGTATGCCAAAGCCCTCGAGCTGTTGCAACTAGTCAATTCTAATTGCCTGACTCTTGAAGAATCATTGTTTTGGTCGCACGGCTAGCATGTGATTGACTGAGTGGTTTATCTGTCTTCGCGCCAGACACCAAACTCTTTGTGATCCCATTCGTGCTGCTTCTGCTGTTCTTCTGTGGTTACTTTGGCTGGGGCTGCTTGCGAGGTTGAGTCTTGGGTGCCCCTAGGCTTTTGTGCCGCTTCTTGTGTAGGGAGGCTGTCGATAATAGGATTTGGCTCGTGGCTTCCAGAGTTTGCCGTATCGGCTTCTCTAATGAGGTCGCCGCTATCGCGCTCGTCAGGCGGCGTCCAGTCTTGCTTCTCGGCTATAGGAGCCGGGGGCGGGGTATTTGATGGTTCTTCGATTGATTGGTGAATGGGATCTAGCACCGCTACTTCGATGGCTTTAGTTTTGTCCACAATAATTTCTATGCGCCGATTGGCAGCCATGCCGACAAGATTGTCTTTGCCGTCAGGTGTTTGGTTGGGTGCAATGGGATGACCCTTGCCTACGCCTATGGCAGTAACTTGAACATCATCGAGTAAGCCCCGTTGTAGGAACCAGACGCGCAAGCGCTCCGCCCGCTCTTGGCTGAGCTTGCGAATGTAGGTGTCGAAGCCAAAGCTATCGGTGTGACATTCGATTACAACAGGATGTTCACGCCAGCGGCTTAAGTGTTCGACTATTTTGCTCAGTGCAACCTCGCCACCAGGCATAATTGTGGTTTGGTCTGGGTCAAACAATCTGTCGGTTGAGATTACAATGCGTTCGATTGTGGGTGTTTTGGTGAACTTTACTGTGGGCTCAATTTTTGCTACGGCATGGGCTTTGGGCATGGCGTCAGGCTTTGTCTTGCTCTGGACTGTGTGAGCATTGTGACTAGTCGGCCATTCGAAGGGGCGATTGCCCGTATGGCTTACCTGGTGGTTGTTTGATTGCGCCGAGGTCGGTAGAGCGATTGTTGCCGCAAAAAATGGCAGAGAATAAACCAAGGCTGCAGCCCCGAAGGCTTTGATCGCCCTCGTGTGGGAAAGGTTTGACTTTGCAATTCTCAATTTTGCAGTTTTCATGAGGCGATCATAGCAAATCAGACTTGCCATCAGCCCTTATTGCAGCCATTCTTAAGTGGATTTGATACTGTCTTTGTTTTACTATAAGATACCGTAAATAGTGGATCAAAAAAAATGCTTTCGTGGTTATGAGTGCGCAGTTTCTGGCTAGAGATAATTCAAGAAAACAAAGAGAGGGGCCAGTTCTAAGTGAACTGACCCCTCTTTTGTTGTGTTTGTGACTTAGCCTCGATCTCAGAACTTAGTTCTTAGATCCCGGTTCTCGGGGCTCAGTCCGGACGGTAGCCAGTCTTGGACGGGCCGTGGTCGAGGGTGATGAACTGACCGACAGTCCAGCCGTACTTGGAAGCCACGGCCAAGAACTTCTCCAGGCGAGCCGGCTCACCGGGAGTGTTGATCATGAAGTTACCGATGGCACAGGGGTGCATCAGTATCATCATGCCACCGTCAGTGGAGGCCGAGTCGCCGTCGCGGCCGGCAATGACAAACTTGCGTTCGTCGATGCGAGACCAGCCGAAACGGGCGCGATTGACGTGCAGCCAGTAGTGGAAGCTCAGCGGCTTGCCCGGTTGCGGCTTCGAGTGCCATTCTTCACCACCGACCTCGTAGCTGTGATTGACACCGGTGGACATGCCGCTCTTGTCGTAGATCAAGTGCGAGCCCACGACGTTTTCGGGTTTGACACCGAGAATCGGAGCAACGGCGATGGCCAGTTCTTGGTCGCCGTTGGAGACGATGACCACGGTGACGCCGAGGGAGGTGAGCAGCTCGTTTTCTTCCTTCACGCCAGGGTAGGCCTTGTTGGCATACAGGGGAGCGAAGGCCGTCACCTGGGCCAGCTTTTCGGCCTTGGAGAGACCGACTTGGCTGGGCCAGTAGATGTTGGTCCAGAAGTCCATCATGGCGATGCCATCACCACCGGCTTCCTTGTTGAGCCACAGACGCAGAGCTTCATGAGGCCCGAGGTCAGTGGTCGACTTGTTCTTGCCGATGCTCTGGCAGACTTTCTTGATACCAGCGAGCATGCGCGCCGGCCAGCTCACGGGAGCTTGCTGGTTGCTCTGGTTCTGGCGTTGCGCTAGGTAGTCGGCGATCACTGCCAGCTGCTTCTCGGTGAACTTGCCGTTGTCGGCGCGCCACTTGAAGAAGAAGGTGAAGATGTCACCGGCGCCCTGGGTTTTGTCGACGTCCTTGAGCCAGAAAACTTGCCGACCAGCAGCCTTTTCGCAGGCTACCCAGTGGCGAAATTCGTCCGAGCGGAAGTAGTCGAGGCGTTGCTGGCTGGTCATGCGAGCAGCTTTGGCGTTTCCGCTGTCGATGCTGCCGCCGGCGATGGAATAGAGCTTGTCTTGGGCGGCATCGAGGGCAACGATGGCGGAGACGATGTTCTGCAGATCCGTTGGTTTGATCATAATTTTCTCCAGTTAAAGAGACCCGCTGATAGCAGGTGGAAAAAGAGAAAGGTTTGGCTTGCACTGCGTGTGCAGGAGCTAACGAGCGATGAAAGAGTGTTTTGCTTTAGATGCTGATAGCTGAGAGCCTGTTAGAAGATTGAGAGAGATATGATTCGACCCTAAATCGCTCAAGGGTCACAAGGCAAGGATCTTGAGCCCCCTGATGGCGTATCAGAGGGCTCAGAGAAATTAGATCAACTAGTTTAATTAGCGCGAGCTAATATGGGGGCTAGTTGTACTCTAGAGTGTTAGAGCCAGGGTCGCTTGGCGCACGGCTTCGGCCAGACTTGCCTTGGCTTTTTCCAGCTGCTCAATCGCCTCTTTCAGGCCGTCCTGGTTGAGTTTGGGAACGCTAGGGGTACGGTCGGACTGGCCGATCGAGGCGCGCTTACCCTTCAAGGCGATTTGACCCTGGTTAGCCAGCACGGCAAGCTGTTGTTCCAGCTCGGCAGAGCTGCCCAGGTCGATTTGGGTGGCCAGCAGAGTTGTCAGTTGAGAAATTGTGGCCGAGCCACCCAGGGCGGCCACAACAGCCAAAATCGAAGTTTGTTGGGCTACGGCCTGAGCGCTTTGATTGCTCTCATTGGCTACCAGTTCAAGCGCTTCTGGGCGCAGCGAGATGATGGCACTCTTGTGGGCGCCCACTGGTTCAATGAGAATGCGCTCCGCTTCAACTCCGATGACAACACCGTGAGTCTTGGGAGTGACATTGAGCCACTCGATTTCCTTGATGCGAACTACGGCACCGAGCTTGAAGCTCTGATGTTGGTAGTTGGCCACGACCCGCAATTCGTTCGGGTAGAGTTCGAAAGTACGTTCGCAAGCATCGCTTTCGACAGGTTCGACGTCTTCGGCGCGAACCGAGATGTAGGCGCCGTTGATGAACTGCACAAAGCCATGAGCGGCACATTTGAGGTGCTTGTGCTGCAAAATAGCCACCTTGGCACCAACCTGCAGTGACAGTCGGGTAGGCACGGTCGAAATTTCAGCTGTCGGGGTGATTCGATTGGTCATGTGGGTTTCCTGTGTTTTGCCATTGATAGCTGTCTTTACCAGTCGGTCGAAGTGAGCTTCCGAGTGGGTAAAGACATAGCTGGGGTGAAGTTAGATAATTGGGGTTGGCAGTATTTGGTTAGTAGATTGGGAATAAATGGCAAGTAAACCTAACCGCGTAAAGGCTTGCTGTTCAAGCTGCTTGAAGTTTTTCAGCCTAAAACACCCTTCACCATTGCCTGAAGCTAGCGCTAGCTTTTCGGGAACAAAGCCCCGAAGTGGTGGTGTGATAATAGTTCTGCTAGTTTTGTCCAATTGTTTATAAATAGGGAATTTTGATTGCCTAGCCTGTCGACAGTAGCAAATTCGAATTTTTTGAGCCGAGGCAGAGGCCTGCTTGCTCGAGCCCTTGGTGTCTTACTACTTTTTTGTAGCGCAGCTAATTCTGTTGCTGCGGCGGAAGAAGCTCTCTATCTCAAACAGTCTGCGGCTTCAGTTGGTGCGGTAGAGAGCTATTTGACCAGCCAAGGGGTGCGCATAAATTTTGGCAGTGACCAAATTTATCTGCTGGCAAAAGCGCCGACCTGGCGTGTGGTTTTGTTTAACGGCATTACCAAGAAAGGCCTGGCGATGCCTTATCAGCAGTGGATTAGTCATCACCCCACCTGGAATCACGGCAAGGACGTTGATTGGATTCCCGCTGAGCACTTGTTAAAAGTCGCTTCTCCTGTGATCGGCGGGCGGCGTTGCACTGACTTCGTCTTGGCCGAACTCTTACCAAATGGTCACTTGGTGCCAAAAACTGCTGGCGTTTCGGGTCATTTAGTGACGGCTGAAGTTGATGGTGTGGCCTCCCAAGCTTGCCATATTTTGCAGCGCACTTTAGACCTGCCTCAGACAGCTGGTGTGCCTTTACGCTTTACCTTAAACGGTCAGTCGCGCCGAGTTGAAGGTATGAAGTTTGTCATGGGCGGTGACGCGCATTTGGTCTCTACGGCAACAATTAAAACCGTTCCGTTAACGCCCTCACTTTTTACTTATCCAAAGAACTTTAAGGCTGTAGTGCAGGAACTTGATGTGCTTTATGACTCAAAAACCATGAACAGTAATGTTGAGCAGTTTTTGGATGCCTTTAAATAAAAAGCACGTGACCTCGCATTTGGTGTCACGTGCTTCTCTTGCTTAACTCTGCTAACTATTGGCCTGGAGCCACTCCCGGTGCTGTTCCTGGCGTTGATCCAGGCGTTGTTCCAGGCGCGGCATTCGGGTCAGGGGTTGCTGCTGGAGTTCCGCTTGGAGTTCCAACAGGATAAGTCGTTCCTGCTGGGTAGGTTGTATCGCCCGGATAGGTTGTTCCACCTGGGTAGGTAGTGCCACCCGGATAGGTTGTTCCAGCTGGATAGGTGGTGCCTGCAGCGGGTTGAGGTTGGTTGGGATCAACTGCTTGCCCTTGTGGCAATGGTTGACCTTGGACCGGGGCCGCAGCCGGATTAAATTGTGGTACTGGGTTTGTTTGCTGCACGGTAGAAGCTGGCACCGAGTTAGGGCTTGGAGTCGGCGTGCTTGTTGAAGGCGAGAGGGGACTGCTCACAGATCCAGGCATACCCGGAGCGGGTGGCGGCATGGCCGGTGCTTTGTCTTTGTTGATATAGAGGAAGCCAAAGACAGCCACGCAAGCCAAAATCATGACAACCATAATGATTTGATAGCCGCCACCTTGAGAGGTGTCGCCGGCTGGTGCTGCTGTCTGATAACTGTTGCTAGTAGTTGGTGCCGGGGTGCCGTTGTTCTGATAAGAAGCGTAATTCTTCATCCATTGGGGCACGTCCCCGCCTTGCGGCTGCGCTTCTGGTTGGGCGGGCGACTGCGAAGCCATACCAGAATTGGTTGTTCGCCCTGGTGACTGCGAGGCCATGCCAGAATTTGTTATTCGGCCCGGACTGCCAATTGCACCGGCACCCTGATTCTTCACAGTGGAGGGCGTCGGAATCGCATTTAGCTGTTCACTCAAGCTTGGTGAAGATTTTTCCTCGTCCATTTGACCGCCTCCAGAATGTAATGCTTAGTTTATTAAGAACTAACCAGTTTGATCAAGGGTTAAGGCCGTCAAATAAAGATTTCCAAGTGCCTATTTACTTTACGAACAGCTGAAAAGCAGTGAAATCTGAGCAAAGAGTGGTAACTATGTAATAGATTGTCTACTGGGCTTACTATCTTGGCAATGAAAGATCGCTGGCAGAATTATAAGAACTCGGCCGAGAAAGCTCAGTCGGAGGGCAAGTACGAGTATGCCGAAAATCTCTGGTATGCGGCCCTAGAGGAAAGCAAAGAGTTTGGCCCGACAGATCGCAGGCGCGCTTTGTCTTTGGAGCGACTTTGCGAATGCTTGTGGTTTCAGGAAAAGTTTAAAGACGCTGAGCCTATGGCCCAGGAGCTGGTTGTAATTTATACCAAGGTGTTCGGTTCTGAACACGTTGATGTGGCCGGTATGCAGGCGAACCTTGGCTTGCTTTATGTGGTTATGCAGAAAGAGGAGCTGGCAGAGCCAATTCTTCTCAAGGCTCTCAACATCAAGAAGCGCATTCTTGGTCTAGGTCATCCGGATGTGCAGAAATTACAAGCCACCTATGACGATGTCATTCTCAAATTGAAAAACAAGGGCTCCGCTCCAGCAGTCGTTACTGCTAGGCAGTGGTCTAAGACCGGTCGCTTTGAAGCCTTGAAGCCACCAGCGGCAGCGCCGGCACCACCTAAAGTTTTGTCTGCGGATGAAGCCATGGCTCTATGGGAACCACTCTATCAAGCAGGCCAAGACGCGTTGGCTGTCGGTGATTGGGCCAAAGCAGAAGAGCGCTTGGCCAAGGGCCTAGAAATTGCCCAATCATTTGGTGAAACAGATCATCGTCTCTGTCTTACCCTCGAAGCCTTAGCAAAGGCGCTGGGTTCTCAAGATCGCAACCAGCAAGCGGCTCCGCTGCTAGAACAAGTACATCAGGCTAAAGTGAGAGTCTTTGGTCCTAACCATACGGTAGTGGCAGAATCGGCTGATAGCCTCGCTCGTTGTTACTATTACTGTGGCAATTATGGTGCTGCTGAAAAAAGCGCACTGGAGAGCTGCAAGATTTACGAAAAGATGTATGGTCCAGATCATCTGACTGTTGCTACTTGTCTTGGCAATATTGCCATGCTTTATTTCGTCCATAAAAAAATGATAGAAGCAGAAAATGCTTACAAGCGCTGCCTGGCAATTCGCACTAAAGTTCAGGGTGCTGGCCACGCCGATACAGTGAAAGTCTTGCAAAATTATGCAAATTTGCTGCGCCAGACTCATCGCGAAGATGAAGCTAAGCATCTACAGGCCTGCGCCACTGGCTTTGTTACTGGCAGTTGGAAAGTAATTGAGGTTGCCCCCGAAGACTCTCTTAGCAAAAGAAATGATGACTGTGCTGTTTGCGGTACGCCCTTAGAGGGCTACTATAAGTGCAGTAAATGTGGTGCTGACGTATTAGCTCAGGGAAAGAAGGTCAATGACCGGTGAGCCGGCTGATCCCTCAAAAGTAGACTCGAAAATAGATTTAGTCGGTCAGGTTATTGATCAAAAATACAAAGTTCTAGCCCTGCTCGGGCGTGGAGGGATGGGAGCGGTTTATCTCGCCCATCATCTGCAGCTCAACAAAGACATGGCCTTAAAAACTTTTGCCACAGCCAATTTAAGCGAAGAGACCCGGCAGCGTTTTAAGCGTGAAGCGCAGGCTCTTGGAAAATTGAAGCACAGGAATATTGTCCAAGTCTTCGATTTTGGTATTGCCGAAGGTGGCTTGCCTTATTACACCATGGAGCATCTCGACGGTGAGTCAGTGGCTGAACGCATTGCTCGCAAAGGTGTGTTGGATGTGGCAGAGGCTCTGTATGTCTTTTCTGAGCTTTGTCAGGGCCTTCTCGTTTGTCATAGAAATGGTGTTGTTCACCGCGATATTAAGCCCGCCAATATTTTTCTTGAGTTGCGCAGTAGCACCAGTGATGCCATTGTCGCGGTCAAGCTTGTTGACTTTGGTATTGCTGCTTTGTCAGCTACCCCATCTGCTGGCCAGCAGTTGACGGCAGCCGGAACAGTATTTGGTAGCCCGCTGTATATGAGCCCAGAGCAATCACTGGGTGAGAAAGTAGACGCCAGTTCGGACATCTATTCTAGTGGCTGTGCTCTTTTTGAAATGCTCACAGGTAAGCCGCCCTTTCGCGCTAAAACGGCCTTGGCCACCATGCTCATGCATCAAGAAACGCAGCCGCCATCTTTGGCAGAGGCTGGCGGCTTAGGACCAGAGCAAAGTTATCCCGATTGGCTGGAGCAGCTGGTCGCTGCACTATTAGAAAAAGATCCAGCCGAGCGCCCGCAGTCGTTTTCTCAAGTGCTCGATGTCATTGGTGCACACACGAAAGACTTTAATTCTCCGCCAGCCAGACTATCCAGTGCTGATAGTGCGTCTAGCAGGCCGAGCGATGCGCGCGCCAAAGTATTTTTCGTGACTGGAGTTTTGGCGTTAGTGGCTGTTTGTATTTATTTTGCTGGCCAGGCCTTTACTCTGCCGCCGCCCCATACGCCAGCCTCGCTGCCGTCTGTGGCAGAGCAGAGTTCGGCAGTCGGTGCCTATCGCTTACCTCCAAAGAGATCCGGTTTTATCCGCTTTCAATTTCCTGATAGAGAAATTGGCAAGATTGGTCAGGGTGACGAAAATAAGTGTGTATCGGCCTGTGGCGTTGTCGAAATCGCAGATGGACCGGCTGTTGTGTTTCGGGCCGGTCAAGCAATTTGTGATCAGCCTGAGCTTTTACGAGGCTTTGGCGCCAATGATTTGTTCGCTGTGCTTTTTGAAGACGGTGTCTCTGGTGACTGGAGCGATAAGACTGCTGCCTCCATAGAGCACCTAACTTCGCTAAGGAAAGTGATTTTTACTGCTAGTAAGTTTAGTCCGGCTGCTATTGATAGTTTAAACAAGTTGCCTGAGCTGATCGATCTCGGCTTTTCTGATTCAACATTGACAGGCGAAGACTTGCTCAGGCTGAAGCGCTTATCGAAGGTGCAAAGTCTGGTTGTAAGTGGAATGAAAAATGTCTCGCCTGCTATCGCCAGGCTTGCTCAGCGCAATAGTCTGCATCACTTCGCCGCTCAGGATTGCCATCTTGAGGATGCCGATATGGAGGCAATCGGCAAAATGACTGAGCTTGTGAATTTGAATGTTGAAGGTAATTCGATCACTGCCCGAAAACTGTCAACACTTCTAAATTTGCTGAATTTGAAAGAGTTGAATCTTGCCGATAATCCTATTGATTCATCTGCCCTCAGTGTAATGCTCAAAGTTCGAACACCGATGATGATTTACATGCCGAGTACATTTTGGAGTGATCGGACTATAGCACCAATGGAGAAAAGGTTTGGGGCAAAATATCTCAACTCCAGAGCCCATGTGCTCGAACCTGACTAGTTGCTATGGTGATTAAACTTGATGATTGTGCCCCCAAATTGCCAAACTTGATCGACTAGATTAGCTGTAATTCCGCTGTGTTGTTCTGATCTGTTTAGATTCTCTAGCTTAGATTCTAGTTCAGGTAGCTGCACTATGGGCGGTGCTTAAATAGCTTTGCTCGATCTTGTAGATCGGCTATATTGCTGCACTTCGATTGCTAAGGCTTTCGCTGTGTGGCTTTTTGTTTTGCGCCACCGCGGGTAGTGTCGCTGCGCTAGTTGCTTTTCTTTGTAACGCCTGGTGTTGGCTGCCCCTGCAGGCTGGCTGTTGTGTACGTGTTCTAGCTGTGCAAGCTTGCTTCTGCGCCTGGTTGTGCCTCCCTGTGCGCCTTTCGCCTGCTCTGCTAGCGCTGCCAGGCAAGTATCTATTTGCTAGTTCCTTCTCAGTCAGGAGACTACGCAGGATCGCGCGTAGTTGATTAGTAATAGTGGCTTTAATTAGGGTGAATTTTATATCTCTTCAACAAACCTGAAAAAGCCAATAACTCTTTAAAACACTAATACATTCCTCTCCGAACTCTTACTTCTCGACAGCTTGCTGTTGAGTGGTTAGCCGTAGCAGTTTCTCAGATTCTGCATTGCCCTAATTTTCAACTCATCGATCCCGAAAGGCTCTCTATGATTATCGAACAAGTGGCGTTCCATCTCGCTGGATTTGTCTCGCTGCACAAGCGCTACAAGCTGCTTCTTCAAAGGCTGAACGACAATCGCCAAACGCCGATCGACGCAGAGTCTGCAGCTCTCGCTGTCGTTGAGCTCGGTTGTGCCGAGAATTCTCTGGTGCAGCTGTTCGCTCACTTCGGCCCCGAGGTGGAAGAATTTTTGCATCGAGTGAAAGACTGCGATTTCCCGGCTGCCTACGCCCAGAACTATCTCTTGCGCAGCAAACCGGCTATACCTGTGTCGTTGCGTTGGAACGCGCACACTTGCTTTTCGGGCACGGCCTTTGCCGACGGCGATCAGCAGGCTGAAATGCTGTTCTCGCGCCAGATCTTCATGCTTCAGGAGGCAATCGAGAAGAACCTCGCTGCCGCCGCGGAACTCTTGCCCGAATCAGCCGAACGCCTGGCTGCCATAGCAGCTGAGCGCGCTGAAATCCGCAAGCGTGGTCGTCGTCGTTTCCTCGGTGAAGCTGGCAGCGATTGGTGTCCCGGCTTGGCTTTCATCGACTGAACCTTGCGCTGCGGGCACCGCCAGCGCTGATTCAGGCTAAGGAGAATACTCATGGATTTCTTCATTGCTCTGTTCACCGTTCCGATGGTGGCGCTGCTCGCTTTCTCGCCTATGGGCATTATCATCTACATGTGCAAAAAGGAAAAACTGTGAATCAATCTGATGGTTCTTCTCTCGATCTCGGTCAGCTCGCCCGCCTCGAACGCACTCGTTCTCTCGAGCAGCGCAGTTACTGGCAAGACGTTTCTCGTCTCAAGAATGACTATGAAATCTGGGATGCGGCGCGGCAAAAGCGTGGCGTGGTTGTGCTCGATCGCTCGCTGGCTTTCCCCACCTTCTTCACCGCCGGGGCGGAGG
>CAJXZK010000005.1 GCA_913063055.1 uncultured bacterium
AATGATACGGCGACCACCGAGATCTACACCTCTCTATTCGTCGGCAGCGTCAGATGTGTATAAGAGACAGCTTTTTGTTGTGGTGAATAAATTCTATGGGGTCTTCTATAGTCAGGATGTGCTTTGATTCGGTTTCGTTGATTGAATTGATCATCGAAGCCAGGGTTGTAGATTTACCAGAGCCGGTCGGGCCGGTCACCAGTACCAGGCCCCGGGGCTTCTGAATTATTTCTTTGCAGATTGGCAGAAGACCTAGTTCATCGATTGATGGAATTCTCGATAGCACCACGCGCAGTGCGGCCGCATAAGAGCCTCTGTCTTTGTAGACATTAACGCGGAAGCGCCCTAGGCCATCGACACCAAAGCCGCAGTCTAGTTCTAGATTGGCTTCGGCGTATTTGCACTGGTCTTCGGTGAGGCAAGAAAAAATTAGGCGCTTGACGTCGTCTGAGGTGAGTTCAGGCAAGCTTGTGCGTATCAGTTTGCCCGCTACTCTTATGATTGGCGGTTCTTTGGCCTTGAGGTGCAAGTCTGAGGCTGTGCGGTCGACTACCAGCTGCAGCAGTTCCTGCATTTCAATCGACATCAATTCGCTCCTTGTTTTTTAGGTGTTAGAGGCGGCAACCGAGTACGATGCTTCTCTCGTTGCTTGACAGTACGGACAGATTTTCCACTCACCATAGATCTCGGCGTTGCAGCCTTTGCAGCAAAATTCGTGGTCGCTTTCTTCTTTTGATAAGCCGCATTTCGGGCAGCTTGTCCAACCATCGAGTTGCATTGTGCCGCAGCGCAGGCAAGAAAACTTGAGGTCGTGCTGGCAAAATGGACACTTAATGAAGTCATCGGAGATTGGATTGCGGCATTTGCCACACAGTGATTCTTCGCCGGTAGTGTCAGATAGCGTTACCCGAACTACTTCATCGGCACTGGTCATGCCTTGGCCAACCAGGCGCACGCTGTAGTCTTTTAGCGGAATCATGCCCGATTGTTTAGCCGCTAGTCTGATCAGTGAAGTGGTGGCACCTTTGCAAATTAGATCGCGAATTTCATCGTTCATCTTCATTACTTCAAATACACCAATTCGGTTTTTATAGCCGGTTTGATGACATTCGTCGCAGCCTTTGCCTCTAGCAAAGATCGGCCAACCATCTTCATCGGTGCGCAGTCTGTAATATTGAATGGTAGATTCAGCCAGCTTCTCTTGGTTCTTGTCTAACAAACCCAGATATTCCAAGGCGCTACGTTCTGGTGCATACTCTTCTTTGCAGTGCAGGCAGATGCGGCGCAGCAATCTTTGGGCAATTACACCGATGGTGGCCGATGATACCAGGTAGGGGTCGACTTCCATTTCGGCTAGTCTTGTCATTGCTCCTGGTGCGTCGTTGGTGTGCAGGGTGGTGAAGACAAGGTGGCCTGTCAGAGCTGCCTCTACAGCAATTTTGGCAGTTTCTCTATCGCGTGTTTCACCCACAAGTATGATGTCTGGATCTTGTCTTAAGAATGAGCGCAATATGCGAGCAAAGTCTAGACCTTTCTCGCGTAGAACCTGCACTTGAGTAATGCCCTGCATTTCATATTCAATCGGGTCTTCAGCGGTGAGAATGTTTACCTCTGGAGTGTTGCGTTCGGCCAGGGCCGAGTAGAGGCTTGTGGTTTTACCAGAACCTGTTGGGCCGGTAACGAAGATAATTCCGTAGGGTTTGAGCACCATCTCTCTAATGAGCGAGAGGGTTTCTTTTTCAGTGATTAAATGGTCAAGACCAAAAGTGGTGCCAGTTTTGTCTAACTGTCTCATCACTACTTTTTCGCCGTGCTTGCTTGGTATTGAGGAGACGCGGAAGTCGATGTCCTTGCCCGAGAAACGCACTCTAATTCGGCCGTCTTGCGGCAGTCGTCTTTCGGCAATATCAAGGTCGGCCATGATTTTGAAACGCGAGACCAGGGCCGCTAGAATGGCCTTGGGCAGCTTGCGGTCGACGAATAGAACACCGTCTAAACGGTAGCGGATCATGACATATTTATCTTGGGGTTCGATGTGCACATCTGAACATTGACGCTTAATTGCTTTGGCTAAAATTTGATTGGCCAGTTGTACAATTGGTGCATCTTGCGCTTGCTTGGCCAGGTCTAAGTCGTTAATGGCATCGTCGTAGTCGACTAATACATCAAGGCTAGAGAGGTCTACTTCTGACTCGATAAAGGTTTGATCGGCCTGCTCATCCCACTCTTCGGTTAGCTCATCTTGCCTGCGCGAATAGACAGTTTCCATAAAATGCTGAAAATCGTCTTCAGTGCAGACTACCGGTCTGACCGATACGCTCTTGAGGCGATACTTAATGTCGTCTAGAGCCAGCAAGTTATTGGGATTGACCATGGCCAGAGTGAGATTTTTGCCGTCGACTGAAAGGGGCACAACCTGATGCTGCCGCATGACTTTTTCTGGTAGAAGCTCAAGGGCGGTATGGTCGGCTTGGGCCTTGGCTAGAGAGATATAGTTGACACCATACTGAGTCTCCAGGGCTGTTTTAAGGTGGGTTTCATTGGCCAAGCCCAGGCGGGAAAGAATCAGCGAAATTGGTTCACCAGTCTTCATGCGCTCTTGCTGCACAATTTTGAGCTCATCGCTGGTAATCAGCCCGTTGTCCACGAGCAGTTCACCAATTTCCTTTTTAATCAGCGCCATATTACAGAGACCTTCCAAATTACAAGGGTTGCCTTTTCCTATTATTCCCCTTGTTCCCAGCCAAGCAATCACAATGCACGAGCCCTAGTGAAATCGATACATCTGGGTAAGTTAAGGATGAAGTTCTAGAGGATTGGGCCATAGATTTATCGGACGAGAAAATAAAGCCAGCTGGAGCGCTTGCCCCTAGCAAACTGCCACCCAGCCTTTCGCATCTGGTTTGTACCTTGATTGGTTTTGCCTGGCCTGTTTTCGGTGTAGTCTTTCTGGTCTTGCTTTGCTCGACCGCTTGGTTTGCTGCCAATGTAGTGCAACTCTTCCCCGTGGCCGTGGTCTTTGCTCTTCTGGTGGGTCATTGTCTGGCTATGACCTTAGAAAGCGATCTGGCTACCCGGGCCGCTTACTTTTTTAAGAACGGTCTGCCCCTTATTTTTTATCGGCGTTTTGCCCTTGTCTATGAACCAACTAGCAGCAATAGCCCAAGTTCTGGCGAGCCCGCCAACAGTGCTACCGACAAAGCTGCTCAATGCTATGGCCATCCAGCCTTGCTTATAGGTCGTCGTCGTGTTTTGTTTGAGGCTGTGGACGAGCTCTATTTAACTTTTCTAGGAACTTTAGAGGTGCGCTCTTTTGCCAGCTGTGGCCTGGTCTTTGCTAAAGCTGAGGAGGCAGCGGCCAGTGCAGTAAATCGGCCCGATGTCTTAGTGCGTATTCCGCTGTCAATTTTGGACCTGAAAGAACAGAAAGACCTGGTGGCGCTTTTTCAGAAGTACAGACCGGGTTTGACAATAAATGACCGCCTGGTTGATCGACTGAAGTCGCCCATTGTTAAGGGGCAAAACTTGATTCAGTCGCTGGGGGCGGCTTTGCTGGTATTTGCTCTGTGTGATGTTACTTTTGCTACTTTTACCTGGCTAGAGATGCTCAAAGGCTACTATGGCGCTCAACTTTGTATGCGTCATCCCGACGAGGCTACGGCCTTCGCGCCGGGTTCAGACCCCAAAGCTCGGGCCCTTGAGCTTTTTGATCAGGCTGAGCAGTTGCGTTTGCACCCTTCCCCTGTTTCTTGGGCTTATCGGGCCTTGTTTGCCAATGGTAATTCGCAGGCTCAATTGCTGGCAATTAAGGCTGAAACTCTTTATCGCATGGGGCGTAAGGCTGAGGCTGTGGCGACATTAGAGGAAGCGATGACGGCCAAGACCAGTGGATTTAAGGCTAAGCTGCAATTGGTGCGCTATCTAGCCGAGGATGGCGAAAACAAGAAAGCTCAAGCTATTCTCGATGAGATTTTAGAAAAGCATAAAGACGTGCTCTTGCCCAGGGTATACAGCGAAGCGCTCTTGCTGGCTGAGGACGAAAAAGCCGTACCGGCGACCTATGAGAAGTATTTGCAAGTTTTAGATGAAGAGGCTTTTGGTTCTGAGCCAGCTTGGCCGCCAGGGGGTGAGAAGCCGATCATGGAAATGTGGAAGCGTGATGATTTGACCTTCTTGGCCGACCGGCTCCTGTTGAAGAAAAACGCCAATCCTACCAAGACGATTAATCCTGCCAATAGGGCCAGTCCTGCCCTTTCGCCCCCTTAGCTTAAAAGCCATTTATATACAAATCTGCTGATCTGGCCTGAAAGAGTGTGCTCCTTGACAAATCTCTAGTAACATTAGGCTGGTTCATAAGTGCTTAGCAGTTTTTGAGTAGCAGCTATTTTGGTAGAACAAAAGATTAGTCGTCGCATAGTGAGCTCCGCATGTCTGGCGGCAGTGCTTGTGGCCGCAATCGATGTGCTCGTTGGTGTCAGCCATCCGCTCGCTGCTATCAATACTGTTAACACCGACAAAGCTGAACCTTACAACGCTGTGGTTGCCGTAAAACGAGCGATGCAGCAAGATCAGCGTGAGCAGAAGGAAGGGGTTAGCACCACTGCTGGTAGTGCCTCACGTCCGGTGCTTTTGCTTGGCTCTTCACTTGTGGTGGCACCGGCTTTGCAGTGCGAAGCGATTTTTACTGGCAAAGAGTTTAAGCGCTTTCATCAGCGGCGTCTGACAAGTTTTGAAAACTATTTGGAACACTCGCTGGTCAAAGAGGCTGGCTCTAGTGCCAATGCAAATGCTAGTTTCGTGCGCAGCTATTGCCTGGCCATGGGTGGCCAAATGGCCTCTGATGCGTTTCTTGTGGCAAAAGAAGTATTGCCGGCTTCGTCAGAGGCAACCGCGGGAACGTCAATTGTCTATGGCATAGCCCCGCGTGATTTCCAGGATAATCTCTTCCCTCGCATTGATGCTAGTCCGATTTTTAGAATTTTTGCCAAGGCCGCAGATTTGCCCCAGTTATTTCATAGTGAGCCAACAATGACTTCGGTGGACCGCACTTCGGCCTGTGGTGAGCGCCTGTCCAGTCTTTATCGCTATCGCACTGATTGGCAAAATCTCTTTGCTATCAGAGCCAAACGCGCCATTGAAAAGTGTTTGCCATTTGTTGTTTTCGATAAGTATTACGATACACTTACCCTTAAGCCGCAGAAGAAAGGTTTGCTACCTGGTGAAGCGATTGGCACACCAATGGTGGTGCCTAACTGTGCTGTTGATCACGCTGATTGGCAGACTACAGAAGAAGAATACAAAAGACGTTACACGCCGGTGCAGATTAGTCGGGCAGAGGCTCAGTTTGATTATTTTGAAAAGCTTTTACTACTCTGTCAGGAGCGCAAAGTTAACTTGATGGTAGTGAATATGCCCCTCTCTCAAGATAACATGAAGGCTTTGCCTAAGAGCTTCTACAAGCAATATCTCAGTCATGCCGAGCAACTCTGCAATCAGTATGGCGTTGAGTTTGTTGACCTCAATCAAGGGCAATGGACGAACAACAGTAACTTTGTGGATTCTGTGCACTTGAAGCCTGAAAATAGCACAACATTTATGCAGAAGCTGGCAAAGCTAACCGCGGCCTCTAATCTGTCACTTGCTCTTAAGCGCAGCAGTTCTATTTAACAATTATTCTTTAATCGTTAGTTGAGTTGGCTAGCGCTGTGCTGGTGTCTTCTATATTGGCCAGACCCCAGCGAACAAATTCGCGCAGTAAAGGAGCGGTACTCATGCCCTTTTCTGTGGCTGAATAAGCCATGCGAAAACGGTGGCTGCTGTATGGAGCTTTCGTGATTAACCCAGCCTTTTCTAGCTTGTGCAGGCGGTCTGTAAGAATGTTTGTGGCGATCTTTTCAGGCGAATCAAGAAACTGTTCGAACCTACTTTTGTTCAAAATGACAATGTCGCGTAAGACTAGCAATGTCCACTTATCGCCAAGTAGGTCGAGGGTGCAGGCTATGGGGCAGTCGGATCTTCTCACCATCACTTTATCGTACTAGATTTGCCCGCTATATCAAGGTTTATCAAACAGTTAGCTGACTATTTGACCTTTATAACTTGTAACTTGCAATCTACGTGTTAGTATGTAGTTATCGATATTTTTGCTGGTCCAGGAGTCTATTATGTTTAGAAGAGTTGTAGTCAGTGGCGTTGGTGCCATAACACCTTTTGGGCAGAGCGAGAATTTCTTTCAGCACCTTGTGAAGGGAAATTCTGCCATTGGCGAGTTGTCAGCTATTGCCCCAGAGCTGATGAGCTATTGCCGTATTGTTGGGGAAGTTCGTGACTTTGAGGCCAACGATTTTGTTTCGGCTAAAAACAAAACGAGAATGGATAGATTTATTCAAATGGCCGTGGCCGCTAGCTCTCTTGCTCGGTCTGATGCGCGTCTACCCGATAAATTTGACCAACCAGAGCGTGTCGGTGTCAGTGTGGGCTCTGCTGCTGGTGGCTTTGAGACGATTGAGAATAACTTTTACCGCATGTTGAAGCGCGGCCCAGATAAGTGCTCGCCTTTTACTGTGCCTATGATGATTGTGAATATGGCCTCTGGCTGGGTTTCAATTCTTCAAGGAGCAGAGGGCTATAGCTCCTGTGTCAGCACCGCCTGTGCCACCGGCTCTTCTGCTATCGGTGACGCTATGCGCACCATTCAGCTTGGTCAGGCCGACGTTATGTTCGCTGGTGGAGCCGATGCACCAATTACATCCTTATGCATGGCTGGCTTTGCTTCTTCAAAAGTATTGTCTGGGCGCAATAGTGATCCTGCTGCTGCCTCGCGCCCCTTCGATCAAGAGCGTGATGGCTTTGTTATGTCAGAAGGTGCATGCGTACTCGTTCTGGAAGAATTAGAGCATGCTAAGGCCAGAGGCGCTCGCATCTATGCCGAGTTAGTTGGTTTCGGATGCGTCAGTGATGCTTATGATATTACCTCACCGCGCCAGGATGGTGATGGTGCAAAGAGGGCGATGCTTCAGGCTATGTCTCAGGCCGGGTGGGCCAGTAATCAAATTGACTATATCAATGCCCACGCCACTTCTACTCTTGTTGGTGATCGCTCGGAAGCTAATGCTATCCGTGCCGTTCTTGGTGAGCATGTCAGCGCAGTTCCAGTCAGTGCCACCAAGTCAATGACTGGTCATATGCTTGGTGCCGCTGGAGCTATAGAGGCAGCAATCTGCTGCCTCTCAATTGCCAATGGAGTAATTCCACCGACTATCAATCTGCATGCCGTTGACCCCCTATGTCAACTCAATCACGTCGCCAATGTTGCTTTGAAAGTGCCGGTGGAGCGCGCCATGTCAAACAGTTTCGGCTTTGGTACTCACAATACGGCCCTGGCCTTTCAGCGTTTAGTTGATTGATTTATTCATTGATTTGGCCTTAATCAGGTAATTGCTTGTTCTTCTCAGCCTTCAAGCTATAGAGCAAGCTCCGCACTTCAGTACTTGTGGGGTCGAGCTCTAAGGCTTGGGTTGCGGCGTCTATTTCACCATCAAGGTCGTTGTGCACCATGGCATCATGAATGAGAATCATCCAGGCCTGAAGAAAATTCTTGTTTATTGATAGGGCTCGACGAGCACATTGAGCTGCCGATTCAGTGTCTTTCATTCTCATATAGAGGGCTGCCATAGCGGTTTGGGCCCATTCAAATTTGGGATAGCGATTGGCCAGGTCAGTAAAAACTGCTAAGGCATCATGGGGGTTTTGTGAGCGCATTAGCACGTCACCCTGCTTATACATATCATTGCAAGTTTGTGACACCGGGTATAGTGGCAGATATGCTTTGAGCATGATTCTAGCCTTCTTGCCGGTTCCTTGTTTGTCAGCGCTGGCTGGGCCGCTCAGCTTATCTATTTCTTGATAGAGCTTCCTTGCTTTCTCAAAGTTTAAGTGCCCCATTTCTAGCTCGGCATTGCGGTAGAGTTGGTCGAAATTTCGACTGGGTGAAGCTGACTTTGGGGCGGTCGCCGCAGCGGCCTTGGCTCCTGCAGGCAGAGCCGATAACCAAAGGCTCGCCGGTATTGTGAAAAGGAGAGTGAAGGCGAGGACAACTATTGCCATTTTGTTTGTGATTTCGTACTTACTGCTGGTTGGTTGTTCTGCGGTTGATTGCCTAAAACAGCAGTAATTTCACCGTTCTTTGCCAGTTCTTGGGCCAGCACTGAAATCAATTTGCCACCACCCCAACGGTTGAGGTGAACAGTATCGAGAAAATCATGGCTGTCGAAGCGCTTGTCGCCGAACAGATCGATAAATGAGCCACCAGAAGCAACTGTTTCTGTCTCTAGATAGTTCTTGAACTGTGACCAGAAGGTCGGCGGTAATATATCGCGGTTGCTCTGTAGGCTTGGCATACCCACTACTACTACTTTGATATCCTCTTGTTTGAGGAAAGTAAGAAGGGCATGGAAGTAAGCTTTCTCGCCGGCTAAGCAAGGTGGATTCGGATTCTTATAGCGACGCAAATATTCTCTGGTATTGTCTATGAAGACATAGGGTGGCTCGGCGGGAACGCGCCACTGACCCTGGCGCACATCACCAGCTGAGCCCGAAATTGCCTGTAGAACTTTGGTATTAACGGCAGTGCTATCTTTGCTCCCGTTAGTCTTTGGCTCTAGCACACCTTTAGCTTCAGGGTTGGTGAAGGTGGGCACATTGGCTAAACTCGGAGGCTCATTGCCTTTGAGAATAGTCGTGACTTGCTTCAATGGCAGCCATTCTTTGAGACGATAGTCAAGCAAATTGAAGGGGCCAGCAAATGAAACTGGTGCCAAACTGCTGACATTGACATAGGGGCTGAGGAAATAGAAGGCATCGGTAGAGCTGGCCGATGGCAAAGTGTTATCGAGAAAATCTCGGGGGTTAACACCAATAATTACTGCTTTGGGTTTTTGTGCACCTTTAAATAGGGTGCGGGCCAGCAGATAGTGATCTGATACCATGGCCCCGCCCATAGCTAAGTTGAATACCTCTGCTTGCTTGCCGGTAAGGTTTTTAAGGGCCGCACCCAGGCGGGTAACTTCTCTCTGGTCGGTTGTATCGAGAGCTTCTTTGCGGTGCTCAGCCTCGGCTGAGAAGATCGCTGAACCCATTTGCGAGCTGCCTAGCAGTACCAAGTCGGGGCTCTGCTTTTTCGCTAGAAAGCTTCTGGTCACCCACCAGATCCACGGCCCTTCTTGGCGGGCTTCATAGTTGGCCTGGCGCACTGATTGGTTGTCTAGAATTTTCTCGCCATTGAGCTTATTGGCCTGGAAGAGGCCATAGAGGGCGACGTTAACCAGGGCAAATAGGGTTAGAGCGAGGGGGAATGCTGGTTTGCTCATATTACATCTCCGCGCCGTTAGTTTTGGCGCCGATTTTAGTTGAGCTAGAGCTAGAACTTGAACCGCTATTTGTATTTAGTTCAGCTGGCACATACTGCAGAGCTGGGTCTACCGAATTGCCTATTCTTCCGAAGGCATTTTTTAGGCGTTCTTGCAGAACCTGGGGTTGAATTGTGTTGGTATCACTGAATTGGTAGTGGTTGGCTTCTTGTCTAACTAATTCCTGACCAGCCATGCGCAAGGCAAGGTTGGTGTGCGGAGCGTTTTTCAAGGTGTAGACGAGACTGTCAAATAGCTTCTTGGCACCGAAAGCATTGAGGTGTACATAGTCGTGGTAATCACTTTTGTCGAAGTGATTGAAATCATTAAGGTCATAGGTGGCAACTTTTTGATCTATGGCAAATTGTTGCAGGGCAAAGACAAATTTGAGGTAGGCTTCTGGTTTGAGAACAGCAATGTTTTCTTTGGCAATCGGCATGTTCACTAGAACTAGCTCAATCTTTTCTTTCTTGCAGAGTTCTACCAATTTGCGCAAGAAGTAGAATTGAGTCTTATAGGTGTGCCTATCTGGATGGCGATAGCGCTCAATGTACTCTACCGTGTTGTCGCGCCACTCTGCTGTTGCTTGCGCGCGCGAAGTTGGTTGGGTAATAATGGCCTGGCTATGAATTTCGCCCGGTTTGTAGAGGGGCATTAGCTTGGTTCTGTCCCAATAGGTATAAGCTTTCGCTCCCGCTGGAACTGGTGTGGCTTTGTCTAGTGTGGCCTTAATTAGATCGCCGCCCAGCATTTGAAAATCCACGGCGTGGTGCGAAACATAGAGATTGCGATTAATAAGCCATTCTAGGCGGCCCATGGGGTCGCGAAACAGTCCGGGGGCGCAATCGTCAGTGTTGACCAGGCGGTTGAGGAAGCGAAAAGGCTCCGTATCAGTAGGGCTAGACATTCTACTGTCGATGAAATCGCGTGGTGCCACTCCATAGATAACGATTTCAGGGCGATGGGCTGTGGTCAGCATACCCTTGAGAGTGAGGTAGGCATCTGAGGGCATCTGGCCAGGAGCGGAAAGGTTGTAGGTATTGAACTTGCCACCAAAGGCGGTGGTCAATTTGTCGTCCAGGTAGCTGGCTTTGTGATAAGTGGTGAGGTCAAGCTGTTTGTTGAGGTGGTTGGCATCGCAGCAAGAGACAGCGCTAACCATGAGCGATGAGCCAAGCAGGGCGACGTTATGTAGTTCTTTACTGGCTTTGAGATCGTTAAATGTCCACCAGGCCCAGCCTTGGTAAGGAAAGCGATAGGGATCGAAATCAATAGGTGTGTAGAAGGAGAGGGCGCAGTTGATGGCAAAAAAAAGTGCCAGGGCGACAGCGAATGAACTGGAGCGGCCGCGCTTGCGCCTGTCAGGAAATGGCAAGTTGAAAGGCGTTGTATCAGGATTGACGCGGCGGTCTTTCCCTTCACTTGCCACAGAAATGGGCTTATCTGTTGTTTCAGGAGCGATAAGAGTTTCAAGAGTCATAGCGGTGCTGACTCCTTCTGCTCAACCATGGCTTCTTTTCTGGTTGTCTGGCGGAAGCGATCGAGAGCTTGGCTATCAGCAACGTCGCTTGCTGCTGGGGCAAGGGCGGCCATGCTGGCTTTATCCTTGGCCATGATTTTAGCAATCATGTCAAGCAATTTAGCGCCACCACCGGAGTGCAAGTGCACAGTGTCTTGGAAATCAGATATGTTGAAAGCTTTGGTTTCTTGCATATCGAAGAATGTTGTGGTGTCCTGATGACGTGAAGCTAAATCGCGCAAGCGGCTTCTGTACAGATTCCATGATTGGTCTGATAGCAGGTTGCGGTTGATGTCGGTAATAGGCATGGCCACTAAGACCACATGTACCTGGCGCTCTTTGGCTGTATCGAGAATATCGGCGAGGAATTGCATCTGGCCATTGAAGGTTTCCATCTTCAGCGTTTTATAACGCTTGCGGTATTCGCTGATATTGTCTTCAAACTTGGGACGGGCCGACTGGCTTTCGGGGCGGAAGAAACATTCGTCCCGGTTGATTTCAAAGGGGTGATAGTCAGGCAGGAGCAGGCGGCGTGTGGCCACAAGCTCGGCCCTGGTCTTATCTGTTTTTGGAGTAGGTGCTAATTTATTGAGCAGGGCGCTAATAGCGCGATCGCTGTTTTGAGCCAGTTGGTTCTTGGCGCCGTAGGTATAGAAGGCGCGGCCGAGTTCATAGTTAAGACGCTCTTGCCACTGGGGGACGATTAAATCGACGCGGTTGCTCCAGTCGCCAAAGCGCGATAAATACTGAAATGGATCGGTGGCAGCGGGGCTGGGCAAGAGGTTATCCATGAAGTCGCGGGGGCCAACTCCATAGACCAAAACTTTTGGTGCTTTCTCGCCTTTGAGCAAGAAGCGTGTAATCAAAGCCGCGTCAGAGGGCATTTCACCCGGTAGAGCAAAGTTATAGCTAGCTATTTTTTGACCGGAATATTGCTTGAATTTGTCTTCGAAATAGACGCTCTTATGATGCGCTGAGCCATCGATGCGGCGATTGAGGTGGTCGGCGTCGGTGCCATCGAGAGGCACTAGCATTAGAGATGAGCCCATGAAGACCACATCTGGTTTCTTCTGGTCCGAAAGAAAGTCTTTGATTGCCCAGGTTGTCCAGGTATTTACAGGGAAGTCTGTAGGTTCAGTTTGACCAAAAGAAAGATGAGCCAGACCTGCTGAGAGCAGTACAAAGCTAGCCAGTGCCACTAAAAAGCGGCTTCTGGCTGGCTTGACTGCAGTGATCTTAGTGTTGGTTGCGGATTCCACAGTAACCCTGAACTTCTTAGAACTGGAAGTAGATGAACCGTGGCGAGCTGTCTGGGGAGAAGATTGTCAGCAAGCACATCAATGCCACCATCAAGCTAACCTGCACTGCCCATGGTGGGCTTTGATAGAACTTCTTGTCGTTGAGCCAAGTGATGATTGGTTGCGAGATCATCAAACCAGGCAAGAGCAGAAGTAATGCTGGGAAGATAATTGGATCGCGAATTTGCAGAATTGCTAGTTGCGAAGCGCTGAAGTGCAGCAGTTCAACGGGAGCCATCACCAATTTGTAGATGATTGTTCCAGCAGTTTTCATATCATCGGCACGGAAGAGTACCCAACCGATACAGACAATATGGAAGGTGGCGACAATGGAGAACCAGTGGTAGAGCTTGTGAGCAATGGTGCCTGATTCTTTGGAAGCGCTCAAGAACTTGTTGACGCCAATGGCATCAAGTAAGCGCAGGTATTCTTTGTGCAGAATCAAAACACCACCCTGGAAGGCACCCCAGGCGAGGAAGTGCATTGCTGCACCGTGCCAGAGACCACCTAAGGCCATGGTGATGAAAAGGTTTCTGTAGTTGAGAATACGTGAGCAACGCGAGCCACCCAATGGAATAAAGAGATAGTCTCTTAACCAGGTCGACAAGCTGATGTGCCAGCGGTTCCAGAAATCGGCCACGTTGGCAGCCATGTAGGGCAAGTTGAAGTTGATTGGCACTTTATAGCCAAACAAAAGAGCTGAGCCGCGTGCTACATCTGTATAACCAGCGAAGTCGAAGAAGATTTGGAAAGCAAAAGCGTATGTAATGAGCCAGAGGTCTACTGATGAAAAGTTTTCTGGATGAGCGAAACCAGCCTGTACAACCAGAGCCAGGTTATCGGCCAGCAGTACTTTTTTAGCCAGACCCATGAGAATCATTTGCATGCCTTCGTCGACATATTCCCATTTGAATTTGAGCTTTTCCGTTAATTGCGGCACAAAGTCTTGATAGCGCTTAATCGGTCCAGCGATTTGAGTGGGGAAGAAGCCCGCGAAAAGAGCCAGGGCTGAGAAGTTCTTAACCACTGGTTTGCCGCGATAGACTTCCACAGCATAGTGAATGAATTCGAAAACGAAGAACGATATACCCAACGGCAAGATGATATGCAGGTGGGGTTCTTTCCAATCAATGCCAGCCAGCGAGAGACCTTGCTTCACCGTGCCAACGGTGAAATAGGCGTATTTGAAAATTGCCAAACAAATCAAGTTGACGGCTACAGTAATACCGAGCCAGCCCTTTGCCGTGAAGACATGCTTGCCGCTTTCAGCCTTGGCAGCTTTCTCTATATAAGGAACCAGAAGGAAGGTGACCAGGGTGAGGCCAAAGATCAATAAACCGTATATTGGGCGCCAGGAGCAGTAGAAGACATAGCTCGCCACTAAAAGTAGTGGCACCCGCAAGCGCTGTGGTAAGACCCAGTAAAGCAGAAACACCACGGGCAGAAAGACCAGATACTGCAGACTGTTGAATAACAAGCTAGGTTCTCCTTGCTCAATTGTGTTGCCTAGAAGGCTTCACTCTAATGCGCTTGCTGTAATGATTCTAGAAAGAATTCTCGAAAGCGCCATTATGACGACCATTGATGACGTTATCAATGGCTCGCAGTATATGATAAAGGTTAGGTTTCCAGTATGTCTAGCGACTGCCCGTTCTCTTAACCTAAAAGCTTTATAGTATGGCCGTGGCAAATCCTGTAATCGCAAGCTGGCGCGCGATCGCTGGCGCTTGACTGCTCGGGAGGCTATTTATCTCATAAACGAGAAAAGTGAGAAACTACTCACCATTCTTGTCTTTGGTAAAGCCTTCGGCCACCAGCTGATACCCACCACCGTATACGGTTTTTATATACTTGCGCTCGCCTTTTTCCAGGCGAGTTCTCAAGTGGCGAATGTGTACGCGTATTGTGTCTACGTCATCGTCAGGTGAATAGCCCCAGACTTCTTCTAGCAATTTGCCAGTTGAGACCGTTTGTCCGTGGTGCTGCATTAAGCAGTGCAAAATTTCAAACTCAGTCGGGGTGAGCTTCTCTATACGCGAACCAACTTTGGCTTGTAAGTTCTCGGGAATGAGAGTGATCTCACCGGCGGTGAGAATTTCAGGTAGTGATGAAGAGTGCGGTAGCGTGCCTGCTCTGCGCAGCAGGGCGCGAACACGAACTTGAAGTTCGGGAATATCGAAAGGCTTGGCCAGATAGTCGTCAGCACCAGCATCGAAGCCGGCCACTTTATCTTTGGTTGTTGATAAAGCAGTGAGCATCAAAACAGGAATTGGATTGGTTTCGCGATTTTGACGCAAGCGCTGACAGACGGTGAAGCCGTCAAGATCGGGCATCATCACATCAAGCACAATCAGGTCTGGACGATTCTGGGTGGCCATCGCCAATCCCTTGATACCATCTGGTGCGGTGATTACCTGGTGGCCAAGTAATTCTAGATTTATTTTTACTAATTCAGAGATTGAGAGGTCATCTTCGATGACTAGAATTCTTGACAATTTTCTGCTTTCTCTCCGTACTTGTGGTCCCTGATAACAAACTTTCTTACATCTACAAATTGTTGGTTGCCCTAGTCTGACACACCGCCAATTAATTTTACTGGAATTTTCACTGCACGTCCGTTGCGGATCACAGTCAGTGTAACCACTTGGTTTGGCTTCTTGCTCTCAATGTAAGACATCAGGCCATCTACAGTGTTTGTTTGCACACCATCAGCTTCCAAAATAATATCAGCGACGCTTAAATCTGGCTTTTGCAAGACTAATCCAGCGCCGATATCGTAAAGCACTATCTTTGCCCCTGATAGCCCAGCTTTATCAGCCGGACTGCCTTTGGCTACCTTCAGAACGCGCAGGCCAACTTCGCCAGCTGGGGTGACTTCGACCCCTAACTCAGGGCGCAAGACACGGTGGTAGTCCAAAATTTGGGGGATGACGTTCTTGGCAATGTTGATAGGAATGGCAAAGCCGACCCCTGAACTAAGGCCATTATTTGTGTAGATAGCGGTGGTAATTCCCACTACGCGGCCAAGGCTGTCGAGCAGTGGCCCCCCTGAGTTACCAGGGTTGATGGCAGCATCAGTCTGGATAATGCCTTTGATGAGACGGCCTTTAGCTACCGGTATGGTTCGACCCAGTGAAGAGACGATGCCGACGGTCATAGTGCGGTCGAGGCCGAAGGGATTGCCAATAGCAAAAACGTGGCGACCAACTTCTAGTTGTGATGAATCTCCTAAAGGAATGATTGTCAGTTTTAGAGTTTCGGGAGGCTTGATTTTGACTACGGCCAGGTCGGTCTGTTTGTCCACGCCAACGACTACGCCGTGATAGCTACTGCCATCCCAGAGAGTGACGCGCACGTGTTCTGAGTCTTCCACCACATGATAATTGGTAAGAATGCTGCCATCACGCGAGATGATTACACCGGAGCCACAACCCTCAGCGGTGTGATTGAGAATGTAGTCTTCGGCTGAAGCAACCGGTGCGATGTTTACTACGCCACGGTTGGCAGCTTTGTAGACCGCAATGTTAATGGCCTCATCGCTAGACAATGTGGTCGGTCTTTGGTCGCTGACAAAAGATTTTTCTTTGCTTTTTTCTTTTGCCGCGACAACTGTCGTTTTGGGCTTTGCCGGCAGGCTGGGGCTATTGGCTTGAGCCGTTAAGTTAGCTGTTGCCAAAAGAGGCAAAAAAGAAATAGCGAGCAGTTTATTTTTCAATGTTCACACTTTCAGTCGACATCAATTCTTTCGGCTTGTCCCCGAGTCTAGGTTCGGTGCCGGCAAGCAAGCGTTTGATATTAGAGACATGGCGCAGCCAAACGTAAAGACAGCCAATTACAGCATAAATTACGTAGGCATCTGGGTTCTTTAGCCACCACATAAATATGACATTGACAAAGGCTGCGGTGAGAGATGCTAATGACACGATTCGAGTGCTAAAGACCATGGCTAAGAAAGTACCGAAGGTGTATATGCCTAGCATTGGGCAAAAAGCAATCATAGTTCCCATGCCGGTTGCAGCGCTTTTGCCGCCTTTGAAGCCGAGAAAAATAGATTTGCTATGACCGACGATGGCAACTGTTGCCACTACCACTGGTATCAGGTGTGGCATGCCAAAATAGGTCCACTCTAGAGCTTGTGGCCCTTTGTCTATTTGGATTGCGGCAAAGACTGGCAAGTAACCTTTGAGTACGTCCAAGACCATGACCAAGACGCCTTCTTTTTTACCGACACAGCGCCAGACATTAGTGGCACCGGTAGAACCAGAGCCTAGCTTGGTAATGTCTATGCCCTTAGCTTTAGCTAGCCAATATCCCGTGGGAATTGAGCCCAGCACATACGTGACTAGAATCAGAACCAGGGCTAACATAAATCACGACTCTTTCTTGGCGCGCGTGAATATTCTAATTGGTGCTCCGTGGAAGCCGAAGGCCTCGCGCAACTTTCGCTCTAAGTAGGTTTCATAGTTCTTAGACATCAATTTGCCATCACTGACAAAGAGGAGGAAAGTTGGTGGTGCTACGGAAACTTGAGTGGTGTAATAGACCTTTAGTCGTTTGCCGCGCTTAGAGGCTGGTGGTGGAACAAGGGCAACACTCTCGTTGACGATTTGATTGACTAGACCGGTGGTGATGCGTTTGTGCGCTTCGGCGTAGGCGCGAGCAGAAGCTTCGAGAATTTTGGGAACGCGCAGCTTACTGGTGGCGCTAGTGAAAACTACTTCGGCATACGAAAGAGCGCGGAGTTGTCGTTTTACTTCTTCAGTAAAATTAGTCATAGAGCGCGAGGAGCGATCTTCGATCAGGTCCCATTTGTTGATGACTATAACTGCTGCTTTTCCCGCTTCTTCGATTTTGCCAGCAATTTTTTGATCCTGATCGGAAATTTCGATACTGGCATCTAGCACTAAGACGCAAACGTCAGCACGGTCTATGGCTTTGAGAGAGCGTACCACCGAGAAAGCCTCGATGCCGTAGTCGACTCGTGATTTGCGACGAATACCAGCGGTATCAATTAAAGTAATTTCGCGACCGTGAACTTTGATAGGTGTATCAACGGCATCGCGGGTGGTGCCAGGTACTTCTGAAACGATGGCGCGCTTTGTGCCGCAAAGAACGTTGGTTAGTGACGACTTGCCAACGTTGGGGCGGCCAACTACAGCAATGGCGTAAGGAGAAGTATTGGGATCTTTTTCTTCTTCGCCTTCTTCGGGGTAAACAATTTTTCCCGCACCTTCAGGAAACTTCTCAACAATGGCGTCTAGTAAGTCGCCAACACCACCACTGCCCTGCATAGCTGAAAGACCTAGAGGCTCGCCCAGTCCTAGCTTGTAGAATTCCATGACATTGTTATTGTCTTTCATACTGTCAATTTTATTAACAGCTAGAAGAATCGGTTTCTTCACTTTTCGAATAATGTTCGCAACTTCTTCGTCTGCTCCAGTCAACCCTTGTCTGCCATCAACAAGAAAAACAATGACGTCGGCTTGAACTAAGGCTTCTTGCACCTGGTCGAGCACAGCACCGGCCATCACGGCATCGGTGTTACCGTCTTCGCCCTGAATGCCGCCGGTATCGACGAGCAAAAATTCACGACCATTCCAGTCGCAGTCGCGATAGATTCGATCTCTAGTTACACCTGGCGAATCGTCAACGATGGCATATTTAGCCCCGATACAACGATTGAAGAAGGTTGATTTGCCAACGTTTGGACGTCCGACGATTGCTACAACTGGTTTAGACATGCTGTTCTATTTTTTGTCCGTATCTTTATCCGGACCCTGGCGCATGGTGAACGGTTTGCTTTGTGAATCCCTAGCTTGGCTTGGTTGGCCGAACTTTTTACCCAGCTTAGGCGCCTGGGCTTCTATGTATTTGACCAGAGAATCTTTGGCGAGGTTGAGATAAACCGCAGTTTCTGTGTCGCCTCCCTGGTCGGGGTGAACGCCTGGCGCAGTAATCTGCGCTTTCCAGGCTTCAATAACGATTTTGATTGTCAATTCATCAGGGCGCACTCCCAGCATCATACAGTGCTTGCGAATGTCAGCTGGGATTGGGGCAACTCGGGCCGTCGGCGCGCCGCCCGGTCCTGGAGCAGCTCCGGCTCCAGCTGCGCCGGCATTAGGCACGGCGGTTTCTCCAGTGGCTGAAGCCGTGGCTCCAGCTGCTCCTGGCGGAGTAGAAGGCGATTTCCCTCCCACAAATTTGTTGCGAGCGCCATGTCTGAGTGCTTCTAAGTCGATAGCGGCAGTGCTCGGTATCTCTTCTGCACCAGGGGTAGTGCTTTTGCTGGTTTCGGGTGCGCCAGCCGGTGGTTCGCTTGCAGCCTCAGTTGTACCCGAGGCATTGGCCGCGTCTAAGAGCTGCTCGAATGAGTGTTGTTGATGAGGATCATGATCTTGTGCTTGCTTGATTCTAGATTTAATTAGGTCGCGCAAGTCTTCGCCGGAAACTTTAGGCATGGCAGCCGTTTCGCTTTGGCTGATCATATTGGCGTTTGGTGAGGCCAGAACAACATCTTCTATCACTTCAATTTTGCTCAGTTCATCCATGTCTTCCATGCCTTCAAAAATGTCGAGCTGGTCCAGATCAAGAATATCTGGAACCTCAGTAGCTTGAGCTGGCAAAGCATCAAGTTTGTCAAATGTAGCGCTGTCTGCTTTGGCTGCAGCAGCTGCTTGTAGCGAATCTAGGCTGGGGTAGTTTTCGCCAGTTAGGCCGCCGTCGTATTGGTTGATAAAGTCTGGTTCGCCCAAGTCTGCAGCTCTGACAATAGGCTTGGTCGCTGGCGCTCCAACAATGGGTTCGTCTGGCGGGTCGAAAGAAATATCAGGTAGCCTTCCGCTGCCTTTGCTGCGTACTGGTCGCTCTGGTGGGCTCGGATCTATTGTAATTGACTGCTCTTTTTGAGCTGCTTGTGGTTCTCTTGCTGCTGCCCTTTGCCCGGCTGTCGGAGCCTTAGCATCGGCCACTGGTCTTTCTTCTCCAACGGTTTTAGCCTCGACTGGAGAAGCTTCTTCGACTGCTACTTGCTCTTCTTCTTCTTCCGGCGTACTGCTCAGCGGCTCGAAGTAGAGATTGGTATTGGGTTTACCGGCAACCGTACTGTATTGGTAAACGGTTTCGATTTGCTTCCAGCTTAAAGCACCATAGATTTCTGAAACTGAAATAGGTGAGCGGTGGTCGCTCACTGCGTTGTAGACGTTATCGTTATAGACAGAACTAGTCTCGACTATGGCTAGGGCTGGTTCGTTTGCTACTACTTGAGCGGCAGGGGCTTTCACCGTTTCTGTTTCAACTTGCTCTGCTTTCACCGCTTGCGCTGATGTTATTGGCTGACTGACGGGCGCCGGAGCTAGCTCGGCCACTGGCTGTGGCTGTGAATTTTTTAGCTGGCTTTCGGTCGGTAAGTCTTCGTCGGTAATGGTGCCGCCTGAAGCCGGCTTTGCCCCCGCCTGTGCTTTGACAGGCTCAGGTGTGACAAGCTCGACCACCGGATGCTCACCAGTTTTGGAGGCGGGCTTTTGCTGACTATCAACCCGTTGGTCAGGCGGTAGTGAGGCTTGTTCGCGCCCTTCGGCTAGGCCTTTTTGGTAGCCGAGAGACCAGGAATTTTGCAATTGTAAGGCCAGGGTTTCAGCTTCTTGTTCTAGTTCTGCCACACTGGCCTCAAGTTCTAAGACCCTTTCAGCTAATTCAGAACCACGGTCATACAAGTCTTGGTTGATGGTGGCGGCGTTATCGAGTTCAGCTTCAAGTTCCTTGCAGCGGCCAGCTAAAACGGCGTCATGGGAGTAAGTACTACCATCGCCCCGGGCGGCCATAATCTTGTCCATGGCTGCTTTGTTGCCAAAGACCTCTTCTGGTTCTAATTCAGCAGCTGCTGCTACCGAGTAAGGGTTGAGATCCCAATCTTGGCTGCGCAATGAGGCTATAGCAGCATCAATGGCCTGCAGAGACTCTTCTCGATTTTTCTCAGTTTCCTTGGCCATCTGGTCGTTCTGTTGTCTCTTGCTAATGTCGCTCTAAAAGTGCCGGTCAAAATATCCTGTCTTTCTCAGGTGGCCCTGCCCTTTGTTAGACTAGTCCCTACATTTTAGCCTGTTAAACAGTCCACTAAAAGGGAGAATATGGTTTTTATATGCAGCGCTATGTTTGGCTCAAAATAACCGGCCGAGTCCAAGGCGTCTTTTATCGACATAGTACACGGCTACAGGCTCAAGAATTGGGCCTTTTGGGTTGGGTGAGAAATCAAGCTGATGGTACTGTTGAGGCAGTGGCAGCTGGACCTGAGCCCGCTCTCAATCGCTTGATTGCCTGGTGTCAAGAAGGACCACCGTCAGCAATCGTTGACAGTGTCGAGGTCAAGTGGTTTGAACCCGGTCAGTTGAGTGACGAAAAATTTAGTGAAGATGAAGTTAAATTCAGTGAGAAGTTTGAGATTCGTTAACTGTATTGACAAGCCTCAGGTTGGCTTGCACCCAATAACTTATTAGCCGATAAATCTAGAGCCGGGACCTTCAAACAATTTGTAGGCTTCTTTTACCATCAGGACCTCATCGCTTCCCCTGGCGTTTGCTCCAGTTCCAGCAAAATCCGGGGTTGGCTTGGCTGGTCCACCGGACTGCCAGGCGCCTTCTTTGCCCTTGTCTCTGGGCACCCAGGGCTTTTTCTCGCCTTTGGCATCAGGCTTGGACGAAGACTTATTAGACGATTTAGAGTCGCTTTTGCTCTCTGGTTTAGCTTCAGGTTTAGGTTCTGGCCTAGATTCTGGCCTAGGCTCTGGTCTAGATTCAGGCTTAGGGGCTTCTTCTCGGAATTGAGAAGTTTGGTTGGCTGGCTGGGGGGCTTCGGCTGTATAGGGTCTAAAGGGCGCCGGGTCACTTGGCTCGTCGGCTGGTCGCGGGCTTCCGCCGCTGCGTCCGGCTGTTTCGCTCTCTCGTCCACTGGCGGCCCGGGCTGGTTGAGGAGTGCGTGTGCCCACCTCTTCGCCCATGACTTTGACTTTGACAAACATTTCTTTGCCGGTCAAAGTCTTGATGGCTATTTTGATTTGGTCGACTTTGCGCTCTAACATACTAACGAAGTGTTCTTTGCGCACGCCAATGACGAACTCATCTTCCTTTAGCGAGAGGGCAAAACCGTGCTGATTGAAGATACTGAAAGTAGGAATGCTCTTCTGTTGCAAGTAGTCCATCAGGTTTGACCAGAATTCGTCGATGGCTTCAGAGCGAACTGGCACAGCCAATTCGCCACTTGAGCTTGGTGCTGGGCTTGGCTGGCTTTCGCCATCATAGTCATCATCACCATTGTCATAAGCTGCTGGAGCGGGGCCAGCAGAAGGAAGAGGAATTTCTTGATGTACAGGTGAGGGCGTTGGTGCAGACAATGGTTCTGGCGCTCGAGGTGGCGGGGCCGATGCTGCGGGGGAAGGCGTTTGCACTGGCGGCGCCGCGGGCTGAGCCGGTATTGCGGTCGGTCGCGGTGCTGCACCGTGGGTGGTGGCGGAGTTGTGTTGAGCTTGTTGTGGCGCTGCATTTTGATGAGCCGGTGGTGCCGGTAGCGAATAGTTACCACCCGATAGAGCACTTTCTAGCTGCTGTACCCGTGCTGAAAGTTCTCTCACCATGAGAATGTCGTGGCGGTGACACAGTGCTAACAAGCCAACTTCAAGGGTGAGAGCTGGTTGGGTAGAGCGACGTAAATTCTGCTCTAAGCGATCAAGCTGTTCTACCATTTGTGTTAGCTCGGCCCCCTCAAAGGCAGGGGCTAACTTTATTACTTGGTCAATATAATTTTGCGTACCAGTAATAAGCTGGTTGATTAGCGGTACACCATCAGTTTCGCTCTCTGATGTGCTCTTCTTCCCTCCTAGGTGAAGGGCTTTAGCCATGTTGAGGAAGTGCTTAGACAGTTCTAGTGCCACCAAGGATGGTTCTCTTCCTTGGCTCAGTAAACTGTGCAGTGCGCTTAGAACATTCGAGCCGTCTCGATCGCGAATGCCTTCGCTAATCTGTATTAAGACATCTTCGTCTATGGCACCCAGTAATGTGAGCAAGTCGCTAATCGAAACCGGCTTATCTGGCGATGAGAGTAGGCTAGCTTGATCAAGCAGGCCGAGGGCGTCGCGCAGACCGCCTCCAGAACGTCTGGCAATCAGGTCAATAGCTTCATCAAGAATAGAAATATTCTCAATATCGGCAATTTTGCGCAAATGCTGCGAAAGTTCTTTGTGGTTGGCAAGGCGGAACATCAGGCGCTGGCAGCGGCTGATGATTGTAGGGGGAACTTTATGCTCTTCTGTGGTTGCTAAAATAAAGATGACGTTGGGCGGCGGTTCTTCGATTGTTTTCAGTAAGGCGTTGAATGCTTCTTTCGTGAGCATGTGACATTCGTCGATGATGTACAGCTTGAAGCGACCGCCTTGAGCTACCAGCGGTGCTCTCTCAATCAGCACACGGGCATCATCTACTGAGTTGTTTGAGGCGGCGTCTATCTCTAGTACTGCAGGTGAATTGCCGGCCTTAATCTCGATGCACATGGTGCAGGTCATACAGGGCTCAGCAGTGGGCCCTTTCTCGCAATTAAGCGATTTGGCTAAAATGCGGGCGCTAGAAGTTTTACCGCAACCCCTTGGACCGGTAAACAGATAAGCATGGGCAATACGATCGTTGTCGATGGCATTAGTGAGGGTCTTGACCACTGACTTCTGGCCGACAAGGTCACCCAGCGACTGGGGGCGGTGTTTTAGATAGAGAGGGAGATAAGACTTCATGGCGTTACCGTTAGAGTCTTCATTCTAGCGCTTAATTCTCCGCTTCATAACCTTGTTAGCTTCTCAAACTATTTTTAGACTGCGCTTTTTTCAAGTTGGCTTAAATACTGAGCCTTTTCACTGGCGTCTATAAATGCCGCATTTATAGAGTTGCGACAGAGCTGAATTTCTTCTGCTTTGCTTAAATTGAGTGCTTGCCTCACAGCGGTAAAATTGTCTTCAACATAACCGCCAAAGTATGCCGGGTCATCGGAGTTGACCGTGGCGTTGAGGCCAAGGTCGAGCATTTTTTTGATGTTATGGTCGGCCATGCTAGAGAAAACCTTCAGTTTGACATTTGAAAGAGGGCAAACTGTGAGCGGGATAGCCTGCTCTTTCAGGGTTTCCACGAGCTTGTTGTCTTCAAGACTACGTACGCCGTGATCTATGCGCGACACTTTGAGTAAATTGATAGCTTGCCAAACGTATTCCGGTGGCCCTTCTTCTCCGGCATGAGCCACTGTGACAAAGCCTTCAGCCCTGGCTTTGTCGAATACATTTTTGAACTTGGAAGGTGGATTGCCAACTTCGGCTGAATCCAGGCCGACAGCCACAAATTTGTCTCCGTGGGCCAGGGATAGGTCGAAAACCTCCATGGCTGCTTCGGCTGTGAGATCGCGGAGAAAGCACATGATAAGTGAGCTTGAGAGCCCATGAGTTTGCTTCGACTGGCGCACGGCTTGGTAGAGGCCGTTGATCACCACTTCAAAGGACACACCGCGAGCCATATGAGCTTGTGGGTCAAAGAACAATTCGCTATGAACTACGCCTTGGGCGCTGGCCTTTGCGAAATAGGCCATGGCCAGGTCAAAGAAATCTTGTTCAGTTTTGAGAACATTCATGCCGGCGTAATAGAGATTGAGAAACGACTGTAAGTCTGAGAATTGATAGGCGCTTCTCAGAGCTTCTACGCTTGGATAGGGAACTTCGACTTTATTGCGCTCAGCAATGGCAAAAATTAGCTCGGGTTCGAAAGTGCCCTCAATGTGCACATGTAATTCGGCTTTTGGCAGCATTTTTAGTTTTCGACTCTAGGGGAATTAGACTTTATCACTGCATTTGATAAAGAGTCATTAGTTTATTCGAGAACCATCCAATAAAGGGATGTGAAACAAATTAACGCTCTTGACATGGCGGCCACTACTTTGACCCCGTGCTTAGGCTAAGTAATGCAATTGCAAGAGCCGAGTCTAGAGATAACGGAACAGTAGCAGGCTGTGAATATGGGGTGAGCTTGGGCCGGTGCGCACAAGCTGGAAGCTCACTTGTGAAACAGGATAAACATAGTTTTTGGCCACTATTGTTGCTGATTGAGCTGCCACTTGCGGCTTAATTCCAGGTTCTTCCAGAATAAAGGCTGGTTCTCCGAATTTGCCTTTCATAGAGGGCAGTTCGTCGTTGATTGCCACTCCTAGTCCGGCTGGAACATAACTTTGGTTGAAAATACGGAATGCTTCGGTGCGTCCGTTACGCAGATAGACTTGAAGAATTGGTGTCTGTTGGCCGTCTAGCAGTGTCCAGACTTTCCAGCCCGAAATAAAGGAGCGGCTGAGGTTGCCTCGATTTTTGAAGAACTTGGCTGTGTCTGCTTCGCTTGCCCCTAAAGGTAAGCCGTTTATGCCGTGCACCGTGCTTGGTGGCAAGAAAGCTACTTGCAGTGATGAACCATCCTGCTGGGCTTCTAAGGTCATTTCATTTTCAGAGACAATTGAAACTGGGGCGCTGTTTTGCAGTTTAGCGCTCTTCAGCTTTTGCTTGTTAACAACTTTGCCTTCGTTCAGTTGATCTAGAGCACCAGCTGCACTTGGGGCTCCAAAAGCCAGGTCTTTGCTGCTGTCTTTAAAGCTGTCTCTGAGGTTTTCTTTGGGGCTGTCTTTTGGTGTCTCTTTCTTATGCTCGCGCACGTATCTGAAAAGACCGGGTTGCTCCGTTGGTCGAATGATACCGTTAGCAGTTTCTTCGGCTTTTGCTTGGCTTTGTCTCCTACTGCTACCAAGCGGTTCATCAATTATGTTGATGCCTCTCTCTAAGCTTCTGCCATAACTGGCAATAGCCGGAGCGGCTGGTGCATTGGTTGCTTTGCCGAACTCGCGGATGTAGGTTTTTTCGTTGGAGCTAGCTGGGAGGGCGTTACTGGTGCTGGATGGGCCGGCAAAAATCTTGACCGGAGAATCATCACGACTGCGCATAGAGCTTGATGAATCGGCTTCGCTTTTTTTCTCTGCGTCACTTCTGCTACTTTCTGCTAGGGGTGATGCGCCACCCTGGCCAGCGGCAGAGCCTCTCTCGTCGCGCTTCTCATCGTGACTTTCTCCTTTGTAGAAAGTCTTTTTCTGCGGAGCCATGGCGATAGTAACGCCTTGAATTGGTATAAATTTGTCTGTGGCACTTTTGCGACTAACCGCTCTTGGTCTTATTGCCAGGGCTGGATCCGTATACTGATTGTTAATTGAATTGGCAAACTGGCTATTGCGGCCTTGGTAGTTGCTGGCATTGCTTTGAGCTGCTGCTAATAGTTGTGATTGACTGTCTCGGTCAAAGCCAGACTTGTTCTTGCTGGAGGCCAATAAACGATTTTCGCTTTTTAAGGCTAGTTGAGGTTCGTTGCCGAGTCTGGCGAAGATTCCCACTAGCAACTTTACGCCGGACTCGGCGCGTGAGAATTCTCCCAGCGTTGTATTCGATGTGCCTGGCTGTGTTATTGATTTTAGATTATTGTCTCGGCATTGACCTGGCGCCACCAGTGCTGTCAGGTAGATAGCTGCACACGCAAGAGAGACCGTCAGAGCTAGTCTGGGGACACAAATTTTATTTGGTTCATGGTGGCATTTATTCATAATTTACTAGGTTGGTGCGCCTTCTGATAATTTGGCTTCCCAATCGTCGAGCTCGGATTGATTGATCAAGCCACGACGATTAGAGAGGTAAACAGCACGGCAGCGTTGATTGAATTCGGTTTCATGACCTTCGCTGCGGCCGGGAATACCGAGTTTGGCGTAAAGCGACTTAAGTCTTGATTGTACGGCCTTCTCGGTCAAATAAAGTTTTCTAGCAATGGCATGGTCTGTCATGCCGAGGGCAATGCAGATCAGTGCTTCATATTCAGCTGGAGTCAGCGATGTCGCCCGGTTCTGTGTGCGTTGAATCACTCTGGCGATACCAGGGTGCACCCAACAGTCGCCGGAGAGAACGGCCTTGGCCGCTTCCACTACTTGCTCGTCTGAAGCACTCTTTAAGACATAGCCGAAAGCGCCGTTGGGAGGCACCACCTTCCAGAGCTGCCGAACATACACTTCATCTGAGAAATTGGAAAGAATGATCACGCCTGTTTCTGGCAGCTGTTTGAGAATTTGCTCAGCTGCTTTGATGCCCGAAAGTTGCGGCATCTTGATGTCGAGAAAGACTAACTGGGGCTTGTATTTTTGACTGAGCTCGACAGCCTCAAGGCCGTCATGTCCTTCGTAGATGGCGCCGGCATAAGGGGCTCCGAGATTTTGCGTAAGCAAATTCTTTAGCCAGATTCTGTCGCGTTCTTCATCGTCAACAATCAATATACTCATATTAGGTATTATTTTTATCCTCTTTAGAAATTGGAATGGACAAACTTACCTGGGTGCCTGTATCGAAACTTTCCGGCTTCTTCCATTCTACTTGGGCGCCGATTAGCTGTGCTCGTTGTCTGATATTGACTAGACCATGAGCATCTTTGCGAATGCTACTGAAGTCTATGCCTTTGCCGTTGTCAGTAATTGTGATGCGTAGATTGTCTCCCTCTGCGCCGATTGTCAGCTTGACCAGGTTGGCGTGGGCATGCTTTTGCACGTTGTTCAATGATTCTTGGACAATGCGGTATAGCTGTAAGCGAGTGAATTTGTTAAAGCCATAGTCATCTTCTGTGTCGCCGTCAACAAAATCAACGTGAATCAATTTTTCTCGTGAGAGAATCGCCAGCAGGTTCTCTAAAGCTGGCTTGAATCCCATAGTTTCAAGAACAGAAGGGTGCAAGTCATTAATTACTCGGCGCATTTCTGAAATAGCACCGTCGAGTTTCTCCCGCATTTCTACTGGTACTGAACTTTCGGACATTTCTGGCGCATGGGCTAGACGATCGGCCATTCTAGCTACGGCAGAAAGAGCCGGGAGAGTTTCGTCGTGTAGGTCTTCGGCTATACGCTGACGCTCTTCTTCGGCGCGAACCTGCATGTTTTCGCGGGCCAGAGCTAACTCTTTGTTGCGCAGGCGCAAGTCGGTATCAAGATAAATCAAAGTGCCAAAGATGTAGGTAAGCATTAGCACTGCCAGTAGTGGCAGCACGGGAAACTGCAAATTAAACCATTGAAAGGCTATTTGGGTAAGGAGCATGAGAACCATTGCCGTGCAGAGAAAAGCAGCAGTGCGTCTTCCCATGGGGAGAACTGAGGCAACCGTGCCTAGCGCGGCGCCGAGTAAGAGCAAAATATGGTGCAAGATCGAGCGCGGAAAGGAGACAATTGCTTCATTATTATGGAGAGTGCTGATTGCTTCGGCTTGGATGAGAACGTTAGGTGCTTTGGCTTGCAACGGTGTGCGAACCGGCGGCGTGTTGTCGACCTTCTGACTGAAGTTCGTGCCAATCATGACCACTTTTCCAGCAAAAACGCCTGGATCTATGGCGTCGCGAATGATTTGCGAGATCTTATAAGTCGGATATTTTGTGCCGGAGAACTTTATATAGATTGGTAGTTCTTCCTTCGTAAATGATGAAATCTGAGCTTTTGAAGGTCCCACTCCTACCCTCGATGACATCAATGGTGCCAATACTTCTGGCAACGATTCGAAAGCTTCGCCAGAGGCCGATAGTCCGCGGGTATATTCAGCCAGGCCTTGAGGCAGTATGTCCAAGGCTGGAGACATTTCAGTAGAACGGTCAGAAGGCATAAAAATATTGGCTGAAATGGGCATGCGGCAAACCAAGCCGCTCGACTCTTTAATGAGGTGATCGTAAGCGCAAGTTAATACGCTCTTGCGCAGTTCACTAGAAGGAAAGTCGTTGGGATTGTCCAAGTTGCCAGAGAGGGCCAGAACAATGTTATTGCGATATTGCTTTAGTGCCTTGACCAGAGAAGGATCCGCTTTACCGCTTAAATCTATATCGAGTACTACTAGTAATGGATTGCCTGACTCAACTATTGGGATCAGTTTGGCCAGCACTGCTTGTACCGGTTGCGGCCCACCTTCGATTGCTTCTCCCTCGAGATCGAATTGGTCATCATCATCATAAGTAAGGATGGCTATATCTTGCGCTCTAGTTTCAGAGTCGGCGACTCCACCCAAAGCTGGCGCCACTAGTTTGAGAGTGCGAGCGAGCTCGTACCCCGTTTTATAGCGCCATTCAAGTAGATTCATTTCCATTGTGTCGAGCACAGGAGACTCCGCTAGAAGGATGGTTGCAAGGCCGCCAGCGGCAGCGCCCCAAGTCAGGCGCTGAAAGAGCAAGCCATCTCTTCTCAGTGCTGATGGTCCTGGGGCTCTAATTAGGCGAAGCCGCATTGCTTTCCTCGAAACAAAACTATTACTTTTAGATTTGCTTCAAGAGTAGTCTAGCCTGACTGGCTTGGCAAATATCTAGGAAAAAGCCTGAAATTACTTTGCCATTTTCTTGTCGCTTGAAGCAAATTCGCCTTTCTTGGGCGCTCAGTATTTACCCTGGGTCTATTGATGGCTATACCCCAGATCACGATGGTGGCTTGCCCGGCCGAAATTTGCTTGGTCAGAAGCTACATTTAGGTCAGGCCAGGAAGCATTCCTAATTTTTAGCGAGAGAAATTTATGAGTTTAAAATTTGCAGCTGTTCTCAGCTTGGCGGCATCACTGTTGCTTTCGCCTCAGGCCATAGCGGCAGGTTTCTTGATTGCTGACCCAGCTTTTCATCCAGGTTTCAACCCCGGTCTCAATCCGGTGACTTCGGTACCTATTTTGGGTCGACCGGTGATTCCGGGTGGGGTGACGCCAATCGGTCGGCCTGGCACAAGACCGGGAACAAGACCGGGGTCTAGGCCTGGTACAAGGCCCGGTGGCGGCCTGATTGTGCCGATTTTTGACCCTGGTCCCGCCCCCACAACTCCGACTGTGTTGAAAGGAGGAGTTTCTCATGGTCTGCGCATGCAGTCGCAAGATATCAAGGTTGATATTACAGACCAAGTGGCTAAGACCTACATCACTCAGACTTTCATAAATGATACAGATCAGAATTTAGCTGGAACCTATCTATTTCCTTTGCCTGAAGACACAACTTTTTCGAGCTTTTCTCTTCATATAGATGGTAAGCCTGTGGAAGGCAAGATTTTGGCCGCTGCTGAAGCGCGCCAGCAATACGAAGCGATTGTCAGGCAAATGGTCGATCCGGGTTTGCTTGAATATGCTGATTACAAAACTGTTCGTGCTCGAATTTTTCCCATACCTGCTCACGGTACAAAGAAGGTCGAGCTTGAATATACGCAACTATTGAAAGCCGAAAGTGGATTGATAAAGTACCGCTTCCCTCTTAAAAGTGATAGCGAGGCGGCTGGCCCTATAGACGACACTAAAATTACTGTGCGCATGAGCGGCAAGGTTAAGGCCGGTGACAGTCGAGAAAGTCTCCGAACAATCTGGTCACCGTCTCACAGTGTGGTGGTCGATCGCCTGGAGAATAGCAAGGCTAAGGTTAGTTACTCAGCCAAAGACTCAGTGCCTGACAAAGATTTTCTGCTCTATTACAGTGTCTCCGATAAGGACATGGCCGCCAGTGTGTTAACCCACAAACTGGAAGGCGAAGACGGATACTTCCTGCTCACTCTGTCTCCTCCTCTCAAATCTAACCAAATTGTTGGTAAAGACATTGTCTTGGTGGCTGATACATCGGGTTCGATGCAGGGTGAGAAGATGGAGCAGTGCAAGAAAGCACTGAAGTATGTGGTCAATTCACTATCTACGGCAGATCGCTTTGGTCTAGTAAACTTCAGCACAGATGCAGAGTCATTTAGAAGTTCGCTTGCCGCAGCGACGCCCGAGAACAAGAAGGCAGCAGCTGCTTTTATCGATGATCTGGAGGCTCGTGGTGGCACCAATATCGGTGACGCCTTGCATACTGGTATTAGTTTGCTTAAAGAAGAAACATCTCGTCCTGCTTACCTCGTGATGATGACCGATGGTGAGCCTACTGTTGGCGAAACTGCTACAGCCAATATTTTGAAATTGGCAGCCAATAGGCGAGACATTCGATTGTTTGATTTTGGTGTCGGTTATGACGTCAATACTCGTTTGCTAAATAAGCTCTCTGAGTCACACCATGGCAGCTCGCAATTCCTTGAACCCGGCGAGAATCTAGAAACAGCGCTGTCCTCGTTCTACGACAAAATCAAATCACCAGTGCTCTCCGATGTAAGTATTGCCTACAATGGCATAACTGTAAAAGATACATATCCGCGTCAAGTTAAAGATGTATTCGCCGGCTCGCAAGTGCTTTTGCTGGGGCGCTACAAAGGTTCTGGTCAGGCTAGCGTTGTAGTTAGCGGTAAGATCAACGGTGTGGCCAAGGCCTTTACTTTTCCACTCTCTTTTGAAGCCAGTCAAACGGGTCATAGCTTCTTGCCTAAGCTCTGGGCTATGCGCAGAATTGCTTATCTGACTGAAGTGGCACAGGAAAACGGTAATACAAAGGAAGTTGTAGACGAGATTGTTGCCCTGTCTAAGAAGCACGGAATTATTTCGGCCTTTACGTCATTTTTGGCCACCGATCCTAACGAAAATCATCGTTTGGCTAACAATGGCCCCATTGCTCGGCCTATGCCTATGCGTGAAGGTGATCAAGGCAGTCGCGGCCTTGCTAACTTGGCTGGTGGTGCTGCTGGAGCTAGCATGGCAAGAAAAGAAAGCAGTAGACAGTTTCAGATGGTTGACCATGCTCCTCGAGTTTCTGCCCGCAGAACATCACAGTTTGGGTCAACCTTTGCTGCGCCAGCACACTCAGAGCTAGCTTTTGATAAAGACAGAGGTCGCCTCGCTAATTTTGACAGCGTAGAGGAGACTCGTGATTCACTCAGTGCTAAAATCTCGGCTGCTCCGATTTCAGGACAACAGGCTGTTTTGCGAGAGAAGAAAATGGCGGCGATGAAGACGTTAGCCTTTGACCAAAAAGGTAGCGACGCCGGAGTAAGAGCTGTAGAGGAGAAGACCTTCTATTTGAGAAACGGCTATTGGACCGATAGTGATTACAAGAACGAGAAAGTTGAGGAAGTGCAATTTGGCAGCGAGCGCTATTTCGCTCTCACTCGTACGCTACCTAATATGTCTCGTTATCTAGCTCTCGGCAAACGGGTGATAGTTGTGATCAAGGGCCATGCATACAAGATAGTTGCCCCTGAAACAACCTAGGCTATTGGGTAAAGCAGAAAAAACAGAGAGCGCAGCACGAAAGCTGCGCTCTTTTCTGTGAATGTAAGATCTTCGATAAGAGCGGGTTAATCGAGCTTGACTAGATTAGTTATAGTTGATTTGAATGTCCGTTTATGAATATCTGAAAACCCTTTATTGTTCAGGATTTGTCTGCCGAAAGCTAAACTCTGGCCTGTTCTTAGGTATATGGCAAAGTTCTTCGCAAAAATGGCTGAAAATATTATGCGCTAGTGTTGTAATGGGTTGCTATGATTTACCCAGAACAGCCCATTGCACGGGGAATTCGAGGCTACGAGTCTTAAACAAATGTATACGCTAGCAAAGCCGACTACTACTTTCCTGGACGCACTTGTCACTCCTGCTGAGCTGAAAAAGCTCAATAGCGAAGAGCTCAACAGTCTCGCTTGCGAAATCAGACAAGAGATAATCACTAGCTTAGCCAAGACCGGTGGTCACCTGGCTTCAAACTTAGGCGTAGTTGAAATAACTATCGCCATGCATAAAGTCTTCAATTCTCCCGAAGATCTTTTTCTTTGGGACGTCGGTCACCAGGCCTATGTGCATAAGATGCTTACGGGGCGACGTGATCGCTTCAGTACCTTGCGTCAGTTCAAAGGGCTCAGTGGATTTATCAATCCGCTCGAAAGTGAGCACGATGCCTTTGTGGCAGGTCACAGCTCTACTTCCATTTCTTTGGCTGTGGGAATGGCCCTGGCTAAAGCTCACCTTAAGCAAAGTGGTAAAGTCGTCGCTGTAATTGGTGATGGCGGTTTGACTGGCGGCATGGCGCTAGAAGCAATCAATCATCTTGGCCATATTCAGAAAGACGTGATCATTATTCTCAACGACAACGAAATGTCGATTTCGGAGAATGTTGGCGGTCTGACTAAGTACATGAAGCGCATTAAAGAGACGTTCTTCTATAAAGACATTAAGAAGCAGATTGATTTCATTGAGAATAAGCTTGATCAAGCGAAGCTTAATCCTGCTGTCTGGGAACTAATTGAAATGGTGAAGAAGCAGGCTAAAGACCGCTTTGATACACCTGGAATTGTTTTTGAGAAACTCGGAATAAACTATTCGGGACCAGTTGATGGCCACGACGTTTCGGCTGTCATTGCTGCTCTCAATAATGCCAAGTCGAAATCGACGCCGCAAATTATCCACTTCATTACTCAGAAGGGCAAGGGTTATGCACCGGCTGAGGCTGATTCTATCAAGTATCACGGTGTTCCAGCCTTCGCTCTTGAACCCGCTCTCACTGAAAGAGTCGAGCCTGTTACTTCTGTGGTCCGACCAAAAGCCAAGACTTACTCTGATATTTTCACTCAGGCATTGATTGATGTGGCAGCCCTAGAGCCCAATTTGGTGGCAATTACTCCAGCTACTGCTGAGGGTAGCGGCCTTGTCAAATTTGGTAAAGCATATCCTGACCGATTCTTTGACGTCGCCATTTGTGAACAGCATGCTGTCACCATGGCTGGTGGCATGGCAAAGGTTGGTCTTAAGCCTGTAGTCTCTATCTATTCGACTTTCCTCCAGCGAGCAATGGATCAAGTGGTGCATGATGTAGCCATTATGAACTTGCCGGTTTTGTTTGGTATTGATCGTGGTGGCTTAGTTGAGGATGGCGAAACTCACCAAGGTGTGTTCGATATCGCTTGGTTGCGTACCGTGCCTAACTTCCGGGTCTGGGCTCCCAAAGATGCTGTTGAATTGCGCAATATGGTATACACCGCCATTAAGCAAGCTTCAGGACCTGTAGCAATCCGCTTCCCTCGTGAAAAGGCAATTGATGCAGTTCTTCTAGAAGGTGATGAGCAGCCGTTTTCTGAGATAGACCCCGCTACTTGGGAAGTCGTTGTTGAGGGAAATAAAGCTAGTGGGCTTTATGTGCTGGCCACTGGTGCAATGGTAGAGACCGCTAAGCAAGCTCTTCTTGGGCTTTCTCAAGCTGGTATCAAGCCTACCTTGATTAATGCCCGTAGTATCAAACCGCTTGATGAAAAATTGTTGGCTTCTCTCTTGAGTCAGCCTGGAGCCCGGATAGTCACACTAGAAGAAGGTGTACTCACCGGTGGATTTGGTTCCGCTGTTCTTGAGTATGGCGCTAAATTGAGATTCAGTAAACCTGGGGCAAAGTTAGCTGAGGTTGCCTGTATTGCTTTGCCAGACCAATTTGTTGAACATGGCGCTCGACCAATATTGCTTGAGCAAGTGGGGCTTTCGGTAGAGCGAATTTCTGAAACAATGACCGAGTTCTTCGGCTAAATTTCTCTTCTGCCTTCCATGGCTCTTGTAAGAGTTATTTCGTCGGCGTATTCGAGGTCTGAGCCCATGGGTAGACCAAAGGCTATACGAGTCACCTTGATTGAAAGTGGCTTGAGGAAACTGCTTATATAAAGTACCGTGGCGTCCCCTTCAATAGTGGGATTGATTGCCAGAATTACTTCTTTGGCGCCTTCGTTATGCGCTCGATTGATCAGCTCCCTAATGCGCAGCTGTTCTGGGCCGCGGCCTTCTAGTGGTGATATTAGTCCACTTAGAACATGATAAAAGCCACGGTATTCTCGGGTTTTTTCTAGGGCAATTACATCGCGACTATCGGCAACTACACATATTGTGGCGCTGTCTCGTTTTTCATTTGTACAAATTTCGCAAGGGTCATTGGCTGATAAGTGAAAGCATTTGCTGCAGTGTTTGACCTTGTCTTTGGCTTCCACTACTACTTCAGCAAACTTTCCCACATCTTCAGCGCTCATGTTGAGCACGAAAAAAGCCATGCGCTGGGCCGACTTGGGCCCAACGCCTGGAAATTTCTGGAATTCTTCAATCAACCGCGCCAGTGGCGGGGTAAAGTACATTGAATAGACCTGATTAGAAGCCTAGGCCTGGTGGAAGGCTTACACCTTTCATTGAATTGGCCATTTTCTTTTCGCCCATTTCTTGAGCTTTCTTAGTTGCGTCGTTGATCGCTGTGAGAATCAAGTCTTCAAGCATTCCCATATCATTTACATCGACTGCTTCAGCTTGAATTTTGATAGCTTGAAACTGGAAGTTGCCGGCGCAAACCACTTTCACAGCTCCGCCGCCTGCTGAGCCTTCAACTGTGGCTTTAGCTAGCTCATCTTGAGCCTTCAAAAGCTCTTGCTGGGCTTTTTGCACGGAACGCATCATTTGATTGATATCGGGTTGCATCGTATTTCTCCGGTTTATACATTGAGGAATTAAGTGAATTATCTCACCGTGTTGACCGAAAAGCACTGGCTTGGCCCAGTAAAGCTTGCGGTAAATGTTTCTTAAGGCTTGTGTGTGTACCGCTTTAGATCCGCATTGCAGTATCTATACTGAATCCTTATATGGAAATATCCTGTTCATTGAGTTGCTGGCGGCTGTCAAGGCGTTAGTGTCTCGACCTCAATAATCTAATTAGTGAGGCTCTTGGAAGAGGAAGCAAAGATTCGGTTCGGTATTGGATACCTAAATCCAGTAAACAGTTGGGAGTAGATTGATGCAAGACTTTGAAACTCAAGCGGATGATTCAGAAGCTACAAGCAGCGAAGAAGCCGCTCAGCGCTCGAAAGATGCTTTTCGCGATTTGCTGAAGCGTTTTATTTTGGTTATTTCGTTTGGTCCTGGCGTTCTGGGATTTCTCTGGTTGGTTGGACGTATAGTTAGACGCTAGTGAGAGAAGTGAAAGATCTGACTTGGAAATCTCTTGAGAAGTTGAAAGACCCTGTGAAGGCTTTCTCTAATCGTTGTCCTCTTTATTACGAGCGATACGCCGGGAAAGAGGACGAGTTTGGTTATTCTCTAGAGACATTTGCCAAGTGGGAGCCTCTCTTTCGCTTTCTCTACGAAGAATATTTCCAAGTGGAAATTCGCGGTATTGAGAATATTCCTGGTGAGGGTCGGGCTATTTTAGTTGGCAATCATTCTGGATTGCTTCCCCTCGACGGTGCCATGATTTCCATGGCTATGTGCAATCTGCACCAAAATCCGCGACGAATTCGCTATCTCAGCACCGATTGGTTTTTCCATTTACCGGGGCTTTCAAATTGGGTGAAGGAAACTGGTCAGGTTAGGGCTACCAAAGATAATGCGCAAAAACTACTTGCCGTTGAGGAGTTAGTAGGCATTTATCCTGAGGGTATTAGGGGCGTTGGTAAGCCCTTTGCCGAGCGTTACCGTGTGCTTGATTTCCATCCTGGATTTGTTCAACTCGCGATCGCTACCCAGAGCCCGTTGATTCCGGTTGCCACCGTTGGTGGTGACGAGATCTTCCCAGAGTTTGTTAATCTGCATAAAGTGGCGCGTTTTCTACAGATGCCATTCTTCCCTGTGACACTCGGTTTCCCCTGGTTGCCAGCGCCACTGATGTTTATGCCTCTGCCTGTGCGCTGGATGATCAATATTCATAAACCTATAAATCTGGGTTACCCGGCTGAAAAAGCCAACGATCGTAAACTGGTTATGAAGCTTACGCGCGAAGTCCAATACCAGATTCAACGTGATCTCAACAAGCTACTAAGAGAGCGTCGCTCAACCTTAACGGGGTGGGACGAAGCCGAACTGGATGGTGAATTGCCCAAACCGTGATTTAGCAACTTCTTTTTGTTTTGTATTTCAGTCGAGGATTTTATTGTGAGCCAGTTTCTATCAAACTACCGCGATTTTCTTAAACAAGCTACCAAGAGCGATAAGTATCATGGTTTTGACGTGAGAGCCCTTGTCAGAGTGGAGCCAATGTTGAGCTTCCTCTTTCATGATTGGTGGCGAGTAGAGTTTAACGGCTTGGAGAAACTGCCAAAAGAGGGACCTGCACTTATTGTTGGTAACTCAGGAAGCTTTTTGCCTTGGCCGGCAACAATGTTGCTTTATGCTCTGATGTCCTCCCGGGTCAATCCTAGACGGTTGCACATCGTAGCTGATATGGATTGGATCAAAGACGAGAGGTTGTTCGCTTCTTTCTTGGAACTTGGATTTGTACCCTTTTCGTCAGCTAATATGAAACGGCTATTCGCCAAGGGCGAACTTGTTGCCATCTTCCCCGAAGGAGCTGCTGGTCTAGCGCGGCCATTTTCTGCTCGTGAAAGGTTGATTGAGTTTGACTGGGTCAAACTTTTGCCAGCGGTTGAAGAAGGAGTACCAATTTTCCCAATCGCCACTCTTGGCTGCGATGAGGCAATCCCAGTGCTAACAAACCTGGATGCCATTGCGAAGATGCTCAATCTTCCTTCCTTCCCGATTACTCCCTTCTTCCCCTGGCTGCCATTCCCGTTCAATCTAGCCTCACTTCCAACTAAGTGGAATATGAGTATTCTCAAGCCGCTATCTTATGAGAAGGCTGAGGATAGAGACTTGATTGAAGAAACTTCCATGAAGCAATCACAATTTGCTGAAGGGGAGATTCAAGCAGAATTGAATCGGTTGCTGCGGCAGAGATGGCGCGCTAAGTAAGTTTTTTAAAGTCAGAGCGATATCGGTCTAACTTGGATCCGAATAAGTCAGAGCGATATCGGTCTAACCTGGATCCGAATAAGTCAGAGCAATATCGGTCTAACCTGGATCCGAATAAGTCAGAGCAATATCGGTCTAACTTGGATCCAAATCAGTCAGAGCAATATCGGTCTAACTTGGATCCGAATAAGTCAGAGCGATATCGGGCTAACTTGGATCCAAACAAGTCAGAGCGATATCGGTCTAACTTCCTCAAGCAAAATTCCCAATTGAACTAATTCTTCAGTCGCGACGTTTATAAAAGTGGGCTTGGAGATTGTTGCTATGACAGACAAAGTAGTTGATTCTCTTTTGGACGAAGTTTGGACCGCCTTTCAGTTGCTGGTGAGGACAGATGCTGATGCCGCAGATTTGCTCTATCAATATCTTGTTGAGTCAAATGAGATGATTTGTGGCTGTTCTCCTTCCCTGACCACTCACAAGCGAGGGTCGCGCTTTTATACTTGCCACCATTGTAGAAATGATTTCTGGCTGACCTCAGGTACTGCCTTAGATGGCGTTGTAAAGCTGAGGGCCTGGTTGGCAGCAATTTTCTTCAAAGATCAAGGCGTGGCAATTAGCGCTGCTCGGCTATCCCGCTTGGTGTCTGTAGCGCCAAGCACGGCTCTAAATATCCACAAGACGTTGGCGCTGGTTGTCTGTGATGAGATGTCTGAAGCTGTTACGGTTTCTGCCTCTTGGTTTAGTCAGATAATTTTTAAGCGTAGTACTCAAACTCCTGCTCAGTGCCATCCACGCGCTGAGCTTGTTGAGCCCGAGGTCGCGTCATCTCCCTTAACACCCGATCCGTCCTCGCGCGGGAATTGGGAGCAGACACTGTTTGATTTCGATTTGGTGCCGGCGAAAGTAAGGCTAGCTGTGTCTCAGTTTATTGGCTTTATTGCTCAAGAGTTTCATGGCATAAGTAAAAAGTGCTTACAGCTTTATCTGGCCTCCTTTTGGTGCACTTTTGACTCAATTCGCTGGGCACCAGGCGCATTACTTAGGGCATGTCTTAGACACGCTCCGATTCGCTATGAACAGGTCAAGAACTTTGTGTCACCTACCAAGGTGCTAATTATGTTGCCGTTTTTGTGACTACTCCCGATTTTAGATTGGCTTCATCCCTGACTTCCAGTCAGTTTCATTGCTTCTGATTAACCTCCTATTTCGTTACGCTTGGTGGTAAAGATAATAGAGAGTTGTAGTGGGAAGTTAATGATTATGTTCTTGTTCGACCGAAGCCATGTAAGGTGTCTAATTGTCGGTTTTTGGCTCGCCGCTTTGGTTTCTTTCACCGAGGCGCTTTCATCTTTCGCATATTATCGAGATTATGTACCGGCGAAATTGCTTGCAGCCGAAGCTATTCCGCAAAGGCTGGTTGCACTAGACTTTGGTCACGACTGGAAGTGCGAGGTTCTTCCCGGTATCACAGCAACGAATTTCGAAGGCCAATTTAGCATTGTCGGGCGCGATAGTCAGGGAAAGGATTGGAAAGTATCTGAGGATGAGTCTAGAGATTTCGGCGGCTCTTGTTACACTGCTGATGTTGATGGTAATGGCAAACAAGATATTTTGCTTCACTTCCCCAATGCTTCTTGTGGCTATCCGTTCTCGAGTCTTGTCATTGTTTTTTTTGACCAAGAAGGTCGTCCTCACAGGGAAGAGGTTGTGAGTCGCTTTTCTGCAGAAAAGAATGGTGTTGCCGATGTTATTAGAGCTGCATCTCCTAAAAGAGCCTATATTTTACAGCAGGACCTCGCTTTCGGCCGCTTTGATAATCGTGACTGTGGCTACTGGCGCTGGTCTGCCCTGCGGGCTGAGAACTGTAAGCTGGTGGAAGTTAAGTCAGCATTTGAAACGAATTTTCCCTGTTATGTCTTCTTTACCAATCGACCTAATCATCTTCTCTCTCGGCATCATGAAGCTTTGGAGCGTCTTTTTCAGAAGAAGCCGTGAGCATTGCGCCACTGTATTCGGTGGCTAATTGCTGCTGGAGAACGTAGATTTTATTTTTTCATTTTTCCCTTTTCGTGTTAGTCTCTTCATTTGCCTGGGCATGTTATATTCAGTAACTCTAAAATGAATTGTTCGTTGAAGCCCCGGTAAGACTCAGTCTTATTGGGGTTTCTCTTTGTCTATCTAGTTTCGTTTTTTGCTTTGGCTGTTTTCTTTTTTCTTTGACTCTTCGGCCTCATGCTAGAGAAAAAGAGGAAACAGTCTGGTGTTGAGACTGTTTCCTCTTCTAATAGTTTCAGTTGTATTTTTTTTGACGACGGTATTGACTACCTCAGGCTGTTCGTAGCTGAGAAACTTCTCTCAGGATGCGGAACAGTGTAACCTGCGCCCGATGTGCGACATATGGATTTTCATCTTCTGCCAAAACTCTTAGTACCGCTATTGGTACCGTGTAACTTTCGGCGATGCGGTGGCGTACGTCTGGATTTGGATCCCTTGCTAGTTTCCAGATGGTTTTGATTGAAGTATTGATATTTTCACCGACAGCGGCTCGTACTTGAGCGTCTTCATGGGTAGCGAGTCGCGCCAAGGTTGTGCTGTGAGTCCTCGGATTTTCAGCAATACGTTCGAGCAATTGGAGATTGGCATTGCGTGTGAGGTGTTCCAGCACTGGTGGTGGCGTGTTAGGGTTGATTGCCAGCAGCCAGCGAATTTTTGCTGCTTCTAGGGCAGCCTGAGTATTTAACTGTCTTTCGCCAGCCTTCTTCTTCGTCTTTGACACGCCTTGTTCCGGTTGATAATCGCTTTCGCGGTTGCACAGTAACACTTTGAGCGCCTCCTTGATCTGCTTATCTGGTTGGTCCCAATGAAATGAGTACAGGAATGAAAGGTCGTACTCTTCATTGGACTTGCTCTTTCCGCGTCGGACTATTCTGAATAGATCGGAGAGAGCTGCGCCAGCGAGCTGGCTGGTAAGGTTTGGAAGCGATTTATTTCCCTGGACATCAGGGTGCTTTTTCTTCATCCTGATTAAATTCCTGTATTAGCACGGGAGAGGTGCCTGTATCTATTATTCACGCCATGGCAGCAAAGCGTTTGCAGGATTTCCTATATATCAGTATAGGTTTTGCTAGGTTTCCCTTATTCTGCACGAGAAAGCGGACCATCGGCATAGGCTGGTCCGCTTTTTCTGGCGTTATGAGTTAGGGGCTGGCCGATGGTCGATTTATTTAGCAGACTTTGGCAATCCCGGTGAGTGTTTGAAATAAGCGTTTGATGCCTTGCTGTGCCACTCCGCTGGCCCTGCGAGTAAACGAAATGACATTAACCTGGCCTCCTGAGCTCCCCTTGCGAATGTGACTGAGAGTGCGTTCTGCCTGGCAGGCGATATACGGATTGTCATCTTCGCTTAGGATGGTGAGCACTGAGATAGGAAGATTGGCATTCTCAGCCATAGTAAAGCGTAAGTCTATGTCTTTGTCTCTCGCCATTTCCAGAAGGGTGCACAGCGATGTACTAATGTTTTCTGCTACTGCTAGTCTAACTTCAAAGTTAGAACTCTTGCTTAAAATGGCCAGGGTTGAGGCCGGTGTTAGTTTGTTGGCCGCAATATACTCTTCGCTAAACTGCCTCTTGTCGCCTGACTTTTCGTTTGTGAATTGTAGACATGAACTCATGGTGAGATCCTCACTTCGTATTAAGAGCTTTAAGGGGATGCTTTGCAATAGACGGTTGTGCCGCACACAAACCGCAATTGCTGGATTGCCATGAACTATCTATACAAACTTGAGATTTTTTCGACAATGCCTGTCTTTGCTCAATTTGCCGATGTTTTTATCGTCAATTATTCGCTTTTGATTTTCAGGTTAGCCGACTTGAAGTGAGTGTCAGTCTGTCTATCCCAGATATCGACATAAACCTGGCTGGGTGCAGTTTCGCCTTTTTCAATAGCAAACCAGAGGTTTTTCAATTGTTCCCTGTTGCTGATTGTGCCAAATGTTTGTAGCGGATTGCCAGCTTGATCTTTGATATAAACCCAGGCGCGAGAGGAGTTTAGATGCTCTGCGAGAGGCTTTAGGTAGGTGGCGGGCTTAAATAGGTCATTGCTGAATGCTTGATAGTTTTCTATTGAAATCATAAAGCGCACCATAGCATCGCCGTCTGTAGTAACTAACGCGGGCTGTCCTAGAGTTGCTTGGGGGATGAGTTTGGCCAGATTGAGTTCTGGTGGGGCCAGTGAGTCGCGGTTAGCGTCGGCGCTATTGGTCTCAGCACTGTTATTCGAATCACTGGCTAGGGCTTGCTTAGCAAGAGGCTGCGGCAGAGAAACTAACACCGCAATTGTCGCGGCTAATTCAAAGATTCTTCTATGTGGGCCTTTATTCACGAGGGTTTCCTTTTGTTATTCTGGGGTTTACAGAGGGTTTTTATTGGTAAACCCCTCTAGGCAAGAGGCTTGCTTGGCTCTACTGTGGTTATAGCGATACAAATTAACAACGCTGGCCCAGTTTGCGTTTACTTCTAGCATCATTATAAATGCTGTTTTGAGCGCTTTTGCTATTGGTAAGAGGGTTTTAGGGCCCATGAAATGTTACTGGTGCTAATTTCTGGGCATGCATTAGGAGTCATTGGGTATCCCGTTGTAACCACTCCAATGAGGCCCAGATGTCCCAAAACGATAGTTCTTCATCCAACTGCGACAAAGACCTTAAGGGTAGGCAGTGGATGGCCGTCAACGACCCAGACACACCGACTCAGGATCTTGAAATAATTGTCAGTACTGGTTGTCGAGGCCTCGTTAGGCGCGCCGCCGAGCATCCACGTGTTTCTGTCGAGCTCTTGACTGTTCTTTCCTCCCATGATGACCCCGAAATTAGAGCCGCGGTGGTAGACAATCATCAAACCTCAATTGATTTGCACTGGAAGCTAGCTCAAGATAGCTGCGACGATGTGCGTTACGCGGTAGCCGAAAGCTATATCGTCAACATGGAAGTACTTAGCTCTTTGCTTGAAGATTCGAACCCCTATATCAGCCATAGAGCCCGCGCCACCCTGAAGAAACGCAATGTTCAGTTTTGCCTCTCGTCTGACTTTACCGAGAGTGGTCAGGGCAGACAGAACGAGAACAAAACAAGTAGTCAAGCTAGCGCCTAATCGGTTTTCAGGCTTAGCGCTTCAGGCTCTAAGTAAGACTCTAAGTAAGACTCTAAGTAAGACTCAAGTTAAGACCGGCTGAGCTAAGTGGTCGCGCCGTCGGCCGGAAGTCTATAATGGTAGCTGCTAGTCTTGAAACTTCAAAGGTTTGAGTGCCAATTGATTGGGCATGAGGAGACTAGCGGGTACCGCTGTATTGGTGAGTGGCTGGAGTTATGGCCGAACCTGAATCTGGTAAGCAATCGCTTAGCTTTAGTTTTGATTCTTTGGCCGATGAACTAGAAGGCAAAGAGACTTCTGGTGGAGCGATAAAGAATCTGGCTGACAACTTGTTCGATGTTGTCTATGGTAGTCAGGCTGCGTCGGTGCAAACTGAGGAGCAGACAGACTTCTCTCTGTTTGGCCGCAGGCTAGCTCAAGATGTTCGCGTTGACTTTGGCGATGGGGCCGGGAAAATTCACCATCTCAACGGTGACCTGACAGTTTTTGGTGCCGATAGTTCGTTCACCCAGACGACTGATCAAGGTGGCTTCTTTAGAGTTGGCCCCAGTGAAGACAATCAAGTGATTTTTCACTTTCGCCTTGATGGTGAGATTGACATTATCGGGCCCGATTTTGATGACACACTGCACTTAATTTCAGCAGATGATTCGGCGAAAGTATGGCGTAATCAAGCTGGAACTATAGAGATAGCTCTAGACTTGAACAGTGGCAAAACCAAATTTACTCTCGGCCTCGCTTCATTGTTTTAAGCCGAGATCTCATGACTATATTTGGCCGCTGGTCTCAGCTTGAAACCCAGCAATGGCGCCGTCGTCCACCTCAAAATAGATGCTTATCGGATTGCAGCAAACTTCGCAATCTTCTACATACGTTTGACCACCGCCGGTGAGATCAAGCAGCATAGAGATTTTTTCCCAACAGTATGGGCAGGTGAAAAAGTACTCTTCGAGCATGGTTGACTAGGGGTTGAGATGGAGGAAACACTTTTTGCTTACAGGCGTACGTAATCTCGTGCAGTCTTTTTCGCTACAGTCGTCTGGTCCTGATTCTGGGCCAAGGGCGCGCCAGAGTAACTGCCTGTGTTTAGTAATTTGCTTGCGCGATGTTTCTGCGATTGCTGAGACTGCTTCGCTTTTCAGAAAGGCCGCAGTTGTTTTTTGTCCTCGGCTTATGATGAAGACACCGTCGCCTCTCTTGCCTGACGCGTAAGAGAGATAGAGGTACGGATTTATCTGCTCGATTTTCTTTTCGAATAATTCGAAGTTTTGATCGCTAGCTGGTTCACCATAGTGATCCTTAAAGCCCAGCACAAGCGGCTCTAGCTCTGTTCGATTCTTTTGTTTGTCAACGATCATCAGGGCGTAGTCTGCACCATCATGAATGGTTGGCAGCTTTGTTAGCAATGGGCTAAGGCAAGCATTGCCGCAGACCATCCAGCCTGGTAGTGATCCATACATGTAGCTAGCGTTGTCACCATCGTATTGAGTCATTAGTAGACAAAATTCATCCGGCAATTCAATTGAATCAAGCACATTTATGGCCGCTAGTTCTGGAGAGAACAACCAGTGGTGCTTGTTGCTGTCTCCTTCTTCCAGGTGCAATTCGAATTGCCAATCTTTGAGTGTAAGCCAGTCATCGATTGAAGGTAAGCTCATGAGCCCTCGAGGCAGCAGTTATGTATTGACCTATATGTACTCTAGTCTTTCACTGGTGAAATTTGAGCTAGCCGACACTAGCTAGCCCACGCTAGAAGGATGCTCGGGCTGATAGCCTTCCGCAATCTCTTTGCCATGGGTGGTCACGTACAACATGTCTTGGTCGTATGGTGTTGCCCCTAACAAAGTCTGTTCCACCAGCCAACCGAGAGCTGTATTGATTGCGTGTTTTACATCTTGCTGGAAATCAGGATGATAGTGCGATGCCAAATGGTCTGCCACGTCTTGTCGCTTGTTATGTGGTTCGTTAGTTAAGTGCAAAACATGCAAAATGTGATGACCGAGAGTTTCTGGGCCAAGTGCAATTACTTTTTTAGGATCTGGATATGATTCTTTGAGCGATTTTTTGAGTGGTTTTTTTTCTGAATCCACGACTGATGCCTCCTGAGCTAGTTTGCTTTAACCATTCTGGTTGGGGTTATGCCCAGTAAAGCCAGTTTGCGTTTGATTTCGGGCATGGCTTGGCGGGCAGCTTCGATACCACTGGCTACGCCGCGGTTGCCATCTTTACTGTTGCGCGAAATAAGCGAAATGCCATCGGTGTTGGGGTGAATTGTAATGTCAGCCGTTTCGTTGGCTTTTTTATCAATGTTATAGAGCTGAATTTTTAGAGCTTGTTTGCTGACCGAGCCAGCTTTTCTGAAGGTCTTGAGCGGCACTTCTCTCAAGTGCTCGTCGATGTTGACGGCGATGATGAAGTCCGCTCCCATTTCTCGTACATGGTTGACAGGTAAGTTATTGATCAGGCCGCCATCGCAGTAGAGGTGTTCACCGATTTGTACCGGTTTTCTTAAGCCCGGAACAGCTGTGCTTGCCTGCAACGCTGTGCCGAGATCGCCAGAGGTCAAGCGATGACTGTTGCCGTCGACCAAGTCTGTAACGACAGCAGCGAAAGGAATTGATAGCTTGCTGATTTCTGTGTTTTGTCCTGCCAACTTGTTGGCGTAGTTGCGGAATTTGACTCCTCTGTAGAGGCCATCGTAGGGGTGGTAACCCACTAGCCGCGGCATGAAAAGAATTGGTGCCACTGCGATACGGACGCCGAGACCAACAGTCATGAAGTTTTTCATCAATTCGGAATCGTCGAATTTTTCAACGAGATCGTCTACCGAATAACCAGCGGCATACAGGCCACCCACTACCGAGCCAATACTGGTCCCGGCAATCATGTCGATAGGTATACCTTCTTCAAGCAATACTTTCATTACGCCTACATGTGCCGCACCGCGGGCGCCACCACCGCCTAAAGCTAGGCCAACTAAAGGCCGCTTTTTCTTGGTGGTTAAAACTTCTTCTTCGGTATTTGTTGAATTTAGTGTTTTGGCCGTAGTTGTTCTTACTTCGGTCGTTTCAACAACAGAATCTTGGTCGCTGCTGCTTTTTGCGCTAACGCTGACGTCACTGTTAGACTTCGTGACGGTTGAATCTTCAGACCCAATTGTCTTGTCAGGAAGAGCAAAAGCAATCTGAGTAGAGCTTAAGGAAAATGTGACGGCGCAGATAACTGCAAATAATGACGCTGCCTTCATGACTCTGAAGCCCCCCGGAAATACTTATAAAAGCCAAGTCTATTCTACAAGACGGAGCTATTCTATCAGTCGCCTGGTTCAAACCCTTGGCAAAAACTAACTCTTGAAGATTTGCTTGGCCTTCTCCGGGTGCTGGTCTAAAATCTTGAATCGGCGCTAGTGTCATTCTTGCCTAAGCTGGCAGCCTAATTTGATTGGAGTAGTCTTTGAAACTAATTTGTTGGTCACGGTTTGTGAAAAATCTACTGCCATGCTTCTTGCTGTTGACATTGTTACTATGTCTAAACAATGCGGCATTGAGTTCACCGGCGGTCAAGGACCTACCATCTTGGCGAGAGGGTCATGCCAGGCAATCAATCATAGATTTTGTTAAGGCAGTTACTAGTGCCGGCCCTGATTTCGTTAAGCCTGAGGACCGAATTGCCGTTTTTGACAATGATGGCACCCTCTGGTGTGAAGCTCCGATATATCCGCAGTTACAGTTTGCCATTGACCGCGCCAAGCAGTTGGTTGTTGACAAACCAAGCCTGGCAGAGCTTCCCCCGGTGGCGGCGGCAGTCAAGGGTGATCTTGCCGCTATTACTGCCTTAGGCCCCAAGGGAACTCTTGAGCTTTTAGCTGTCACCCATAGCGGTATGACCACTGAGCAGTTCTCTCAGATTGCTGATGACTGGATTAGAAAAGCTCAGCATCCGCGATTCAAGCGACCTTACACAGACTGTGTCTATCAGCCGATGCTCGAATTGCTGTCGTATTTGCGCCAGCATGGCTTTAAAACCTATATTGTTTCTGGTGGTGGTGTGGAGCTAATGCGCTCTTTCAGCCAACGTACCTATGGCATTGCTCCCGAGCAAGTAATTGGAAGCAGCTGCAAGCTGCGGTTTGAAATGGTGGATGGCAAGCCTCAGATTCTGCGTTTGCCAGAAGTTCAGTTTGTGGATGATAGAGAAGGCAAGCCTGTTGGTATTCAAGAATTCATAGGCCGGCGCCCTATCGCAGCCTTTGGTAATTCAGATGGAGATCTGGCCATGTTGCAATTTACTTGCTGCAATGACCGCAGTCGTGGTCGTTCATTAGGGTTGATTGTGCACCACACAGATGCTGAGCGAGAATATGCCTACGACCGGGTTTCAATGGTGGGTCGCCTTGATAAAGCTCTCGATGAAGCAAAGAAGTTAGGCTGGACTGTGGTAGACATGAAGGGAGATTGGAATAGGGTTTTTGCCTTTGACCATGATCAGTAGTTCTTGGTTAAATAGATTTGCGGCCAGAATTGTCGTAGACTTGGGTATAGGGAAAGCCCAGTCCTAACTACAAATATCAAACAGCAAATATCAAACATCAAACATCAAGCGTCGACCATCAAATATCGACCATTTCATTACGAAAGTAGCTCATGATTTCATTTAAGCTCAATGGAGTACCAACTCTTTTCATAAAGGGTTTCACTTCTGGCGACATCGAGACAATGTTGAATTTCGCCAGAGAGGCG
>CAJXZK010000006.1 GCA_913063055.1 uncultured bacterium
TGGCGAAACTCAAGAATTTCCCTATGCCATTGTGCCGGTGATGGCCGACTCTTCTCAGCGGGCCGGTAATGTTAAAGGTCTAATTCGGGTTATTTCTTTTGATGCCTCCCGCGAAGTCACTAACCAAGATTTGCAAACCCTGCGCTTGATGGGCGAGCACCTGGCCAATCGCACCCAATTATTTTTCCAAGCTGCTGGCGAGCACGAAAAAGTGTTGCAACCAACGGCGACAAAAGCAGAGCAACTCGACATTGATCATGTTTTGATTTTGCACTCAAACAGAGTAGTAAGGCGTCGTTTCTCTCGCACTCTGGGCGAAAAATATCGAGTACTTGAGTCAGATTCAGAAGAAAAATCGCTCCAAATTCTCTCTGAAAATAGAGTTGATTTGATTATTGTCGACAGCAATATCTCCGGTTCAACTGGATTTGGTTTCTGCAAAGTTATCAAAGAATCTGCTGACTTCAAACACATTCCAGTGATTATTGTCACTCCCGATAGCAACCCTTCAGCCCGCGTAGAAGGTCTTGTGGTTGGTGCTGATGATTGCCTCACCGATTCATGCTTTGACTCTGAGTTAATGGCTCGCGTGCAGTCTTCGCTGCGTCACCGCAAAATCGAAAAAGAGTTAGCCGTACAATTGCAGTTGCTAGAAGACTATGCCCAGCGGCTAGAGAAGGCCCACGAACAACTCTCACAAGATCGCCAGTCTCAATTACAACGCAATACTTTGCTTGAGCAATTGCGCCGAGAGTCAGACATCTTACGCAACCAAGAATCGCTCTTGCATCGCATTAGCAATACTATTAGGCGATCATTTACCATCAAAGAAAATCTGGCAGAAATGCTCGAAGAACTTTCTGGTTACTTCGGACTGGATTGTTGCTTTATCGTCCTGCCATCTGAAGAAGAGCCGGAAGACTCGCTTCGAGTCGAATATGTCACCGATGATATTTACCGCATAGTTGAATATGGTCGAGATTTAAAGACCCTTGAACTCTACAGCAAGCTTTTCCAAGCTGACCAGGCCATCATTGCTAACGATGTAGCAAACGACCGTAGGCTTGATCCTTTCAGAGAAGAGGTCTTGTCTGGCTACAACATACTTTCACTCTTCTACATTCCAGTGCACTATGGCGAAAAGCTGCTTGGTTTGTTGGTGGGCTACAAGGGAGAAATTCCGGCCAATTGGAATCGCGTCAATGAAGCCTTTATGAAATCAGTAGCAGACCAGGTTGCCTCTGGCGTCACCAATGCCAGACTCTATGCCAGAGTACAAAGACAAGCCACCACCGACGGTCTTACTACTTTATACAACCACCGCACCGGACAAGAGAAGCTGACTGAGCAGTTGCGTATGGCAGAGCGCTATCAAAGGCATCTGGCTGTCTTAATGGTTGACGTTGATCACTTCAAATCAATCAACGACAATTACGGCCACCCGGTCGGCGATACTGTGCTAAAAGCAGTAGCAAGGCTGATCAAGAACAATTGCCGCGACGTTGATACACCCATCCGCTATGGCGGTGAAGAATTTATGATTGTCTTGCCGGAAGTCAATCAAGAGGGTGCTCATGTGGTGGCAGAGCGTATCAGAAAGTCACTGGCCTCCGAAGTGATTCTGCATGATGGCATCAACTTGTCAGTGACAGCCAGCCTTGGTATCGCTATTTTCCCTGATGACGCAGCCGATCAAGCACACTTGCTAGAACTAGCAGACAAAGCGCTCTATCTTTCAAAGCGCCTCGGTCGCAACCAAGTACACACCGCTTCAGATCTAATGTTCGAACCCCGTGAACTAAAAGCTAGCGCAGAGAAATCGGCCGAAGAAGTCTTATCGCAAATTACCACCGATGGCAAACCGGGCCTTATGCTTGAAGATTTTGTCGCTCCCTCAGTGTCGCTAGAAGCCCAAAATAAAGAGGAGCTAGTACCTGAAGTTGTAGAAATGGTCAAAGCTCTTGCTCAAAATCTTTACGCCCGCTCTGATTACAACAAAGCGCACCACTTAGAAGTAGCGCGCATGTCAGAGTTGCTAGGAAAAGTAATGGGTCTCTCAGCCACCCAAATTGAACAAATTCGTGTGGCTGGTCTCCTGCATGATGTCGGTACCTTAAAACTGCCGACCGAACTGCTTACTAAACCTGGCTACTTTACCAGCGAAGAACGCGACATGGTAAATCAGCACCCGGTACTTGGTGCCGAGTTGCTGCGACCGATCAGAGCCTTGAAAGACATTTGCGAAATTCTAGAGAATCACCACGAACGTTGGGACGGCACTGGTTTTCCTAGTGGTCTAAAAGGGGAGGACATTCCTCTTCCGGCGCGAATTGTTGCCATAGTCGACAGTTACCATGCCATGATTTCTGATCGCCCCTACCGCACGGCAATGACCCACGATCAAGCTGTTGCCGCCTTAAGACAAGGGGCTGGCTCTCAGTTCGACCCATTCCTGGTAGATATCTTCATAGCTGTGCTGACTAACCTAAGACAACAGCAGTGAAGTTACTGAAGAGTAAAACATTGAATATCATCATGGCAGTACTCGCCATACTTTTATTGGCACTTTACTTATTTTTGGCCCCGCGTTTTCACCCAGATTTAGTCAATCAAATTGCTTTCTACCCAGCCCCAGAGCCAAAAGACGCCGAGGAATATCTAGGGCGCTATGGTGGCGAACGCCTAACCATAGATAATAGAATTTCGGCCGTATTTTTCAGAAATCCAGATTCAAAGCTGGTTTGTATTTACTCGCATGGCAATGCCAATTCAATGGTCTATCGCGCCGACAAAGCAGACGCCCTAAAGGCGGCTGGTCTTTCGGTCTTGATGTACGACTACTCAGGCTATGGCAAGAGCTTGGGTAAGCCATCTTTTAGCGTGGTTGCCGAAGATGGCAAAGCGGTCTATGACTATCTAATTAATACCATGCACTACCAACCAAACCAGATCGTTCTCTATGGCGAATCAATAGGTGGTGGCGTCTCATCTGAAATTGCTCGCCACGGCGAAACCCTCGCTCTAATTCTCGACTCGACATTTCTAGCACCAGCCGTGTGGGCCAAAGATCGCATTGCTGCTTTGCATATTTTTCCAGAGCAACTGATACTAGCGCCATCACTCAGTGTAGAGGGATTATTCCCAGACTATAAAGGTGCTGTGTTGGTGCTCAAGCCAGGTCATGATCAAGTAATTCCGACTGTACATTCAGATCGGCTTTATGCCTTGGCTCAGGGTGCAAAAGCCCTGGTGACATTACCCCATAGCCCCCACGGCATAGTTGATGGGGCAGATTTCGACTTATATAGAAGCACTCTGAAGACTTTTGTCAGCCAGCATCTACTTGCCCATCATTAATTCCATGGCTTCATTGGAACTACCAGACTCTAGAGTCTCTTGCATTTCTTTAGCTACTTTGAGGTTGCTTGGAATGGCGAAGTCTGAAGCAGGTAGAGTAGTCTTAAAAGCTTTGGCTGTAATCAAATAACTAACATGTACTTCTTCGGCACTTTCATATTCGACAGTGACAGGGAACAAACCGACTCTAGGTAAGGCATAAAGTTTCTCCATCATTGCCGCCTGGGTCTTGTTGTATGGAAGCTTATCTGAGCCAATAAAATCGAGCTTTAGGGGTGAGCCACCACTGGTTTCATGTTTGACGTATTTGGCTTTTTGAATCTTGCCAAAAGCAGCAGTGCTCTCAAACTTGCGCAAGGGCAGTGAAAATTTAGTGGTATTACCGGCAGGCTCTAACTTCACATCTTCAAGAGTGAAAGAAAAAAGAGTCATAGAGGTACTAAAACAGTTGCGGAATTTGTCAAAAGGCACGCGGTAAATTTTTCCCGAAGGGGCGCTGTAACAGACAACCTCTTTGTATGGTGGTAACAGTAAACAAACCAGACCCTGCTTTTTCACAATCATCTTGATGCCTATATCACTGAGATAGACATCACAGTCGCCAAACATGCGGCAATTCTGAAAGAGCGCCAGAACATCCACCCGCTTAACTGGCCCCTTGCTCTGAACGTTTGCCGCTGCTCCAGGCTTAGCCTCAGACTTGGAGTTAGGCTTAGCGTTAGCCTGGGCGTTAGATTCAAGTACCACAGCACTGCTCAACAGAACTGAGACAAGAATCGACAAAAGCCAGCGCAACTGAGTATTCATGGATAAAATAAGAGAGCAGCAGTGATGACAAACCACGATTTTTTTGAACATCGCAGCTGTCCATAGCATAGATCATTTGCCAAAGAACATTAAGTTCTATTGACAAGCCCCAAAACCCAGCGTATTATTGGTTCACACTGAATAATTGCCCCCACAAGCCATTTGCCGGTGCTAGTGGCTCATTCGAGCTAACTAGTAGTAGTTACTTACTAATGCGAGCAACTTAATATGAGATTTCGCGGTCTAGCCTTAATAGCAACGCTATCCCTTATGTGTCAGGTTGGGCCAATGAGCCTACCAGCAAACGCTCAGAGCTTCATGGACTCTATTGTCCCCGGTCAAGTCGTCTCGCAAGCTGTCTATAACATGCTGCCACCGCAATTAAGAGCACTAGTTAGAGTGGCCGGTGGTCAGGGTGGAAATCCGGCATTAAATGCCAGAGGCTTACCGCCCACCAATCTTGACAGCTTTGTTTATCAGGCTGGTGGTAGGGCTGAAGAAATATACGGCGACGAAGGAGTGGATGGTCTCCCTCCGATTGACAGCTTTACCTCACAAAATCGTATTGACGCCGGTATTTTTGGTACCAGAAATGCTGGTTTGACCACCGGTCACGGCAGTATTATGCCTGCGGCCTGGGGTGGTGATGAGTACTGCCACGGCACCGAATGGGTTAGAAGTGGAGACAAAGGAGGCAACCAGTTGCCTATCTACGTTCCCCAAAGCCCTCTTACGGCTGGCGGAATCTTGAATTCGGTCACCACCGGTCTCGGTGTAGGCACTGAGAGACCTGGTGAAATGGCGCCAGTGCGCATCGCCGACCCTAGCATCAATTACGACCGCAATGCTCCAGACTTCATTCGCAACTACGGCATGTGGGCCACAGCTGTTGTGCCTTATGCTGTTACTCCTGATATGAAGCCAGTCCAGAACACCCAAACAAATCAGCTCATGGGCTGGATTGCACCGGGGGATAGTGTCTCCGACTTCCTCAGTGGCAGAACTGGTCGCTTGCTTCCCTCTCAGCAAGCTGCAGCAACCGCTATGCTAAACAAACTTAGCGGTCAGCAAACGACCTTTACTCTGCCATCGACAAGTTCACCTACGGCAGGATTTTAAGCCGACACCACCAGTGGTGGCAGAGATAAAAGTATGAAAGCACACAGTAATTTGTGTGCTTTCTTATTTTTCCAAGGCATAAGAAAATCTTAAGTAAGGCTAACCCCTATTAACATCTATGTCGGAAATGGAATATGTATGGCATCCCCTTTCCAACTATGCGAAGATTGTATTAGCCCTCGTAATTTCGGGATTTGAGCTTTACTCAGGATTCAGCTAACGTAATTGAGACGGTGACAGAGCACCCTTTTCAGGATGGATTTAATGCTTATCAGCCTATCAATAGCCTTTGTGTGCTTCTACGTTGTGCACATGGCGGGAATCACTGTCGGATATCATCGACTCCTGGCACACCGCTCATACAAAACCAATAAGGCAATAGAATACCTTTTCGTTATGGCTGGCTACCTTGGATTCTCTAGTTCACCGATGTGGTGGGCTACGCTACACCGGGCACACCACCGTTACACTGATACCAAACTTGATCCCCACGCACCGCGTTTTGGTATCTGGGAAGCCTACATTGGCTGGTTCTTGCACAAATCATATGCTGAACATCTCAAGCCTGAGACCTGTTCCAAAGACATGATCAACGACCCTCTGTACAAGTTTCTTGATGCAGGCGGTAACTGGCACAAAGCCCACTTGCTCAATTCTTTCATCAACTTCAGCTTGCGCGGAGTAATGGCCCTGGTCTGGGGATGGGAAGTCGCAGCAGTTAGCCTTCTGGCCGCACTGTTAGTGCAGCAAATGCCGCTCCTGCTCAACGTTGTCTGTCACTTACCTAGAGCCGGCTACCAAAATTTCAACACAGCTGATACCAGCGTCAACGTTGGCTGGGTGGCATTTCTTACCTTAGGTGAGGGTTGGCATAACAACCACCATGCCTTCCCTGGCTCTGCTAGACACGGTCTCAAAGCCAGTGAAATTGACCCTTCCTGGATAATTATCCGTTTTATGAAAGCCATCGGTCTCGTTAGCTGGATGAATGAAATCACCATCAATACAAAGTACAAAGGGCCACACAAGCCAGTTGAAGTTGAAATTGTTTCTGATTTGCCGACTGCCATTCCTGCAGGTCTTGCGGCAGCTCAGAGTTTAGCCAAGCCTGAGTTGACACCAGTAGCGGTGCTTTCGCAACATACACGCAGCGGTAACCATCGCCGGCCAAGACTAAAAATCAAACAGTAGCTAGCGCTTCAGCATCTTGCTTCTGGCTGCAATCTCTTGCATGACCTCAAGCAGGCCGCGAGTAGAGAGCGAATTGATAGACTCAACACCTGCACCATCAGAAGCAGTGCCGATTCCTATTAACTGACCTTTGCGATTAAACAGTGGAGCTCCTTCCAGGCCTGGGTCGGTCGCCATTGTCACTTTACCTAGAGGCAAAGTTTGAGCCCGACCAGCAAAGCGGTCAAATTGGCCCACAGAGGCATGAAGTTCGAAAAGCTTGGCAGGATATCCCATTGCCACCAGGGTCTGTCCTTCCAGCACTTTAGCACCAGTACCGAGCAGTAAATCGTTAAAAGCCGGCGGCTTCGTATATGGGTCATAGCCCATGCTTGGTTTCAGAATAGCTAGCCCTGACTCAGGAATGACCTTCACCACGGCCAGATGATGGCTCCACATGCCATTCTCATTGAGCTGAATTGACTTTGCACCTTCTACCAATTTGGCACTGGTGACAAAGTGATTCTGATCACTTAGCAAAAGCCCCGTGCCATTATTTACCTGATCAGACTTAGAGACAATTGCTTTGATTTTGAAAACACGCGGGTGCTGACTAGCATAGATACTACTAAGATCGCTAGCAAAGCCACCATCAGGCTCAGGTGAGCGCTGAGCGTTCTTGATCAATGGCACGATACCCCGCCAAAACTCTGGAGTTCGACGTAGTTCACGATTGTGCAGGGAGGCAATGATGGCAGAAACCGGAATGTCGTAGCTATTACTGTTGCGATCACCAGCTGAATGCAGGCCAATAACTTCACCACTCTCATTTAAAAGTGGTCCGCCCGAAAAACCGCCCCTGGTGCCAACGTTAGTATTAACGACCGCTTGATCGGCGTGAAAGGGAGCAGGCAAGCCGTTGACCGTGAGTGTACCATCAACGATTTTCTTAACTTGCCCAGTGGAAATTCCAACATTTTCAACATCTCTGGCATAGCCCATATTAGCCACTTTGCTGCCAGCCAGGGGCAATTCTGAGCTGGCCAGAGGCAACGCTTCCATCGGCTCTGTCACGTGCTCAGAGCGACCGGTTAGCGGATTGCGCTTATAAACGACATTGTCGATTTTAAAGATAGCCAGGTCAGCTCCAGGATCTACGGCCTCAAGCTTGCCATAAGCTTTACTGCCATCAGCGCGCAAGAAGCTGACACGCTCAGCGTCAGCAATAGCATGGAAAGCTGTAGCCACATGACCTTTCTCACTTACCAAAAAGCCAGTAGCAAAGCTATCGCCACCGGGTTTCCGAGCTTCAACTTTCATGATGCTCGGCCAGGCCTTCCAGTAGAGATCGGCTATAGCTCTATCTGGGTGGCTATCGATGCGGTTAACGTCAAAAATTGGCGACACAGCTTCTGCGGAGGGCGCTTTTGCCAGGCTGGCAGACTCTGAAGAATGGAGGAAAACTTTGGCAGCGACTTCAGTATTACCCGCTAGCGGCCGAACAGAGCGCCAACTTGCAGCTCTCACCGCCGCTACACCGGTTAAGCCGCCAGCTGTGGCGGTGACAAAGTCTGTGGCAAGTGAGCCCAAGGCCGAAGACAATATCCGGCGGTCTGCCTCAAAGCTGGCCTTACCGGTAAATGTATTGCTGATAGCCTGGTAACCATCGTGGGCACGCTTTCCGCCATCGATCAGAGCAGGAACAGTAAGTGCCGCGCCAGCAACCTCAGCAGATAGAGCCATCCAACCCGCTCTGCGTTGCAGAAGCGCCAGAGCGGCTCCTCCCACCGTTGAAGCAGCAAAAGTGGAGATCAGGTGTTCTGGGTGCTCTTTTATGGCTTTGCTAGTAGAACTGTAAGCATCAGCGCTGGCAGTTGAAATTAAACGTGCTTCTCGTGAAAGCTTGGCGGCCAAAGTTTCTTCACCCGCCATAGTGCTCTGGCTGTCAGCCATTGCATCATTAACTTGGCGATTGCTCTCGGGGACAGGCAATTGGCACACTCACAAAGCGAATTAATTGCCAGAATAGAGCACAGCTAAAAGGGAGCCAATCGGGAGAATACGAAAATTGTCAGTATTTAGCTTCTAAAAATCAAAAAGTGCCGTTGAGAGATAGCGTTCACCACTGCTGCAAATAACAGTGACTATGGTCTTACCCTTATTTTCTGGTCGCTTAGCCAACTCAATTGCTGCCTGCACATTGGCACCACTGCTGATACCGCCAAGAATTCCCTCTTCTTTAGGAAGGCGACGAGCCATATCAAAGGCCTGGTCATTAGTAACCGTAACGACATCATTGAGCAAGCTCATATCAAGCACCGCCGGTACGAAACCAGCGCCAATACCTTGTATTTTATGGGGTCCTGGCTTAGCCGCAAGACCAGCACGAGTTTGCGTTAGAACTGGGCTATCAACTGGTTCAACAGCAACTACTAAGAGATCTTTCCCCTGCTCATTGCGCAATTCTTTGATTGTCTGTCCCACACCAGTAATGGTGCCTCCAGTACCGACACCGGCAACAAAAATATCAATGTCGCCACCGCAGTCATGCCAAATTTCTGGTGCTGTAGTCAGCCTGTGAGCCTTGGCATTGGCCGGGTTAGAGAATTGCTGCAGCATATATGAATTGGCAGTCTCAGCAATCATCCCTTCGGCTCTAGCAACAGCCCCTTTCATACCTTCAGCACCAGGTGTTAGGACCAACTCTGCACCTAAGACCTGAAGCATTTTGCGTCGTTCAATAGACATTGTCTCAGGCATACACAAAATCAATTTGTAACCACGGGCAGCCGCTACAAAGGCCAGGGCAATACCAGTATTACCAGAGGTCGGTTCGATCAGAACGGTGCGACCGGCTTCAATCAAGCCTTTCTCTTCAGCATCGAGAACCATGGAAATGCCAATACGATCTTTAACCGACCCCAGAGGGTTCATCGATTCGACTTTGACTAATATTGTGGCATCAAGACCGCTAACCACGCGGTTGAGTTTGACTAAGGGTGTACGGCCCACCGCCGCAGGCAGGTTGGCAAACACGTGTTTTTTCAATGTTATAAACTCTCGATTTTAGTCTTAATTGTCAGCTCTATCTATTCTGCTGCCTTTTCGACCGGAAGGTCAGGAAGCTTCTTATCTTCAGGCAAGGGGCTATTGGCCTTAAATTCGGCATACTTGCGCTCGCCTATGCCTTTAAAGACCTTACCTTTTTTCACCATCTTGTCATCTTTATGGGCTTCACCATCTTTTATCATCTTCTCGCCCTTGGCAATGAGACCCTGGCAATGTTTCAGCATCTCGCGATACTTCTTCTGCATGCGTTTCTCATCACCAGACAAATCATTGGCGCCGCCAGTTGCCGGCGGAGCAAAATCGGTGGGATTTGCCGCGGCTGAACCTCCAGCCGGTTCAGAAGGGCCGCCAGCTCCCACTGGCAATGAGTTGCCGAAGAAATCGTTAGCACCAGCAAAGGCCGCAGTAGGATACAAAAGTGCTGCAACGACCAGAATCAGTTTCATAGACTTGAGCATTCTCATTTATTTCCCTTTAAATACTTTTTTTGATTTTCCGGCAGTCAATTATCAATAGTCTATAGGCTGACAGCTGAAGCCGCTCTAAATAGGACTAATATTCTGCCTGCTGAGAAATTTTATCTAAGCTAACACTTTGGTCAGCATTGGGGCGCTGCAATCAAGTTTTAGCGCCTGCTCAAAAGCATAGGCTACTTTTATAAGTACAGCATCTGACAGAGGGGCACCAAGCAACTGCAGACCGACAGGTAGCTTGCCTGAGCTTGAGGCCGCTGGCGCTAGACCACAGGGCAGTGAAATGCCTGGCAATCCTGCCAAATTTGCTGGAATCGTGGCAATGTCAGACAGATACATTTGCAAGGGATCTCCCGTCTTTTCATCGAACTTAAAAGCGGTCGATGGAGCAGTGGGAGAAAGAACCAAATCATAGTTGGCAAAAATCTTGTCAAAGTCAGCAGTGATAAGGCGTCTGACCTGTTGTGCCTTCTTGTAATAGGCATCGTAATAACCCGAACTGAGGGCATAGGTGCCAAGCATAATGCGCAGTTTAACTTCGGCACCAAAACCAGCCTCGCGAGTTTCGTTATACATCGAAAGAATGTCTTTGGCTTCGAGATCTCTCAAACCATAACGCACGCCGTCAAATCTCGCTAAATTAGCAGAGGCTTCGGCTGTGGCTAAGATGTAGTAGACAGGTAGGGCATATTTAGCATGGGGAATGGAAACTTCTTCAACTTCTGCACCAAGAGAAGATAGAAGTTTCGTCGCCGACGAAATAGACTGCTTAACACCGTCCTCAATACCATCGCCAATCAATTCTTTGATGATACCAATCTTGGTGCCTTTCAATAATTGCTCAGGCGATTGCTTGCTCAAACCCTGAATAAAGGGCAAGGTCAGCTGCGGAAAGCTTTTTGAGTTAGCAGCGCTAGTGTACGGATTCTCTAGCGAAGTAGAATCTTTGCCATCATGACCAGAAATTGCTAGCAGAGTAAGAGCGGCATCCTCAACCGTGCGAGCGAATGGTCCGATCTGATCTAAGCTTGAGGCAAAGGCCACCAGACCATAACGAGATACGGTACCGTAAGTCGGCTTCATGCCGACCACGCCGCAGAAGCTTGCAGGCTGCCTGATCGAACCACCAGTATCAGAACCGAGGGCGCTTACTGTAAATCCGGCAGCTACCGCCGCGGCTGAACCACCAGAACTTCCACCTGGTACATAGGCTGTATCAAATGGATTCTTAGTGCGCTGATAGGAAGAATTTTCTGTAGACGAGCCCATGGCAAATTCATCAAGGTTGGTTTTACCCAATATCAAAGCACCACTGCTCTTCAGGTTAACAACTGCTTGAGCGTCATAAGGTGCGACAAAATTTTCTAGAATTTTACTGCCGCAGGTAGTCTTAGTGCCAATGGCGCACATGTTGTCTTTGATTGCCACCGGCACCCCGGCCAAGACACTGTCCGCGGCATTTTTCTTAAAGTCAAAATTCTTGTCTAGCTCCGCGGCTTGGCTACGAGCTTGCTCAAAAGAAAAGCTCAAGAAAGCTTTGATGTCACCTTCATGAGCTTCTATTTGAGCAATATGGCTGTCGAGCACCTCAGCAGCAGACACTTCTTTTGCAGCGAGCAACCCTTTCAGTTGAGAAATGGTTTTGCCGACCAGAATGTCTTTTGCAGATGACATAAATTAGCCTTTGTAGCGTTTAAATATAAGTGAGCAGTTGTGTCCACCGAAACCGAAACTATTCGACATAGCGATGTCAACTTTGGCATTACGTACCGCGGTGTTCGGTGTGTAATTCAAATCGCAATCGGGGTCGGGCTCGTTCAAATTGATAGTAGGCGGAATGATATTGTCTTGAATCGCCATGATGCAGACAATCGCTTCAATTGCCCCAGCTGCGCCCAATAAGTGACCAGTCATCGACTTGCTTGATGAGATGGCCAATTTATGCGAAGTGGCATGCTCACCAAAGACAGTCTTAATTGCCTTGGTTTCAGCCTTGTCGCCCAGCGGTGTAGAAGTACCGTGAGCATTGATGTAATCAACTTCTTCCGGTGTGATACCACTCTGCTTCAGAGCGATCTTCATTGCTCTGGCAGCGCCTGAACCATCAGCACAAGGCTGGACGATATCAAAAGCGTCACCGGTGCTACCAAAGCCAGTAATCTCAGCGTAAATGTGTGCACCGCGGGCAATGGCATGAGAAAGCGACTCAAGCATCAAGACTGCGCCACCTTCACCCATAACAAATCCGTCACGAGTTTTGTCAAATGGGCGACTGGCTTTTTCTGGCTCACTATTACGTGTGCTGAGAGTGCGAGCAGAGGCAAATCCGGCCATAACCAAAGCTGCTATTGGAGCTTCGGAACCGCCAGCAAACATGATGTCGGCCTCGCCCCGCTCAATAATTCTGTAGGCATCACCGATTGAATGGGCCGAAGTGGCGCAAGCGGTGACAGTACAAGTATTAGGACCTTTAGCGTTGTGTAGCATTGATACCCAACCGGCTGTCATGTTGACAATCAGCATAGGCACAGTAAATGGCGAACAACGGTCAGGACCTTTCTCCATCAGAACATGAAACTGATCTTCAATTGACTGGAAGCCACCAGCGGCCGAACCGACGGCAACACCTACCCGCTCGGGATCTTCTTTACTAAGGTCAAGCTTTGAATCGGCAACTGCCAACTTGGAGGCAGCAATAGCGAATTGAATAAATCTGTCTGTGCGCTTTACTGCTTTGTGATCCATGTATTTGGATGGATCGAAATCATACATTTCAGCTGCTATTTTGCAGGATGGCCTGAGCTTCTCAGGAATACGTTGAACCAACTTAACGCCAGATCTACCACTGACGATCCCTTCCCAGAACTCATCCTTGCCTGTACCGACTGCGGATATGGGCCCCAGACCGGTAACGACTACACGCTCTTTTGTCATTACTCTACTTTATCTCTAGTTAATACCAATCCAAAGTGGACCACTGAACGTGGTCCACTTTGGATACAAAACCGTTCACTTTTTCGTGCGTATCACCTTTTAAAGCCTGGCTCTAAAGGTGACCTGCAATGTACTTAACGGCTTCACCAACAGTGGTGATTTTTTCAGCATCTTCGTCTGGAATTTCCATTCCAAACTCTTCTTCTAAAGCCATGACGAGCTCGACTGTGTCGAGTGAATCTGCGCCTAGATCTTTAGTGAAGCTAGCTTCCATGGTCACTTCTTCAACGTTAACGTTGAGCTGGGCCACAGCAACCTTCTTTACTCTTTCGAAGGCTTCCTTCTCTTCCATGAGTACTGTCTACCTCTTTTAAAAACTTTGAAAACCGCATGTAAAACTAATGGACCAAGTAGGCCCGATCCGGAGTGCATAGAATATCACGTCAGAAAACCAGTTTCTAATTGTGTATTTCTATATTACGTATAAAGACCGCCCGAAACCTCCAAGACTTGGCCGGTTACATACGAACCAGGACCAGCAAGGAACACCACTGCAGCAGCGATGTCTTCAGGAGTACCCATACGCTTAAGCGGAACCCGATCGAGTATGTTCTTTATAATTTCCTCACCCAAGGCCTTGGTCATATCGGTGTCGATAAAGCCAGGAGCAATGGCGTTGGAAGTTATATTGCGTGAGGCATATTCAAGAGCAATGGTCTTTGTGAAACCAATTAGCCCTGACTTAGCGGCGGCATAGTTCACCTGACCGAAGTTGCCATGCACACCAGAAGTGCTGGCAATATTGACAATGCGACCAGAGCGCTGCTTTGACATCACTTTAATAATGGGCTGGGTCACTTTGAAGGCTGAGGTCAAGTTGGTATCGATAACTGCTTGCCAATGCTCCTCACTCATCCGCATAAATAGATTGTCGCGGGTGATCCCGGCATTGTTTACCAGGATGTCGATACGGCCCCACTTGGCGACAATGGCCTCAACCATTTTTGCCACGCTAGCAGAGTCTGTAACGTTGCAAGGAACTGCGATGGCGTCGAAGCCGTCTTTCTCAAAATCAGCTGCAGTTTGCTTACACAGCTCTTCATTTATGTCGCTGATTACTACCTTGGCGCCTTCTTTTGCCAAAGCGTGCGAAATTGCTCGGCCGATTCCTCGTCCTGAGCCAGTAACTACCGCCACCTGGTCGGCTAACATGCCCATGCTTTTTTCCTTCTAGATTAGATTCAAAAGTGCTCCCTTAATTTACCGGCTTAACTTCGAATTGAGATCGTCTCGAACTCTAAAAGCAACAGGCGTTTACCCGGCAAACAAGAATTCTCACGGCTATTTAAATAAATATTTCGCCAAAACCGGCCAATAGTGGGGGAAATACGAAGGCAATGAGGTTTACCGATAGTGACATTAGATATCTTTTGGCTTAATCTCTTGACATAACCGACGAGAAGTCGAAAAGCCATGCCAAACGTAGCTAGTTTCCACTAGCCGGAGGGCGGGCGGACCTTGTGCACCCCTGGCGAATTTCATTAATTTGGATCAGCCAAAAGCTTCTCAAGTCGGCGCAAGCAGGTATCTGGAGAATCAAAATAAATGGCTGATGGCAAATTGGACCAATCTGTAGCTCCCAATGAAGACACTTCCAAATTAAAGGCCGATGTAGCAGCGAAATTACACGAAGGATTAAACCAGCCCCCCCAAGCAAAAGCTGAACCGGTTGCCGTTGCTCACACTGAGCTGACAGGGCTAACTGGTTTAACTGGTTTAAAAGGATTAGTGGGTCAAGCTGCCTCAACGGGAGAAAAGCCCGACATCACACTACGCTCACTCTCCGATAACATTGCTCAAGCGAAAGCCAAAACTACAGATAGTGGCAACGTTTTTGACAATCTCGCTCGTGACTCAAAGGTGGCGCGCTACGGCATGGCCGGAATAGAAGGCCTTGCTTACGCTGTACCTGGTGCGCTCAAGGCTGTCGCCCATGATATTTCGCATCCACTAGATCTGGCCGGGAAAGTAGCAGTAGCCGGTTCTATCGGCGTTGTGATGAAGACGGTTTTACCTAAGGCCGGTGTTGGCAAAGCCATTGTCGGTACAGTAATGGCCGGTTACATGGTGAAAGATGCCTTGCATCCAATCATGAACGCCATGAATCATTTAGAGACCTCCAGTCACGATATGGCATCAGTGCACCAGGCCGCCCAAATTATGGGGGATGGAGTTGGCCAATTTGCCTGGGATAGTTGGGTTGGTTCAAAAGTCGGTTTGAAAGCCGAAAAATGGACTGGCAATGTGTTAGAGGCAAAACTTGGCACCACAAGATATTCCAATTTTGAAAAGGCTAAAGTCGACTTCTTCTCATCTGATGAATATATTGTAGGTCGCACCCTAAACAACATAACCCGGCCAATAAGCAGCGTTCTTACTTCTGTATCGGAGCGCATGACACGCAAACCAGAAGAACCTAAAGTATCGCTCGATGAAGCCGTGCGCAAGATGGCTGAAGTGAAAGAGCAGAATGCCTACACCACACTCAGTGCCAACATGCATTTTAAAGGCATGGCAACGGCAGACCATCAGCCATTAGGGTTCTCGCAGTCACTAGACTTGCTTGTGGGCGGTCACGATCCGCGCAAGCTATCAAGCAACGAAGCTATTGCTCTGCTAAAAACTGCAGAACCGACAACTACTGCCAAACCTATCGACCTCACTGTGAGAGTGAACTCTGCCAATGATGTCTTACCGGGCAGTCCAGCCAAAGCTATTATTGGGCCAAATGAAAAACCCAGCCATACTCCTGATGAATTGGTCCCTCCTACGAAACCAACTGATTCAGGCAAACCAACTGACGCCACTAAACCCGAAGGCCAGTTGGAAGTCACTCCAGCAGCGGCTGTGGGCAAGCCTTATTTAACCAAGGCTGAACAAGAACTAAACGTTGGTACCATTTCAAAACTTGCTGAAATGAATACCAAAGAAATGAAAGAGTGGCCAGACAGCAAAGTATTGATTGCTGACGCTGTTGAAGCAGCCCTGGGACCAATTCATGCGGCCATCACTCCTAGTGGTAGCAAAATGGACCCTGGCTTCATCCAAGCTAGAAACCAAGCCGTGAGCCTAGGCAGCCAAGTACGTAGTGAACAAGACTATCGTTATATTGATCCACTACTCGGGCGCTTTAGCTCAGCAGCAAACCAACACATCTCTAAAGGTCTAAGCGAAACAGCCAACTACAAACGTGAACTGGATCTTCTCGCCCAAGAAATTCACAGTACTTTAGTGCGCAACATGAAAAAAGCTGGCGTTGATCCAGACCAAGTGCTGCGCTCGAAAAACCCACCAATCTTCTCAATTATGCATGACGGTGGAGCTGGCCCCCACACCATGCGGCAGATTGATGGTGTGTGGAACGTAGACCATGTGCTCTATCCACGCAACATGGTTGGTGTAAGAAGCGTCACCACTAGTGGTATCCATGGTCATGAAATCGGACACGACCAGTATGGTGGCATCCTCAAATTTGAAGAATCTATTCGCGAAAACGTCATCAAGACCGCAGTAGAAAAAGGCCTGGGCAGTCGCGCTCAAGATAAAGTGGCAGTACCTGGCCATGGCGATATGACAAAGGCTGATCTGATCGAACATATCTTCAAAGCACAAGCCGATGAAAACACAGCTGACATTTGGGGAGCAGCTTGGACTGGCCACAACGGTGGCGGAGCACTCGGTATTCTCTTGCAGTCACTGAGGAAAGGCGGACAGCTTGAGACAAGAAACGTCTTCGGCAAAGAATTTGTCGCTCCTGATAATCCACTTGGTTTTGAAGTGCATGCCTTTGATGCCTTGAGACCAAAAATCGTAGCTGCCACCATGCGAGCCAGAGCCAATGGTGATAAGAATGTACTTGATCACGCCAAAGCCTTAGAGCGCTATTCCGATGAAGCCTCGCGGCCTGGAGACTATGTCTTCGCTAATATGGATAAGCCTGGTGAAACGATCACAATCACCAGAAAAGATCTCGAAGATGTCATTCCTCACTTAATTGACGCTCAAATGAATACTCCATTGCCAGCTTTGCACGGCAAAACATTTGGCGACATACTGCCCGACCTTCCTGCCCATATGGCCAAGATGGATAACTTGGCAGGCCTAATGGTCGACGCTGTCAACAAAGGCAAAAAGCCAAACGAAATTCCTTTCGACACCCAGCACTATTCAATTAACCAGGTCTTTGGTGCTGGTATGCCGGCTGCTATGAGACTGGTCGCCCAAGGGATGGATGCCACTGAAGCGAATAAAGCAGTGAACAAGATGTCTGACTTCTTGCGCGCTCTCTATCACGACAATGACCCACACGTTGACCCGCTCAAACCAACTACCCTGCAAGCAATCAGACTGACTTCACCCAAAGATATTGCTGCCTCTACCAGGCGTGTTGCCGCGGCTGCCACTGAAAATACTGGTATAGCCATCGGCAAGACACCAGCCTTCTTCAACGGACTGGGAGATCGCACTTCAGCGCTCGGTGGGGCCTTAGGTTCAGTTGAGATTGGCAGCTACATCCGCAAGATGGAAGCGCAAAAGCAAAGAGAAGCAAGTGATTCAGCCAGCAGCAAATTCCCAAGAATGAGCTTTGAGCCTACTGCGCCAGCCAAGACACCACTGCAAGACAGAACACTAAGTAATATTGCTTACATGCAAGGAGCCAGCAAACAAATACTTGAAGGCCAACCAGAAAAATAGACCTTAGGCACGATAAAGTTAAAGCCAAAAACGCGCTATTATGAGTTTTTGGTTATTTGATCGTGAGTATAGGCGTGAACAGAAACGAGCCCAGACTAGTTCAGAGATTAGTTCAGAGATTGGTGGTCAAACCGCATTTAATGGGCTGGCAACTAGCTAGGCTGACATTAATCTCGACCATTTGCCTAACATTTTCTGGATCGATTGTAGTCAGACCAGCGATCGCGCAGTATGAAGAACAGAATGGGCTGGTCTTAGCCCAGGCCAAATATCGCAGCGCCACCCAAATGTTTGGGGTTGGTGACTACCAAAACTGCATCAATTTGCTCAAACAAGCTCAGACTGGCGACGCTCGCAACAAACAAATACCGCACCTCATGGCCTTGGCCTATGCACAGCTGGGCGACAATAAGAACGCAGATATTCAATTTAGATCGGCCCTGAGCCTCGATTACAACTTTGTCGAATGTCGCAATAACTACGGCATCCTGCTCAAAAAAATGGGGAAATTCGACGAGGCTAAGAAGCAATTCAACGATTGCATCCGCATCAATTCGCGCTATCCAAAAGCCCACTACAACTTGGGTACAGTTTATTTTGATCAAGGTGATTTCGACTCAGCCATTGAGTCATTTCGCACAGCCACACGCCTTGATCCAAGCTATTTTGAAGCTAACCGCGACCTTGGTCTAGCAATTTTTCAAAAGTTCGAACGGGGTGATGGCGGAGAGATTGCCGAATGTTTAGAGAAGCTTGAAGTAGCTGCTCAACTAGTGCCGCAAAATCCAATGATTCACTATCACTTGGCCAACATTTATTGTTGTGATGGCAATCTCGATGAAGCCGAAATCGAATTTCGCAAAGCTCTTAAATTTGACCCGAAACTTGCTGTAGCCCATTTTGAGTTAGGTCGTTTGCGCTATCTCAGGGGAGATCCTAATCGGGCATTATTTGAATTAAAAGAGTCACAACGAGTAAGCCCCATCTATACAGAAGGAAAAAAATATCCATCTATTGATCGAGTAAAGGTTAAACAGCTACAGGCTAAGTGCGAAGAGCTGACCGATAATTATGAGGCTGCAATTGAATCACTCAAAGATGTGGCCAGCCTGACGGCTAATAATTCCCAGACAACTAAGCATATTGCCGAATTGAGTCGGTTAACTAGAAGTAGTGGCCGCAGAAGCGCCAAAGATGTTGATCCAGCCGAAATTAAAGCGATTATCTCCCAGGGCATCCACCAGACTGAAGCGGGAGAGCTCGATGCTGCCAAAGCCAGCTTCAGTAAGGCCATAGAGTTAGATCCTAAGTCGTTTCTAGCCTATCAAAATCTCGGTGGCATCCTCGAGGCCCAGGGCGACCTGGCAAATGCCACGGTGCAATATCAAGCAGCTCTTGATCTCAAGCCAAAATACGACGGTTTGTACTACAACATGGCTTACTTGCTTGAAAAAGAGAATATGAAAGCTGAGGCGGGCGCATGGTACAAGCGTTTTCATGAGCTTTCCGGCAAGTATCCATACGACCCGAAACATATTGTTTCGCTGCAGCAAGAACTTGCCCGTGAGCGCGTTCGCAGCCAAAGTAAATAGTCTAGACCGGCTGCTGCCGAGACCGCCACGACTGTCACGGTAGACTGGGTGCTAAAATTTGGCCATGACTAAAGCAGTATCAACTCTTACACTCCAAAAATATAAACGTGACGGCCGCAAGATTGTCGCCCTCACGGCTTATGACTACTCAATGGCAAAAATTCTCGATAAAGCGGGAGTTGATTTGATATTGGTTGGTGATAGCTTGGCCATGGTCGCCTTAGGTCATCGCACCACCCACGCCGTGACTATGGAAGAAATGCTGCACCACACCAGAGCAGTTACCAGAGGGGTGAGCAATGCCATGGTAGTAGCTGATCTGCCGTTTATGAGCTACCAAGTTGATGTCATCCAAGCAATTACCAATGCTGGCCGCTTCGTCAAAGAAGCACAAGCACATGCAGTAAAGTTAGAAGGGGCAACAAGACTCAATCTAGAAATTATTGAGCGCTTGGTCGGCATGGGTATTCCGGTCATGGGACACCTTGGTTACACTCCCCAAGCCATACACGGTCTAGGCGGCGCCAGAGTGCAGGGGCGCTCAGCCGATGAAGCCATAAAACTAATTGACGATGCTCGCGCTCTTGAGATGGCAGGCTGTTTTTCAGTGGTATTAGAAATGGTGCCAACCGCTGTTGCTAAGGCCGTAACCGAACGCCTGACCATTCCCACTGTCGGCATTGGTGCCGGCAATGTCTGTGACGGTCAAATTTTAGTCACGGACGATCTCATGGGCAAATTTACAGATTTTCTGCCGCGCTTTGTAAGACGCTACGCTGATCTTAGCCAAGTTTGCCAGGATGCGGTTGGTAAGTATGCTGAAGATGTGAAGTCGGCGAATTTCCCCAATGCCTCAGAATCATTCTTGCTTCCCAAGGAAGAAGAAGAAGAGCTCAAGCGCAAACTTGCCCAAGAAAGCGTTACTAGTGGCGAGATCTGCTAGCTATTTTTGGCTTAACAGCTATGACACGAATGGGTACTGCAAGAACCACAGCCGCCACCAGAGCTGCTCTTAGTGCCGGAACTCTTAGAATTTTGACCAACATCGGGAGTGCTCCCGGAAGAGCGCAGAATCATATTCCAGATGCGCGAAACATTGGCAGAACCACATTCAGCACAATTTGTATCTGATGGGTCGGTCATTGAACGCTCTACGGTGAAGGCCACACGACATTCTTGGCAGCGATAATCATAACTAGGCATCTTATTTAGACTCTTCTGGAGCAGGACTAGACGTCGAACTAGATGTAGAAGTAGAAGTAGATGTATTGGTAGAAGTCGGCTCGGATTTTATTTCTGGTGAAGGTTCATTTTTAGGCACAGACTTTGGTGCAGAATTAGACTTGGGGTCTTTCTTCTTAAAGTCTAGGTCACCGTGAACCCAGGCTGAAACATCGTTCACAAGAACCACAACCATCAAAGCGATCAAACTGAGAAATCCCCATTTGACGATCTCGCCTTGGGCCCTTTCTTCCATGGGCTTGCCTCGCACCGCTTCTAAAAGCATAAAGGCCAGGTGGCCGCCGTCCAGTGCTGGCCAGGGAAGTAAGTTAACGATTGCCAAATCCATCGAGATCAAAATAGTGAACATAAAAAGCTGTCGCCAATCTTCTTTAGCAAAGTCGGCGCCGATTTTGACCACGGCTATAACGCCATGAAAACTCTCAATCCCAGGCTGTGGCTTGCCATCTTTGCTCTTGGCATTGGGGGAAATGATTTTATTGGCGACACCCTGGAAAAGACTACCAATGGAATTGACCATCTGCCCGGTCTGAGTAGTTAGTTCAGTAGCCGCAATAGTAGCCACATCAATTGGGCTGCCTTCAATTTTTACGTACTGCACTTTCGGCGATAAACCCATGCCAACTTTGCCGTCTTTGTTGGGCGTCATAGGCAGGTCAATTGCTTGCCCGTCGCGCTTGACATGCAAAACAATGGGGGTAAGTTTTTTGGTAGCTAGATAAGAGATGAACTCTTCGGGGGTCTTAATTTTCTTGTCATCGACACCCAGTAATTCGTCATTGGTCAGCACCCCGGCAGTGGCTGCAATAGGGTTGGCTGCTGGTAGCTCGCCAACGAAGACACCCTGGGGTATTGGGCGGCCCAGAGCGGTCATCATGATTAACATCACTAGATAAGCAAAGAGCACATTAAAAGTGACTCCAGCTACGGCAACAAGGGCTCGCTGCCAAATAGGAAACTTCTTGAAAGGTGAAAGCTGAACTCCGAATACCTCGGCCGAGGCGTTGCTTTCGTCACCAAGTTCGGGAATGGCTACATAGCCGCCAAGCATACAAGCATGAATGCGAAATTCAGTGTTCCAGCGCTTGCCCACAGTCCAAGATGGTCCAAAAGGCAGACCGAATCCGAATACCGGTGTCTGGAAACCAAAGAAACGGGCTACCAGAAAATGGCCACATTCATGAACGATGATCAATGTGCTCAATATAGCGAGCATCATGAAAATACCGAAAGCTTGTTCCAAGACCAATTCCTCTTGAGGTGACTGGCCTTAGAGCTATTTAGCGTGGCTAGATAGCACCTTCTTGGGCCAGAGGCTCTATCGTGACATCTTTGTAGTAGTACGACAGAATCTGTTCTGCATTATATCCGTTATCAGCCAGGGCTTTCGCTCCCCATTGAGAAAGGCCAAGGCCATGACCATAGCCCCTACCGCTGAAGATATAACTACTGTCAGACTGGAAGAGGCTGAACTGGGTACTTGGTAAGTTAAATAATCTTCGCAACTCAGTGCCAGCAATAATTCTTGCTGAATTTTGGCCAACCACAAGAATATCCCTTACCCTTTGCGAGTCACCGGGATGGCGACCGATCACCAAAACGCCAAGAAGTGGGCTCTCTGGAGCTGAGCCCAAAAGAGCTTTGGCCAGGGCTTGGGAGGTTATGGTTTTGCGCCAGGTAAATTGCGGGGCAGCATCGTCATAGTCGACGACGCTCTTGAGGTAGGGCAATGGTTTGCCCCAGACATTTTCAGAGACCTCGGTACTACCACCACTGGTGCTATGGAAGAAAGCTGAAATAACTTTATTACCGTTTTTCAAGACCAAACCAGAGGTTGCCGCCACTGCTGCATTAGTCTCAGCAGATTCCGCCACCACGCCTCGATAAACCTGGTCATCAACAGTGGCTTTGACATCATACCCCTCAGACTTATGCTTGCCGAAATTGGCCACAGCGTATGAACGAGCGGCAATAGCCTGGGCTTTTAAGACTTCTTTTGGCCAAAGCGAAGGCACTTCAGACGGTACTACCGATAAGAGATAGTCTTCTAAATCTAGAACGTTGATGAGATTGATACCAGTGGTATCACTTATGCCAGAAGAGTCGGTTTTAGTTGTAGGTCGCAAGACAACGGCCCCACGATAGAGCTTGCCGTTTACTCCAATCAAAGGAGCACTACTAGGCTCTCGCCCATCGGCCGGATCTGTCACCTGGTCAGGAACTGCTATATATCCCTGGGAAGCATCAATTACTGAAGAAGAAGAGGCAGTTACGCCGCCTTTCTTGGCTGGGGCAAGTAAGGGTAATACCAACTGATTTGAGTCGCTGGTTGTACCAAAAAAACTACCCGTACTTGGAATAAAAGCGACTTTGGCAATTGTAGATGCTGGCGCAATCTTGTCTCGACTGCTTTTGCCGTTAAAGACTATAGCGCTATTGCCCTTAGTGGCTGAGCGAGCAAGACTCAAGTTCCAAGCGCTCTGCGGGGCTATTTTGCCGACCAGAGTTCCATCAGCAACGGTATAGACACTGCCACCATCAGGAAAATCGAGATCAACTTTCTGCAATGAAGATGACAAACAAACTCTTATTTGTTTATCCGCCGCTTGAGCTGATAGGCCACCAGGAAGGAGGCTGGCTACAGCAAGACTAATTGCCAGAGCAAAGGCTCTACCCCAGAGCTTACCTTTAGACCAACGTTGATTATCACTGGCATCGTGGCTATCGCCGCTACCAATAGCTTGATGTCGGCTTGCCACCGCCCAAGGTGACAGAGCCTGTGAGGCCGATAAATCGCTGGCAGCCTGTTCCTGCTCATCTATTAAATAAGCTTGCACAGCTGCGGTGATGGCAGCCATTTCATCGTCGGTGGCGGCCGCAGTATCTTTTGTAGTTACTGACAAATTCATGATACTCACTTCGACCAATTGCTACCACTTCACAATTATAGCCGCCAAAAAAAGTTTGTATAGACGATTTCATAAACCTGCCTATTGGCAGACCTAGCCAACGCCAGCTCTGTAACCAGTGAAATACTTGAGTAGCACTACATAAGTATTTGCAAAAACAGACAACCTATTAGGCTGTCTGTCTTAAAAATGGGTGTATATACCTAAAATTCCAGGTTAACCCTTCAGGGCCTCTGCACCACCAACGATTTCAAGCAATTCTTGGGTAATAGCAGCCTGACGAGCCTTGTTATAAACAAGAGTCAAGCCGGCGATTAAATCACGGGCGTTATTAGAAGCATTAGTCATGGCATTCATCCGCGAGGCTAGTTCAGCCGCTGAGGCCTCAAGCAAACCTTGATAGATAACGTTCTGAATATACTTCGGTAGTAGTTCGCGCTCCATTACATCAATAATGCTGGGCTCGAACAAACGAATCGGTTGCAACACAGTCTTATTTTCTGCCGGTGGCAAATCGATTGGCAAATATTTGGTAGTTACAACTTCAGAGCGCAACATCGAAATGAAGTCTGTACCAATAATTTCTATTGAATCGACTTTCTTCTCGGTATAAAGCTCAGAAGCATAGTTAGCAATCAACTTAGCTTCTTCAACTGTTGGAATAGCTGGCAAGAGAGTAAAGCTTTTGAGCTTTTCAATCTTGATTGATTTGAAGAAGGAGACAGCTTTAAGACCAACCAAAATCAAAGAGACTTCTTTGCCTTCGCTTTGAAGCTTGGAGATGCGAGCCATTACTTCTCTAAACACAGTGGTGTTGTATGAGCCGCAAAGGCCTCTATCAGAAGACAAAACAACGATGGCTACCTTTTTGACATCACGTCTGGTGAGCAAGTGCAGTTCTTGCACATCGATTGGGCTCACTTCGCCGACCACTTCTCTCAGCACTCTCACGACTGCCTGGGTAAAGGGTCGAGCTGCCAGCACACGCATTTGCGCGCGCCTGACTTTAGCGGCGGCTACCAGTTTCATGGCCCGAGTAATCTTCTGGGTCGACTGGACGCTCTTGATTCTTTGACGTATTGCCTTGAGGTTAGCCATCTTTTGTTTTCTCTAAATTATGGTTTGAAGAAGTTGGTCTTGAACTTGTTCAAGTGGTCAACAAGCGCTGTTTCATCCGCATCAGAGAGTTTGTCTCCGGTGAGAAGCTTAGCTTCAAGATCTTTAGCCTGAGCGCCAAGGTACTTGAACCATTCGACCTTGAACTTGGTGATGTTTTTGGTATCAACATCATCAAGGATGCCCTTGTTAGCAGCAAACAAGATTGAAACTTGTTCAGCCAAACTGAGCGGACGATATTGAGCTTGCTTCAACACTTCAGTCAACTTTTGACCGCGGCGAATTTGATCTTGTGTTGATTTGTCGAGGTCAGAAGCAAACTGAGCGAATGCTTCTAATTCTCTGAATTGGGCAAGGTCGAGACGAAGCTTACCGGCTACAGATTTCATCGCCTTAGTTTGGGCTGAACCGCCCACTCGGCTTACCGAAATACCAGCGTTAATAGCAGGACGTACACCAGCGTAGAACAAATCGGTTTCTAAGAAGATTTGTCCGTCTGTAATCGAAATTACGTTGGTTGGAATGTAAGCAGATACGTCACCAGCTTGAGTCTCAATAATCGGAAGAGCGGTTAGAGAGCCGGCACCAAGAGCATCTGACAATTTTGCAGCGCGCTCAAGCAAGCGGCTGTGCAGATAGAAAACGTCTCCAGGGAAAGCTTCACGACCTGGTGGACGGCGAAGCAGCAAGCTCATTGTTCTGTAGGCAGTAGCGTGCTTGGACAAGTCATCATAAACGAGAAGGGCATGTCCGCCTTTCTTCATGAAGTACTCACCCATGGCCACACCAGCGTATGGTGCCAAGAACTGAAGGGCAGGAGCATCGGTTGCCGATGAAGCAACGATGATTGTGTATTCCATTGCGCCAGCATCTTCCAAAATTTTCTGGATTTTACCGACGTTTGAAGCTTTCTGGCCGATAGCTACATAAATACAGATCGGGCGATTAGGTTGATTCTTCTGGTTGATGATGGCGTCAATGGCGACAGCAGTCTTACCAGTTTGACGGTCACCGATGATAAGTTCGCGCTGTCCACGACCGATTGGAATCATACCGTCGATGGCGGCGATGCCGGTCATCATTGGTTCATGAACTGATTTACGGGAAACGATACCAGGAGCTTTAACTTCGATTGGTGAAGTCTCAGTGGCGTTGATTGGACCTTTACCGTCTAGTGGGATACCAATCGGGTTAACGACACGACCGAGAAGAGCTTCGCCTACTGGCACAGAAGCAATCTTGCCGGTGGTGCGAACTTCCATACCTTCTGAAATTTTGCGGCCTTCACCAAGAATTACAACACCGACGTTGTCTTCTTCTAAGTTGAGAACCATGCCGCGAGTCTTATCAGGATCGTCGAACTCGACCAATTCTCCAGCCATGGCTTTTTCCATGCCGTAGATACGGGCAATACCGTCGCCCACCTGAAGCACGCTACCGACGTTGCTGACATTCAACGCAGAACGGTATTGCTCCAGTTGCTGTTTCAATACTGATGTGATTTCGTCGGGCCTGATTGCCATGGTCATTAACCTCTAAGTTACTTGTTTTCTTGTTTGTGGTCAGTTTGATTTGTTGATTTTGATTTTTGTAGGATGCAATTAAACAGCCATGAGGGCTTTTTCGAGAGCTTTCAGTCTGCCATTTAGGCTGCCATCAATGACTTGGTCACCAAGTCTGAGAACAACCCCACCGATCAGTGAAGGATCGACTTTAACTTCAAGCTCCAGGCGTTTGCCGAGGTGCTCGGTTAGTTGAGCTTTGATATTGGCGACATTAGCGTCGGCCATGGTTTCTGAGCAGGTCAACAATGCGCTAACTACATTTTTGCGCTTGTTGAGCAGTTCACGGTAACCAGATTCAATGAAAGGAAGAAGGTCTAACCTGCGTTTATCAGCCAGCAAGTTGATCAAGTTATCTGTCAGTGTCGAGACCTTGCCACTAAATACGGTTCGCAGAATTTCTTTCTTCTGAGTAGCCCGAATGGCAGGGTGATTGATAATGATGCTCATGTCTTTGTCTGAAGCGAAAACGGAGTTGACCATTTTCAGTTCGTCTAAAACACTTTCTTCTTGAGCATTTTTGCTAGACAGATCAAGCACCGCTTCGGCGTATGAGCTAGCTATTCCTTGTAGTTCGGTATTCATCTAGTCAATGGACCTTTTTAATTAGAAACAGACTTACTTAGAAACAGACTCAAGTGCACCGGATGAAACCAGCGACTTAGTATTGAGCGTTTCAAGTTGCTCCATAAATTGATTGAGCAGATTAGCTTTCACTTCAGCACTGGTCTGAGAGGCAAGCTGTCCACGTGTCAATTCAATAGCGGCTTTAACCGAAGCCTGACGCAATTCGTTAACCAGTAATTGTCTCTCTCCGGCCACGGCATTCTCAAACTTGACCAGCATTTCAGCTATGTCTTTTTGAGTCTGGGCCTCAAGATTGGCTTTCATCTCAGCAGCAATAGTTTTGGCTTCAACAAGAATTTGTTCGGCTTCTTTTTCAGCGTTAGCAACAGCGGCTTTTTGCTTTTCGAGAAGGGCTTCAGCATCCTGGCGGGCTTTCTGGGCAGCAGCCAAAGTAGCATTAATACTCTCGTCGCGTGCTTTGAAGACTGGTGGTAGGTTCTTAGCCATTACCCACCAGAAGAAAGCAACGAGCAAAACCCAGTTAATGACATTGTTTTCGAACATAGCAAAGAGCTGATTATGCTCGACTTCAGCAAACAAAAACATTAGCAGGCCTCCTCAAGCGCTTTCTTCACCTGGCTTCTATCGATGCCAGAGGCAACATGACTAGTACCGATCAGTTTGCCCATCATGATGTTGACCAATTCAATTTCACGATCAACTAGCTGATCTACCAGACCCTTCTTTTCTTCAGCCAACTCGACTCGTGCCGCATCTAGTCTTTGACGACCGCCAGCTTGCACTTTCGAGATTTCTTCATTACGTAGTTTCTGGGAGGCGGTGACGCCCTCATTGATAATCGATTGGGCCTTGTTGCGCACATCGGCTAAGCTTTTCTGGTAGTCCACCAGAACTAAGTCAGCTTCGGCACGTAAGGCCTTTGAAGCTTCCAAATCTTTCTCAATTTTGGCAGCCCGCGCCTCCAGAACCTTGGCCACGGGCTTGACAAAGACCAAGTCTAAAGCCCAAATAAAGGCTAAAAAACTGATCAATAGGACGACGACTGTACCGTTTAGCTCGAGCATTTTGTTGAATTACTCTCTGATTCCACTACTAACTCTTAAATCCAACTTTGGTCTATAACACCGTTGTTTACGGGGTTTTGCCAAGGCCGAAGAGCTGAAGTGAAACTAGGAAAGCGAATAGACCAAGAGCTTCCATCAAAGCGGCGAAAATGATGCCGTTGATAAGCAATTTGCCTTGCATTTCAGGTTGGCGAGCCATACCTTCTAGAGCTCTAGAAGCAGCGATACCGATGCCGATACCAGGTACGCCTACACCGATAGCTCCCAAGCCTGCGCCGATGAGGGCTGCTGCTCTGATTACAGTTTGACTATCAATTCCGCCCGCGACGGCTCCGGCCTGGGCAATCAGTTGGTGGTCCACAGAAAATCTCCTTAACACAATCGAAAAATTTCGCCAGCTATTTTGAACTGTCGCTCCATAGCGGAACGAATTCAAAAGGCGTACTGATTATATCAGTCGATGCATAACCCCAAAATCGCCCCATTGGCGCTTAAAAGCGGTTAAGCAGCAACAGAACTGGCTGCCCAAGCGCTTTCTATTCTATGTCGTTAAAATTGAGCCGTGAAAGCAGCTAATTAAAGTGAACAATTTCCTAACGAAGTTAGTAACTAAACACTGCACTAGCAGCCATTGTTGATAGCAAGTAGCCAAGACCACTCCGATTGAGAAGTTCTTGGCTACCAGCAAAGTCAAATTGTGAACACAGTGAACGATGAACAATGAGCGGTTAAGACCTAGTGGTGGTCGGCCACTGCTGCACCGATGTAGATAGATGTAAGAAGGGTGAAGACGAAGGCCTGAACAACAGCGATGAAGACTTCGAAGGCCATCACAAACGAAGGCAAGATCACAGGACACATACCCAAGAAAGCGCTTCTCAACATTTCGTCGGCGGTGATTACCAGAAGAAGACGAAGAGCTAGTGTTGCAGGACGAACCACAAGGTCGAGCCACTCAAGCGGAGCGATTGGCTTCCATAAGAAAAGACCAACATAGTGATGACCATGAGCCAAAGCTCCTGATACCAGGTAAGTAACAATGGCCAGACCAGCAAGACCAGCTGTGACGTTGAAATCAGTGGTGGCAGCAGCCACTTCAAAGTGCTTGCCGTCGACATGGGGCCACCAGGACATATGCTCGAGCACTTGATAAGGCAGAATGCCAATTAAGTTACTAGCCAAGATAAACATGAATAGACCGCAGAGAAGCGGCATATAAGGCTTATAGCGATGATCACCGATTGAGCCTTTGGCAATATCGAGAATGAAGGTATAAAGCCCTTCAAGAATTCCCTGGCCTTTGCCACCGGGACCTTCGACAGTGAGATTACTGGTAATGGCCGAGCAGCTTAAGAGAATCAGGCCCATGGCAGTCCAGCTGAGAATGATGGTGTCAGCGTGAATATCGCCCACAGTTCCCAGGTTCAAGGGCAACTGAATGCCGGTGATCGATGGGTCGTGTACTAATTCTTTTAAGGGTAAACTCTCGCCTAACATTCAGCTATTCCCGCTCTTTTAGAGGTAAGTCATATAAAAATTTTGAAGCTTCGCTTCGGTTGGCTTCTCTACTTGATTACGCCGCCAAATTTCGCCGCTCAGTCAAGGAGAAGTCGCCTCAAATAATAGCAGATAGGCTTTGGCCAAATTGGCGCCAGCAAAAGCTTTGATTATTGAGGGAAAAGATTGGCAGCGCCACCCAAGACTGGTTCAGCGCTTCTTGTCCATGTCGTTTGAACGTTTTATAACAAAGGCAATGCCAAGGCCAAAACCAATGGATATACCGACAATCACGCCATAGGGTGAAGACTGGAAACGCCCATCCATCCAGGCTCCCGCGAAATAACCGAGCACAGTTAAGACGACTATTGCCGAGCCCAGCTCTGAAGCCATCATAATTTGAGCGCCCAGTCCGCCCATCGGTTCGTCGGTTTGATTCTTCATAAAGTTTTCAACATACCTATGGGAAAGCGTCAAATTCCGGCGCTAATTCTAATGTACACCCTAGAACATAGGTTTTAAGTTTAGGCAGCTTTTGAGCGCTAAAACCGGGCATAAGTGAAAATGTAGAGACCTAGCTAGAGCAGTTGAAATGCTAAGAGCAAATTCATGCTATGAGTATTAAGTCTTTATCTTTAGAATAGACTTTAGTCCAGATGGGTCTAGGTTGGTCTAGACAGGTAAGAGGAGTTATCAGTAGATGTTCGATCGGCTTGCACAAATCATCAAGGCTGCCTTCAATGCCATTCTGGGCAAGGTAGAAGATCCACAGATGATGCTAGAACAGACCTATAACGACTTACAGAACAATGTAATTCAAGTGAGGCAGGCCGTCGCTCAAGCGATTGCCACCGAAAAACAGCTTGAGCAACAATTGCAGAAGAATAAAGACCAGGCCGCTACCTGGCAGAACCGCGCAGCCATGGCTGTTCAACAGAACAACGATGAACTAGCCCGTCAGGCTCTGCAAAGAAAGCAGCAGTATGCACAGGCTTCAACCGACTTAGAGCAACAGCTTAAAGTACAAAAAGAAGCGACATCGGGCCTGAGACAGCGCCTCACCGAGCTTGAAAATGAGCTACAAAAGGCTCACACCAAGAAACAAGTTTTGATTGCCCGGGACAAAGCTGCCAAAGCCACAATGAAGGCCAACGAGATTCTCTCAAAGACCAATTCAAATGGCACTTTGAACGTTATTGAACGGATGGAAACTAAAGTTCTGGAGCGCGAGGCCAAAGCAGCCGCTCTCGGCGAACTAGGCAGTGACCAACTTGATAAGCAATTCAAAAACTTTGAAGGCAAAACCGACATCGAAATGGAATTGATGATGCTCAAAGGCCAAATGGGCGCGCCAGCAAGCAGCGACCAGCCCAAGCTAATCGTCAGCGATAAAGACAATCAAGATCCTGTTCTACTAGAAACAAAGAATGTCGAAGCTATAGAAGCTCAGGATGTTCGCGAGCTGAAGACCAACGACTAAAGTAGTCTTGGAAACGGCCTTCTAGAATAGCTTTGCGGCAATTCTGTGCCTCATCTATTAGATAGCTGACATTATGAATGGAGAGCAACATTGCTCCGGCCATCTCGTTTTGGCGCACTAGGTGATGCAAGTAAGCCCGGCTGTGATTGGCACAGGTCGAGCAAGTGCACTCGCTATCAATGGGACCCCAGTCTTTTCTATAAGGGGAGTTCTTTAGAGAAATACGCCCCTCTTTGGTAAAGGCCGCCCCGTGCCGAGCCAGGCGGGTGGGAGAGACACAGTCGAACATGTCAATACCGCATCTGATGGCATAGATGATGTCCCAAGGAGTGCCCACTCCCATCAAATAGCGTGGCTTCTCGCGTGGCAAGAGAGGAGTTGTATAGAGCACCACATTCTCAATGGTCTTGCGGTCCTCGCCCACGGCTACGCCGCCAATGGCAAAACCTGGAAGGTCGTATGCTGTTACAGCCTTGGCCGACTGCCGCCGCAGATCTTCATAGATACTGCCTTGAACAATGCCAAACAGAGCCTGGTCAGCACTGCGAGCGTGCTTGTCAACACAAATTTCTAGCCAACGGTGGGTGCGCTCCATTGCCGACTGAGCTTCTTCAAAAGTAGCGGGATTCTTGACGCATTCATCAAAGGCCATGATGATATCGGCGCCAATGGCATTTTGAATGGTCATCGACTCACTCGGTCCGATAAAGTGCTCGCGACCGCCACGGTGATCTTTAAAAAAGACGCCTTTATCTGTGATCTTGCGCAATTCATCAAGGCTGAAAACCTGGAACCCGCCTGAATCGGTGAGAATTGGCTTGTGCCAATTCATAAACTTATGCAGACCGCCGGCCTCTTTAATCAACTCATGGCCTGGGCGCAGATAAAGGTGATATGAGTTAGAAAGTACTATTTGAGCACCGCAATCGTCAGTTTGCTCAAATGTCAGAGCGCGCAAGGCAGCATTAGTGCCCACCGGCATAAATACAGGGGTTTCAACCGTGCCATGGGGGGTGTGAAATTTCCCCGCCCTTGCCCCCGACCAGGGACATTCAGCTTCAAGTTCAAAAGTGACTGCGTAGTTCAAAAAGGTAATCCTAAAACTGGAGCTTTTAGCCCAAAACGACCAGTATAGATATAATTCCAGATAGATGAAAGCTTTTATTACTCAATCAATTACTAGTGTAAGTTGCCTGCTGCTCATTGCTACGCCGGCAAATGCACAGTTCACTTTCGCCGAACCAGCCACTAAAGCCGACCAAACTGACACAGCTGCAGTCTATGCCAATCGTATATTGAAAAGGCGACTGCAGACCGATAAAAGACTAGCGGTCAATCTTCTGAGTAAAGAAGATGGGGGTGCCGATGTCTACGCCAGCTTACCTTTTCAATCAGAGCAATTGCATTTGCTATTGGGCCGCTATCAGGCCTTTGGTCAGGTCGCAAGCCCTAGCAGCGGGCCTAAACTAAAGGGTTCGATAGACGATAAGAGATTGGCACAGACACGCTTTCAGGCAGAGCAGATGATTCTAGGCAGCGCCACAAGCGATGTCAAAGTGCTCGACGAATTTAGCGCACCGCCGGTGGCAGAGGGTGAAGGGGCACTACTGAGCAAAATCAATGGCCCGGATTGCAACCTTGTGCAGGCCTTTGATTTGGCTCTAGCAGGCCGTTTAGCCGAGGCCATGACAAAACAATCAGCACTTGAGGGCAGCAAAGAGAAGTTTAGTGCTACTGCGCAAGCACGCATCGAGAACAATCGACTCTGCCTTTTAGCACTGACAGGCAATGTTGCTACCGCGGCAACAGCTATTAAGAAAGCCTCTAGCACGTCGCCCTGGCTCATTAGTCCAGCTAAATATCCAATCAATCTCCTCAATCAAGTCAATATTTTACTAGCGAACAAAGATGCCTCATCGGCTTTAGCTATCCTAGAAAAGTTGGAAGGCATGCCCCTTTCAGGCCGACTAGCCCTAGCTCTTATGCGCGCTAGAATGGCCGTCTACAGTCAATCGGGCGATAAAGCGCGCGCCCAAGAGTTAGCTACTGAGATGGTCAAACGCTACCCCACTAATCCTGGTGCTCTCACCACAGCTGGTGACCTGGCCATGCAGATTGAAAACTACAAACAGGCCTCGGTCTATCTAAAACAGGCCGCCAGTCTCAATAAAGCGAACCCTGACTCACTAATAAAGCTAGCCCAGTGTCAAGCAAAAATGGGCGATCTCGATGCGGCGATCAAAACAGCCTCGCTAGCCACCCGCGATTATCCACAAAGCCCCGAGTCTCATATGGCCCTGGGCAAGCTGCATATGGACAATAAAGAGTTCCTGGGAGCGCGCTTACAGTTTGAACGCGCTCTAGAAGTAAGCAGTGGTTTTGCGGAAAAGAAGCAAGTCTTTTTGCCTTTGATGAAAGTGCTAGACATCATGAATGAAGACAAAGACTTACTCAAATATCTCCAGCAGTGGGTCAAGCAATATCCCCAAGAGCCAGTCTGTCACTACAACCGCGCCTTCGTACTGGCGGAGAAAAAGCAAGTTGATGAGGCCATAGAAGAATATACAAAGGCTATCAATCTAGCACCAAAATATAGCAAAGCACGCTACAACTTAGCTCTACTCTATGTGCAAAAGAAAAAGCCAATTGAAGCAAAGGCACAGCTGATGCGCTTTATAGAAGATACTAGCGGTCCAGAAAAAGAGCAGGCCGAAAAATTGCTTAAGACTCTTTAGGCACAGTTTTGACCAGCTCGAGATACTGATCCAAAAAGTGGTCGTCGATATATTCCATATCGCCTGCAACTGGAATGAAGCTTCTTCTGCGCGTTTCAAGATCTGGCACCATTGCCTCCCTCCGTTCCTGCTCTTCCAAAATATGCACGATAATCTCCATCCCTAAATCTGGATAACCGGCCAGTGCAGATAGTATGGAGTCTGAAACCCGCACGGATGGAGCTCTATTAGACCGAAGCTCGCCAGCAGGAAGAGGACGGTATTTATTGAATGATGGAAACACTTTTCGCACCGCCGGTTCATCTATATGCTTCTGGCAAAGAAGAAAAAGGTCTTTCGCCAGCCAGGGCTCTGTAACCTGCGGCAGTAAGTCGTTTTTGATACCGCTCACGTAATAGTCGAGAACCTTCGCGCCATGCTCCTTCCATATGTCTTTGGATAAATAGCTAGACGAATATTCAGGCAAGTCATTGGTAACGGTTGTGAAATACTGATCAATTGGACCACACCGATATGTGCGGGAAAGAGGATCTATGGGTAGTCTCTGAATCTGTGAGAGCATACGAACAGTGGGAACGTGCACCATAGTCATATAGACCCCATAGTGATAGCGGCCGCCTCTAGGCTTGCGCACATTTACGTCAATCACAATCACTGTCTCACCATTGCGCAAAATGCTTATGGCAATAGACTCGCCACGAACTTGCCAATCAAGAATAGATTTCTCCAAGTAGATGAGTTCGCTATCCTCAAGCTCAAGCAAACTCTGAGCTGCGGGGTTAAGAACCGGCGCCAGTTGGCAAAATCCAAGCTCAGACAATTGGGCAGTAAGCGCCACAGCAAATTCATAGACGCAGTTCTTTATGATTTTCTTGGGCACTTCATTCGCCCTATATAAGGAATAGCATCCGGGCAAATGTGCCGGAATAAAAACGGATCAAGCTTTCCAACCTAGAAGGTTGAGAGTAGAAACAAAGTCGCCACGGCGCCAGAGCCAGACGTGGAAGGCAAAGATCAGCTGCTCGGCAGTAAGTACGCCCTGAGATATCAGTGCATGACCAGCTTTAATTGCGTCGAGCTTTTCTTGATCAACAAAGCCGCGATTAACTAAAAACTGCTCCAGCTTGTCACTTTCACGCTGCTCGACAAGCCTTACCTGCTCTAGCTCTGCGCTATTGACGATACCGATAATTTCAATCATATCGACCAGGCTAAGATTCTCTTTTAGCTCGCTAAATGGCCGCACCATTACTGGTTTCATGGCGGCCAATTCTTCTACTGAAAATTCTAAGGGGCGGCCAGTCTTGGCACACAAACCGAGCATCTGGGCGGCACGAACAGGGTCAACAGTGCCTTCAGCTATATACTTTTGGGCACGCAAAGCTGAAGAGACAATAAGCTCACTGATGATGCCCTCGTCGACTAAAACCTGACCCAAAGGCTTAGCTTCGGCCATACTTTTTTCAACGCAAGAGAGCAAATCTAGCTCTGAAATAAGCTCAGAGAGCACAAATAGCTCACCTAAGCGGACTGAATTTTCTTCGCGATAACGCTTCAAACCACCAAATTCGAGAATCTCTTCAATATGCTCGTTGTGCATATGGGAGAGCTTGAGCGCTCCGACAGCCTGGTCGTAGCCAATCTTACGCTCGTTAACCAAGAGTTGAGCCGTCAAACCAGCATAGGCCACCATTTCATTGACCGATTTCTGCAGCACCAGTACACGCACAATCGGCAGGCCAGACAAAATACTAGTTTCGAGGGCCAGTGAAAGCTTATGGGGAGAAATGGCACCGGCATCGACAAAAAGCTTGCCGAGGTTGCGACCAAAATTAATCGCTTCAATTTCGCAGCCAATAGAAAAAAGATTGTCGACAAAGGTGTCGCCATTGACGCGCATAAGCTTCAAAACATCACTAGCCTTTTCTGGGCTAATTAATCTCTCTCTAATCAAGTTTTGCGCCTGCAGGGTGCCGTTAAGCTCCCTTTCTGTAACCAGACCAGACTCCACCAAAACCTTACCCAGTGGACTTTTGCGCCCCTTTGACATAACCAGGGCAGATTCAATACTGTCAGGAGAAACAAGGCCTGCGGCGACGAGCAAATCGCCAATTTGACTGGAAGTATGAGATTGTGACACCGGAACACCAAATAGCTACAAGAAAAGTATATCTGTTTGGCCCTACTCTTTCTATAGGGTGTAAACAGCCAAAATTAGCTTAATTCTAGTCAGATTAGCTATACCCTCACTATATAGTTGGCAGCACGAAGTAGCAGTTAAACACCTATAGCGATATGTTAAATACCTGCCGAATCCTCACCACCTGCGGTGCGACTTGTTAGATAGATACAGTCTAGGAGCTAGACAGACAGAATATTGCCAAATCGACCCAAATAGATATTCAATCGATCAAAAAGTGGTGCTCAATCAAAGAAAAGTCAGAGAAAAATCGGCAATTTGGGGCCAAAATGATGACAGCACGGCAATTTCGGGATAATATTGTCATGCTAAGTATTGTCTACTCTTGACACTAAATGCAGTGTGTAGTCTAATGCGGCAATAGGGTGCCATCTCTAGCATCATTCAGGTGTATCTTTGCGAATCAAAGAAATCGAACTTGATAACTTCAAGTCATTCGGGAAGCAGACGTTAGTCCCACTATTAGATGGCTTCACGACCATCTCCGGGCCAAACGGTTCAGGCAAGTCAAACATCATTGACAGCCTGCTCTTTGCCTTGGGTTTATCTTCCACAAGAACAATGCGGGCTGAAAGATTGCCTGATCTGCTCAATAACTTGAGCGGCAAAACTGAAGCCAAAGTGCGTGTACGCTTCTGTCACGACGACGGTGCCGAGCTTGAAGTGACCCGCAGAATCCGCGTAAAAGATACCGGCTATACATCTACTTATATACTTAACGGCCGCGTTGCCACTCTTACTGAAGTGCACGAAGAGCTGACCAAATACAACGTTAGCCCCACTGGCTACAACGTCATCATGCAAGGCGACGTCACCGGCATCGTCACCATGAGCTCCACCGAGCGCCGCAAAATCATCGACGAATTGGCGGGTGTGGCTGAATTCGACCGCCGTATTGATCAAGCCCAGAACGAGCTTGAGTCGGTTGGCGAAAAAATCGAACAGCAAAAAATCATTCTTACTGAGATTCTCTCTCGTCTTGAAACTCTGAAAACAGACCGAGATCAGGCTCTTAAGTATCTTGAGCTGAAAAATCAAAAAGAAGTAGTCGAGCGCGATCTCGTCTTTGTCCGTTCAGCTGATTTAGAAAACCGTTGCGCCATTGAGCTTAGAGAAATTGAAAAGCTCAATAAAAAAGAAGAAGAACTGATCGAACGGTTACACCAAACTGAAGTCAATTTGCTCGGTCTGCGTACCGAAATGGGTCGCATCGATCAAGAAATTCGCGAGAAGGGCGGCAACGAGCAGCTCTTGCTGCGTCAAGAGCTAGAGACTAAGCGAGGCGAACTAACTCGCGAAGAGAACAAGCTCTCCAATTTAAATGGCGTTATTGGTGAAAAATCCAAACAGTCCAAGCAAATTGGCGGCCAAATCAAGGCTATCGATAAACACCTTTCTGATATTTCCAAACAAAAGAAACAGCACCAAGCTGACCAGCAAGCGGTACGCATTGGCTTAATGGAGCGCCAGGGCGCTTTTAGCGCTGTCATGGCCGAAATTGAAGTTCTGCGCCAAGAGAAAGATAAGTCGTCAGACAAAATCTCTAACTTGCATGGTGATTTGCAGAAGCTCCGCGACGATCGTCACAGTCTTGAAGTTAAGAAAACAGAACTGCGCACCCGCCGTGAGTCGCTTGAGCGTGAGCTTGATGCCATGCGCACCAAAGCCACTGAGCAAATTACAAAGTCTGCTCAAACCAAAGGTCTGCTCGCCAAACAAGAAAAAGATTTTGTCGATCACCAGGCTTTAGTGGCCGGTATCGAGCGCTCTTTGCAACAGTACGAAGGCGAACTGGCTGGTACCAGAGAAGAAATTGAATCGAAGCGTCATGCCCAAGATACGGTTAATCGCCGCTTAATTGAGCTTGAAACCACCCGTGAAGTAGCTGGCGAATCTGGCTATGGTCGTGCGGTAGAGGCCATTTTGTCTGCCAATATTCCCGGAGTACACGGCACCATTGGCCAGCTAGGCTCCGTAGATGATCAATACACCACCGCTCTTGAAACCGCCATTGGTCCGCGTTTAGGACATATCGTTGTTGACGACGACCAGGTTGCTCAAGATTGCATTCAATATCTAAAAGCCAATCAGGCTGGTCGCGCTACTTTTGTACCTCTAAACAAAATTCAAACCCAGCCTCCAGGATTGCTCCCCAATCGCCCAGGCATCATTGATTTTGCCTATAACCTCATTGATTTCAATCCTAAGTTTGTCAAAGCATTCCAATATGCTTGCGGCCAAACAATTATTGTCGACACCATGGAGAACGCCAGAAAGCTTCTAAACCAAGCTCGCATGGTTACTCTAGGCGGCGAACTATTCGACAAGTCAGGTAGTATCTCAGGTGGTAACGACAACAAAGCCAAGCTTCACTTTGGCAATCGTGGCGAAACTGACCTGGCTGTTCTTAAACAGACAGCTAAGAGTTTGGCCGACCAGGTGAGATGGCTGAAAGATTCGCTCAAAGAATTAGAGACAGCTCTAAATGAAGAGCGAGGCAAACTCAACAGCGCTCGTCAGGTTCTGGCTCAGAAATCTGCCGAACTCGATAACAACCGTAAGTCTGTCAAAAACATGGAAGACGACGTCGAGAGCATCAAACCGCAATTGCGCAGCAAGGGCGACGAGATGGACGTTATCGACCAAGAGACCGTGCAAGTTGATGCTCAGGTTAAGCTTTTAACCGCTGAGATAACCAAGCTAGAAGACTCACTTGAAGGTGCCCGCGATAAGGGCAAGAAGACTCACTTAGAGAAACTGATTATCGAATCAGAAGAACTAAGGCAAGCCCAGATTGCTGTCGAGACCGAGTTCAAAGAGCTACAGCGCTTAATCGACGTTACTGAAACCGAAGAGCGCGTTGAAATTAACAACCGCGAGAACCTCACCCTTCAGGCCAACGAATTGGGTGCTGAGTTAGATGAACTCGAAGGGCAAAGACCAACTCATGAAGCCGTCATAAATGGCATGCGCATTGCCATCGGTGAGATGGAGAAGAAAGTTTCGGCTATCTCCGATGAGCTTGAATCTATGCGTAAAGCCAAAGAAGACATTCACGAGAAAGTGACTGCTTCTGAAATCGAGCGCACCAAAGTCGATCAAGAGCTGATTCGCGTCAAAGAGCATAGAAATGAGCGCAAGATGACTCACTATGAAATTGAGCAACAATTAGTTCTAGTAAAAGAACAAATTGCGTTGATTCTGGCTGAAAATCCAAACTACGAACCACCTAATGCCGGTACCGTAGAGCAGCTCAAGCAGCAAGTAGAAAGACTGGAGCGCCGTATGCGCGCCTTAGAACCAGTCAACATGAAAGCTCTAGAGGACTACAATCAGACAGAAGAGCGTCAAAGAGAGCTAGCTGAAAATCTAGAAACTCTCAGTGATGAACGCGAACAGATTGACCACCGCATCCTCGGCTATGGTCAATTGAAGAAAGAGAACTTCATGGAAGCCTTCACCGCTATTAATGCCAACTTCCAAGATATCTTCCATGAACTCTCCCACGGTACAGGCAGACTTGAGCTGGAGAACCCAGAGAGTCCGTTTGAAGGTGGCTTGATTATCCGAGCACAGCCGCGCGACAAGAAGATGCAACGCATTGAGGCTCTTTCTGGTGGAGAGAAGTCGCTTACCGCTCTATCCTTCGTGTTTGCCTTCCAGCGTTTCGCACCAGCACCGTTCTACGCCTTCGACGAAGTCGATATGATGCTTGATGGTGCTAACGCCGAGCGTTTGGCCCGCATGGTTAAGACCCAGTCAGCCAGCGCTCAATTTGTGGTGGTAAGTCTGCGTCGTCCAATGATTGAAAACGCTGACCATGCTATTGGCGTATCCCTGAGAGCTGATGGCTTCTCGCGGGTTGTCGGCATTAAAGAAGTGCAACTACCTGATGAGTCACAACTTCCTGTTGCAGCTGGAGCTTAGTGCATGAGCAGTGACATATTTAACGATGTGACTATTCAGAATTTGGCAGGGGCACTAAAGCCTCCTACCAAAGGCCGCAAGAAAGTTGCCGCTACTAGTGAGTCCGAATTGGCTAGCACTAAGGCTCCTGCCAAGAAAAAGTCAGCTGGCAAAAAGGCTAGTCCGCTCAGTACTCGCACTTTTCCCACTGAATCTTTTGCCCCGCCATCTCCTACTTCTGATTTCGCTCCTTTAACCAGAGCTGAAATTCTTGCTCAAATGCCGGCCGAATTAACAGGGGAGCTACTTGCCGATCCAGCCCTGGCACCTCTAGCAGCCGGACTGGGCACGGACCTGATGCAGCCCGAATCGACCGATGTCATTCGAGCTGGTAATGATTATGCCTTCAAGAGCGAGCCAGACTCAGGTATTGAGATTCTGGTGAAGATGGCAGAAAAAGGCGAAATCGATCCAAAGAACGTCGATATCATCGACGTCTGCGATAAGTTCCTTAAGGCCATTGCTGCCAGCCCGAAAGAAAGTTTGCGCCTCAGTGGAAAAGTAATTTTCCATGCCGCTGTACTTTTGCGCATGAAAGCAGAAGCACTTCTGTCTCTAGCAAATAGCAGCCTTAATCCGGTAGCCGATGACTTTCTTGATTTCGACGATGAAGGCGGACCGATTCTTTATGACTCTAACAAGCAAGAAGTTGGTAGACAGCTAACCTTCAAAGATTTAGAAGGAGCAATTGTTAGACGGGCGCAGAGGAAGAAAACCCAAGTTCGCGAACGCAAGGTTACACTGGAACAACTGATCGCAGCTCTGCGTGAAGCTGAGAAAGTTGAGAAGACTAGACAGCAGAAGAAACCGAAAGCAACTATCGATCTTTCAGATCATCATGAAGTTAATGCTTACGATGATATTCTCGATCTTGCTCACGATGAAGATATCCAAGAATCTATTGAGTTGATAGAACAATGGATCATTCAGAACATGCTTAGTGGGCAGGGTATTGAAGTTTTTGATTTAGTTTTAAAACTGTCTGTAAAGCAAGACTGGGTTGAAGTATTTTTAGCCGCACTATTTTTGTCAAATGCAGGTAAGATAGATCTAGAGCAAGAAACGTTCTACGGTCCGTTATTCTTGACTCTACCGGTCGGTCCATCTAGCACTACCAGTGATATTAGCAATAGCGATGCTAATAGTACTAGCACTATCATTAGTACTAACAGCAGCATCGCCAGTAGTACCATCACAGAGATGACAGAGCCATGAGTCTAAAAAATCACATTGAAGCACTTTTGTTTTTAACCGATAAGCCCATCAAGGCTGCCGTAATTGCTCGCACTCTAAATCAAGACGTGCAAGATATACGCAAAGCCATGCTTGAGCTAATCAACGACTACGAGACCCGCAATAGCGCCCTCGAAATTGCTGATGAAGACGGTTATATGTTGCAAGTAAAAGACGAGTTCTCCGGTCTCGTTGATGAGTTTGCACCATTTGAATTGCCAACTTCTTTAGTGAGAACACTTTCAGCAATTGCTATCAAGCAACCAGTTGCTCAATCTGAAGTAATCAAATTGCGTGGGGCTGGTGCCTATGATCACATCAAAGAGCTTATTGCTCGCGAACTAATTCATCGTCGTGAAGACGGCCGTTCGCCTTTGCTCACAACCACTAAAAAGTTCCAGGAATACTTCAGACTATCCAAAGATGGTCAAACCTGGCGGCATCAACTTGAGACCGCCACCAATAAAGACCGTCCCGAAGAAGAACAAATTTCACTACAAAAAGATGTCCAACTTGAGCTCTTCGATGCTCCTGTTGCTTCCGGGCTTGACGCTGATACCGAGGCGCAAATTCAAGCAGTTGTAGACGCTGACAACCATGTCTATGACACTTCGCCCAGTGCTGAATCACAGCCTGAAGTAGAATCACAGACTAAAGTAGAAGCACACGCTGAAGTAGAATCGCTGTCAGTTATGCCGGTTCAAGAAGTACCAACTGCAGGATTTTAGTCACAGGGTTAAGTAATTGCCTGACGCAGCAGAAGCAAGACAGTTTTCTTTTAGCGCTGTCTTAGTTGCTGGTGGTTCTGGTAGCAGATTTGCTAGTCAGGCTGGACCTGCTGGTCCTAGCGAGCCAAAGCAATTTCAGCCCCTTAATGGATATCGATTGTATATATGGTCGCTATCTAGGCTATATAAAAACGTTCAAATTGGCAGCATTGTAGTGACAGTACCGGCGTACTTTGTCGATGAAATTCGCCGCGAGCTAGAAGTGATTTTTCCCACTTCCCAGCTCTCAAAAATATCAGTCATTGCCGGTGGTAGCACCAGGCAGGAATCGGTATATAAAGGTTTGAGTAAACTATCAGAACTTGGCAAGCCAGATTTTGTCTTGGTGCACGACGCTGCCAGACCTTTTATCTCAGCAAAGACAATTGAAGATGCCATCGCTACAGTCACCGCTAGAGGTGCCTGCACTATTGCCACTCCGGTATCAGATACCTTAAAAAGAGTAGAGCAAGATAAAATTTGTCAGACAATTAACCGAGAGCACTTATTCGCGGTACAAACGCCACAGGCGGCACCATTCGAATTGCTCTGGCAGTGTCACCAAGAGGCGGCCAGGCTCGGTATTGGTGTTACAGACGATGCTGCGATTTTGGAACATTTTGGCCACCAGGTTGTAATTTTTGCAGGCTCAAATAACAACATTAAGGTTACAGTTGTCGATGACATGCGTGCCTGTGAGCTTCTTGCCTCCCTTTATCTACCTGATACACCTTTATAACCACCTGCGGTGCATATACAATTAATAGCAAATCGCAGCTCTTTTATTAGTTGTCACCATTTGTGGTGCCTCTTGCGCATTTTGAAGAAACGACTAAAATTGATAGCAATCAGTATTTATTTCCAAGCATAAAAAAGGGAAAGCCATGGTTGACGACTACAGAGACAGCCCACAGGACAAACCTATATTTGCTAACGAGACCAAGTCTGGGAAAAGAGAAATTGATCTTTTCCCAGCCCTGCAAGATCGTCGCATGATGGCATTGGGTTCCGTTCGCCAGAACGCACCAACCAGATTAGGCACCCAGATTTCAATATTCAGCCCAGTATCATTTGAAGAAGCTCTAGAAATTGTTGAGTGTTTGCGTTCACGCGCTGCCACCACTATTTCTCTTGAGAATATGAAAAAGCTAGACGCAAGCCGCCTGGTTGACTTCGTTGCTGGTGCCTCAGCTGCACTTGACGGTGATTTCCACAAACTGAGCGAGCAAGTCTATGTGTTCTGTCCTTCGAATATTCGTATCACTCCGCCTGCTAAACCAGTAGTCGAGACACCATACGTTCCTTATGGCGATACACTTGCCGGAATGCCTACACCTTCAGAGTCTCTCAATTCTGATCTTGGCTTAGGCGCTCTTGATTTCTTGTATCCCGGTCGAGGAAGTCAAGGTTCAACACAAGCCACATCTCCTTGGACCAATTCGTAGTTATTCGAGCTGTTGTTGTTAAAGAAATCTAATCGTTCTCGCCCTCGGGCATTTACATAGGTCTTCTTCAAGTTTTTTAACAGCTTCAGCTAAGTCTCGCTGGTATGATTGAAATATGAAGCACAGGCGGGTTTCCTGCTTGTTGCCGCCTCCTCCTTACCTAATCCACCACAACATGTCTTCCCCTTCGTCCAACGAGGGGGAAGTTCTGTTTTAAGAGCATTTCATTTAAGCTTGAAGAAACTGATGAGGAATAATGGCACTGCAAAAAATTGGCGCGTATACCGTCGCACTAATACTGACGACAGCGACAGCTTTATTAAGTAAACCGACTGAGGCCAAATCACAACTGACAGCAAAAGTTGGAGATCAGGTTACTGTAACCACTTCTGATACCACTATTCCTCTGCCTGCCACCATTGTTGCTATAGTCAAAAACAAATACACGGTGCAGATGCTGCCCTCCTACCAGTACAAAGGTAACGAGCAATTTCAAATCTCGGCCAGACAAATAAAACTGGTATTTCCCACCCAGTCTGAAGCAGAAATCAAAAGCAGTTCAGATCTTGGCAAGAGCAAAGTTACCAAGGAAAACAAGAAAAACGGAACGATCTTGACGGCCTCTGCCACAGCAGGCAACAAGGCAAAAGTGTTATCTGGCTTGTTCACTCGCTTTGGCCAGACCTTTGAAGGCAAACGTCTAATCTGCCAAGAAGAGCAATTCTATTTTTATCCCGATGGCAGGGTCTATCATGGTTTGCCACCAGAGGGGCCAGCCCATTTAGATTGGTCGAAAGCGCTCAAAGATACTCCAAATCTATGTGGCAGCTACGGCATCATTGCTGTCTCTTATACACATCTCCGAGCCCACGAGACCGTACTAGATCTCGTATGCCGTCTTCTGCTTGAA